>NZ_JAHXBV010000012.1:0-129245 GCF_019915905.1 Halomonas sp. ANAO-440 | reverse complement strand
TGATCCTGATCGCCTTCCCCGGCATCGTCACCTGGCTGCCCGATATCACTGCCGTGCGCGGCAATTGATCCCCTGGATCGCACAAGGAATCTTGCATGCGTTTGATTCAGTATCTCGACCGAAACGTGCTACGGGTGGCCGTGGTGGAAACCACCGATACCGTGCGCCCCATCATCGTGGAGGGCGGCACCCATGCCCTGGCACAGATCGCTATCGCCAGCGGACAGTCTCTTCAGGCGGTGATCGACGTTCGACTTGACGACAACTTGGTCGACTACCAGCAACTGATCGACGAGAAACGCCTGCTGCCGCCGCTGACCCACCCCGACCCGGCCCACTGCCTGGTCACCGGCACCGGCCTCACTCACCTGGGCAGCGCCGACACGCGCTCGGCCATGCACGCCAAGACACAGGTCTCCGAAACGGAACTGACCGACTCCATGCGCATGTTCAAGCTCGGCGTGGAGGGCGGCAAGCCCGCCCCAGGCGAGACCGGCGCCCAGCCGGAGTGGTTCTACAAGGGCGACGGCGACTGCATGATCGCCCCGGAAACCGAGATCCCGGTGCCCGCCTTTGCCGAGGATGCCGGCGAGGAACCGGAGCTCGCCGGGCTCTATGTCATCGGTGACGACGGCCAGCCCTGGCGGGTTGGCTATGCCATCGGCAACGAGTTTTCCGACCATGTCACCGAGCGCTTCAACTACCTGTGGCTGGCCCACTCCAAGCTGCGCGCCTGCAGTATCGGCCCGGAGCTGCTGATCGGCGAGTTGCCCGATCACCTGGAGGGCGTCAGCCGCATCGTGCGAGGAGGCGAGACCGTCTGGGAGAAACCGTTTCTCACCGGCGAGGCCAACATGGCCCATAGCCTGGCCAACCTGGAGCATCACCACTTCAAATATTCGGGTTTTCGTCGGTCCGGTGATGTCCACGTGCATTTCTTCGGCACCGCCACCCTGAGCTTCGCCGATGGCATTCAGACCCGGGACGGCGACCGTTTCGAGATCGAGCTGGCCGAGCTCGGCCGCCCCCTGCGCAATCCACTACGCTTCGAGATGGAGACGCCCCCTATCGGCGTGAAATCGCTCTAGGGGCTGCATGACACAAGGAGTTTACTTATGACCCTGCAAGGCAAGATGCTCATCGGCCGCGAGGCCGTCAGCGGCAGTTCCAAGCCCATCAACGCCGTCAACCCCGCCACTGGCGAGAATCTCGAGCCCACCTACGAGGGTGGCGGCAAGGCCGAGGTCGAGCGTGCCTGCCAGCTCGCCGAGGCGGCGTTTGGCACTTACCGCGAGACCACGCTGGAGCAGCGCGCCGTCTTTCTCGAGACGGTCGCCTCTGAGATCGAAGCCGTCGGCGAGGCACTTATCGAGCGCGCCATCGCCGAGACCGGACTGCCCCGGGCGCGTCTCGAGGGCGAGCGCGGTCGCACCTGCGGTCAGCTGCGCCTGTTCGCTGCCGTGGTGCGCGCCGGCGAGTGGCTCGACGTGCGCCTCGACCCGGCGCTGCCCGAACGCGAGCCGATGCCCCGTGCAGACCTGCGCCAGCGTCACATTCCGCTGGGCCCCGTTGCCGTGTTCGGTGCCAGCAATTTCCCGCTGGCCTTCAGCGTGGCCGGTGGCGATACCGCCTCGGCATTGGCCGCCGGCTGCCCGGTGATCGTCAAGGGCCACTCCGCCCACCCCGGCACCTCGGAGCTGGTGGGTCGTGCGGTGCAGAACGCTGTCGAAAAGAGTGGCCTGCCCGAGGGCGTCTTCTCGCTGCTGTTCGGCTCAGGCCGGGAGATCGGCCAGGCGCTGGTCAGCGATCCGCGCATCCAGGCGGTGGGCTTCACCGGCTCCCGTAGCGGTGGCACCGCGCTGATGAAGACGGCACAAAGTCGCCCGCAGCCGATCCCGGTCTACGCCGAGATGAGCTCGATCAATCCGGTGTTCCTGCTGCCCGAGGCCTTGAAGGCCCGCGGCGACAAGATCGCCGAGGGCTTCGTCGCCTCGCTGAACATGGGCGCCGGGCAGTTCTGCACCAACCCGGGGCTGGTGATCGCAGTGAAGGGTCCCGAACTCGATGCCTTCATCGCAGCGTCGGGCGATGCCGTGAAGGCAAGCGCCGCCCAGACCATGCTCACCCCGGGCATCCACGACGCCTACCAGCAGGGCGTGGGTCGGCTTTCCGGCAACGGCAAGGTCAGGGAAGTGGCCCGCGGGCAGGCCGGCGAGTCGGCCCACCCCTGCCAGGCGGGGCTGTTCGTCACTTCGGCGGCCGACTTCCTCGTTGATCCCGAGCTGCAGGAGGAGGTGTTTGGCGCCACTTCGCTGGTGATCGCGTGCCGGGACGTGCAGGAAATGCAGCGCGTGGCCGGCGAGCTCGAAGGCCAGCTCACCGCTACCCTGCAGATGGACGACGGTGATCTCGCCGTGGCCAGGGGGCTGCTGCCCATTCTCGAGCGCAAGGCGGGGCGGATCCTGGCCAACGGCTGGCCCACTGGCGTGGAGGTGTGCCATGCCATGGTCCACGGCGGCCCCTACCCGGCAACCTCGGACTCCCGCACCACCTCGGTGGGCAGCGCGGCGATCTTCCGCTTCCTGCGCCCGGTGTGCTACCAGGCGCTGCCGGAGGGCCTGTTGCCTGAGCCGCTCAAGAACGGCAACCCCTGGGGCGTATCGCGGCTGGTTGATGGCAAACGTGAGGCATGAGACGTGAACGACGAAAACAAGACGAGCGAGTATCTCCCCGAGGATTACGATCAGGCCCTGTTGGTGGGTCGCGTCTGGCGTGAAGCCGCGGGATCGAAACCGGCCGGTCCTGCCCTGGTGGTAGTGCGCCAGGGCAAAGTGATCGACATTTCCACCCACTGCAACTGCATGGCCAACCTGCTCGACCGCGGCGATGCCGCCGACTTTGCTCAGCGCGTCGAAGGAGACTCACTGGGGAACGTAACCAGCCTGCTGGCAAACTCCCTGGCCGAACCACAGTTGCCCCCTTACCTGCTCGCACCCTGCGATGTGCAGGCCATAAAGGCCTGCGGCGTCACCTTTGCGGTGAGCCTGTTGGAGCGGGTGATCGAGGAGCAGGCCGGTGGCGATGCCACCCGGGCCAGCCAGCTGCGTGCCGAGCTGAATGAGATGATCGGCAAGGACTTGTCGCGCATTGCACCGGGTTCCGATGAAGCCATGGCGCTCAAGGCCGCCCTGCAGGCCCGCGGCGCCTGGTCTCAGTACATGGAGGTGGGCCTCGGTCCCGATGCCGAAGTGTTCACCAAGGCCCAGCCCCTCTCGTCAGTCGGCTTTGGTGCTTACGTCGGGCTTCACCCGGCCTCCAAGTGGAATAATCCCGAGCCGGAGATCGTGCTGGCGGTGGATGCTATCGGAACCCCGAAAGGCGCCACTCTCGGCAATGACGTCAACCTGCGCGACATCGAGGGGCGCAGCGCCCTGCTGCTGGGCAAGGCCAAGGATAATAATGCCTCCTGCTCAATCGGCCCCTTCATTCGCCTGTTCGACGAACGCTTCACCCTCGACAGTGTGCGCACGGCGCGGGTGTCGCTGCGCATTGAGGGCGAGGACGACGGCTTCCTGCTGGAAGGCGAGAGCGATATGCGCGAAATCAGCCGCGACCCGCTGGATCTGGTCCGTCAGACCATCGGTGCCCACCATCAGTACCCGGACGGCTTCATGCTGTTCCTCGGCACCATGTTCTCGCCGATCCAGGACCGCGACGGCGAAGGCCAGGGCTTTACTCACCATATCGGTGACACCGTCACCATCGCCACGCCGGCGCTAGGCGCACTGATCAACCGTGTCGACCATAGCGACACCCTGCCCCCCTGGACCTTCGGCATTCGCCAGTGGCTGGCGCACCAGCGCTAGCCACTGGCACGGGCACAAAAAACCCAGGCCGGGTAACCGGCCTGGGTTGAGTCCATCCAGCCGCTGCATGACGGCAACCCTAGGGTATCGCAATTAGCCGACGACAAGCGCGAGGCCTGAAGCGCTGCACCTTTGGCCGACTAGAAGCAGGTTGCCAGGCTATCCTTGACCTTCAGCGCCTCATCCACCAACAACAGCTGGCGCCACTTGTCGAAGGTGAGGCATGGATGGGAAGCGCCGAAGGCGACGATATCGCCCACGGCGATATCGTCGACATCTCCGGGCAGGTGCACGAAGGTGTGCTGGTCCATCAGCTTGGTCACCTGCCACCCTACGACGGAGAGCATTTCCCCTGGATCGCCTCCTTCGCGGTAGCGGCGCAGGACCACTGGTAGTTGGTCGTGGCCAATGTCGCGCTTGCCCAGGGCAATGATCGCCAGGCCAGGCTCGGGCAGCGATTGTACCTGGGCAAAGACCTCCAATGCCGGCTCGAGCCCACGCTGCAGGTCGGGGCGTCGCCTCATGACATCGCGCTGGGCCTCACGATAAAGGCCATGGTCGTGCACCACGTAGCAGCCCGGGCGCAGCACCGGCACGAAACGATCCTGTAACGAGGCGGCCTGGAACGCTTCTGCAATCAGGTCGTACCAGGCGGAGCCTGAGGCGGTAATGATGGGCTCGGCCACATCGAATCGCCCCGCCGACTCTAGCGCCAGCACAGTCTCGACCAGGCGCTGAGCATAGTCGCGTACAGCAGCGGCGGGATCCTCGCCGTGTACAACGCCCTCGTAGCCCTCCAGCCCGGCGAGGACCAGAGCCGGTTCGGCCGCGACGGCCTCAGCCAGGGTCTGCACGGCCGCCTGGCTGCGACAACCACAGCGCCCGCCCGGTACGCCCAGCTCGATCAGCACCGCCAGGCGCTGGTTTCGCTCGGCGAAGAAGCGTCCCAACTGGCGCACGTTATCGACCCCATCCACCACGCAGTAGAAATCGGCGCCGGCCGCGATCAAGTCCGCCACCATGGCCATATTGGCCTGTCCCACCAGTTGGTTGGCCATCAGCAGGCGTCGCACGCCATGGGAGAAGGCCGCACGGCACTGGGGTGCCGTAGCCAAAGTAATGCCCCATGCCCCAGCCTCGAGCTGACGCTTGAACAGGGCCGGCGTCATGGTGGTCTTGCCGTGGGGCGCCAGGCGAGCGCCATGGACTTCGGTGAAGCGCTGCATCCACGCTAGATTGTGTGCCAGCGGCGCCTCATGAATCACTGCCGCCGGCAGACTGACTCCGCTCACCAGGTCGGCCCCCAGCTCAACGGTTCCCTTGTCGACGCCTCCCCTTTCAGTGCCAGTTCCCTTCGCCATGCTGCTCCCCCCTTCTTGCATGAATACCTCCTCTTAATACGAACTTACTGATAGTTATTTTCACATCAGCTTGACACAAAGTTAGAAACTAACATATTTTTCAAGCGAGGCAACACAGGAGCCCTTCGGTGAGCCAAGAGATTGACATCCTTTCCCGCATTACGGCGGACTTCGCCAGCCTGCGCGACGCTGAGAAGAAAGTCGCCGAGCTGATCTTCGCCGATATCGACTTCGTCACCGAGGCAAGCATCAGCGAGATTGCCGCCCGAGCCGGCGTGAGCGATGCCAGCGTGACACGCTTCGCTCGCGCCACGGGTTGCAACAACGTGCGCGACCTCAAGACCCGTTTGACACGGTCACTGGCCGCAGGCCGGCGTTTCATCCAGGAGTCGGCACCCGAGGACGGCCCCGCCGCGGTCTACGAGATCGCCACCCAGACCCTCGCCGTGAACCGCGACCTAATGGCCCAGGCCGACGTGGCCGGCGCCGTGGATCGGCTCGACGCCGCCCGCCAGATCCTCGTCTTCGGCGCCGGTGGCGGCTCCAGCATGCTGGCTCAAGAGATGCAGTTCCGCCTGGTGCGCCTCGGCTATGCGATTTGCGCTTATCCGCAGGCGCTGTTGCCACGTATGGTGGCTTCGACCCTCGACCCCGATGACGTGGTGGTGGTGCTCTCGGTGACTGGCCATACCCCTGAGATGGTGGAGTCGGCACGGATCGCCCGCCAGTACGGTGCCAAGGTTGTGGCGATTACCGCACAGGGCTCGCCCCTGGCAGAACATGCCGACGTGATGCTACCGGTGGCGGCTCGCGAGACCGATTTCATCTATCACCCTTCAGCTTCCCGTTACGCCATGCTCGCCGCCATCGACGTGCTGGCCTTGGAACTGGCCCTGCGCCATCGCGAGCGCTCCCGCGACAAGCTGCGCCGCCTGAAACTCACCCTCGATGCCCATCGCGGCGGCGATAATCGCCAGCCGCTGGGAGACTGACATGCGCTATGACCTATTGATCCGCAACGCCTGGATCGTCGACGGTACCGGCACTGCCCCCTTCCGGGCCGACGTGGCCGTACGCGGCGATCGCATCGCCGCCGTGGGAGATCTCTCCTCCTCCGGGGCAGTCAGCGAGATCGACGCCGACGGTCGCTACCTGGCTCCAGGCTTCATCGACGTGCACACCCATGACGACACCAATGTGATTCGCTCCCCCGAGATGCTGCCCAAGCTCTCCCAGGGGGTGACTACGGTGGTGGTAGGCAATTGCGGCATCAGCGCGAGCCCAGTGACCCTTACGGGCGAGGTTCCCGACCCCATGAACTTGCTGGGTCGCACCGAGGATTTCCGCTATCCAAGCTTCGCCGCATACGCCGAGGCTGTGGAGGCGGCGATCCCCAGCATCAACGTCGCCGCCCTGGTAGGCCATACCAGCCTGCGCAGCCAGGTGATGAACGACTTTGCGCGTCCCGCCAGTAACGCTGAGATCGCCGGAATGGAGCACCTGCTGCGTCAAGCGCTCGGCGAAGGCGCCCTGGGGTTGAGCTCGGGTCTCGCCTACCGCAACGCCTTTCATGCTCCCACGGCAGAAATGCAGCCGCTGGTGTCCGCGTTGGGCCGGGCCGGCGGCGTCTACACTACGCACTTGCGTGACGAGTTCGCCGGGCTGTTCGAGGCGATGGACGAAGCCTTCGCCACTGCACGCCACGGCCAGGTGCCGCTGGTCATCTCACACCTGAAGTGCGCCGGCGCCGGCAACTGGGGCGGTGCACCACATGCCCTGGAAAAACTCGAAGGGGCGGCACGTTACCAATGCGCCCACTGCGACTGCTACCCCTACACCGCCGGGTCCTCGACCCTCGACCTAGGTCAGGTCACCGACGAGATCGAGATCGTCATCACCTGGTCCGAACCACATCCCGAGCAGGCCCGCCGCCCGCTCGCGGACATTGCCGCCGATTGGGACGTGTCCCTGCTGGACGCGGCGCGGCGCCTGCAGCCGGCCGGGGCGGTCTACCACAACATGAGCGAGGATGACATGCGCCGGGTACTGGCCCATCCCCTGTCGATGGTCGGCTCCGATGGCCTGCCCAACGATCCGCACCCGCACCCGCGGCTATGGGGCGCCTTCCCCCGCGTGCTGGCGCACTATAGCCGCGACCTGGGCCTGATGCCTCTGGCCGAGGCGGTGCGCAAGATGACCGGCCTGTCGGCCGCCAACTTCGGCCTCGACGATCGCGGCGTGATCCGCACCGGGGCCTTTGCCGATCTGACGCTGTTCGACCTCGATACCCTCGCCGATACCGCCGACTACGACACCCCAATCGCCCCGGCTCGGGGCATCGAGATGGTCATGGTCAACGGTGTCATCGGCTATCGCCAAGGCGAGGCTACCGGCGAACGTGCCGGACGCATGCTGCGCCGCACGAGGCGCATCACCGATACGCCTTCCCGACACATTCCCACCAAGGAGAAATGGCAATGAGCATTACCCGATACGGCATCGAGGGCGGCGTCGGCACCGGCGGACAGAAGCTGCCGTTCGCACGCGCCGTGGAAGCCGGCGGCTGGCTCTACGTTTCCGGCCAGACGCCGATGCGAGACGGCGAGGTAGTCGAGGGCGGCATCGTCGAGCAGACCCGGCACGCCTTCGACAACTGCCTGACAATCATGCGCGAGGCCGGCTATGGCGTGGAGAACGTAGTGCACGTGACGGCGGTGCTCACCGACGCGCGTTATTTTTCGTCGTTCAACAAGGTGTTCCGCGACGTGTTCGGCGACAACCCGCCGGCACGCATCTGCAGCGTCCAGGACCTGGTGGTGGAATGCAAGGTAGAGGTAGACGTCAAGTGTTTCCGGGCCGACCGGGCCTAGAAAGAGGGGGTGCCGTGCCCCGGCAAGGGCACGACACCGGATCGTCGACGGGACCTCACAAGACAAGATCAACCCGCCGGCAATCGTGACATTGCTTACCCTGGCCGCGGCAACGGCCGGGCAAACAACGACAAGAGGCTACCATGAACAGTCAAATATTCCTTACCACCTTTCTGGTGTACGTCGTCGCCATGATCGGCTTCGGCTGGTGGATCTCCCGCCACAAGCGCGGCAGCGGCGACGACTTCCTGCTCGGCGGGCGCAGCGTGCCTCTATTCCTCACCATCGGCACCACCGTGGCCACCATGGTCGGCACCGGATCGAGCATGGGAGCGGTGGGGTTCGGCTACGCCAACGGCTGGGCTGGGGCGCTGTACGGCATCGGGGGTGCCGTCGGGGTGCTACTGCTGGCGCTGCTGTTCGCCCCAGTACGCCAGCTGCGATTCATGACCATGAGCGAGGAGCTCGCCTACTACGTGGGTGCCAACCGCCTGGTGCGCAACCTGGTCGCGGTGCTGATCTATATCGCCTGCATCGGCTGGCTGGGTGCGCATATCCTGGGCGGCGGGCTCTACCTCTCCTGGATGGCGGGCATCGACCTCAACACCGCACGCGTCCTGGTGGCGCTGGGCTTCGGCATCTACTGCGTGATCGGCGGCTACTTCGCCGTGGTGTGGACCGATACCGTGCAGGCGGTCATCCTGTTCGCCGGTTTCCTGCTGATGGCCGTACTCGCCCTGGTCGAGGTCGGCGGCTTCTCGGGGCTGACCGCCGGGATGGATGCCGGTGCGGCCAGCTTCCTCGGCATCGGGGCGATCGGTGGCCTACCGGCACTGTCGCTCGCGGCGGTAATCGCCGTTGGCGTACTCGCCACCCCCTCGTTCCGCCAGCGCATCTACTCAGGCGAGTCGGTCTCTTCGGTGCGCCGCTCCTTCGTGATCACCGGCGTGCTCTACCTGGGCTTCTCGATCATTCCGGCAATCATCGGCATGGCCACCCATGCACTGAATCCCGGCCTCGAGAACAGTAACTACGCCTTCCCCTTCCTAGCCACTGAGGTGCTGCCCCTTGGGCTCGGCCTGCTGCTTCTGGTGGCAGGACTCTCAGCGACCATGTCCAGCGCCAGCTCGGATGCCATTGCCGGGGTCTCCACGCTGATGCGCGATCTCTATACGCTGGTCACGGGCCAGGCGCCCTCAGCCCATAACGTTGTGCGTTTCTCCCGCATCGCCCTGGTCGCCACCATTGGCCTGGCACTGGCATTCGCCCTGACATCGGACAATGTGATCACCTATATCACTCGCATGATCGCCACCATTATGGCCGGGCTCTTCGTCTGTGCCCTGCTTGGTCGCTTCTGGCCGCGCTACAACTGGCAAGGGGCGGTAGCCACCTTGGTAAGCGCCTCGGCAACGTCGCTATCGATCATTGCCAACGCCGATTGGAGCGCCTATTGGGGCAATCCGAGCATACCGGCGGTATCGGTGGCAATGTTCGTCGGAGTGGCTGTCAGCTTGCTCACGCCGGCTTCCCGTGTGACATCCGAACAGGCGCTGGAAATTCTCAACGAAGAGCGTCGGCGTATGGAACAGGTTCCCGATGCGGCTCTCACAGCAGCGCAGGTCACCTCATCCGGCCAATAAACGTCGGTACTCGATTGGTTCGCTATTGCTCATAGTATTCATAGGAGCCACATGCACCTATCGCTGCACTACCGAAATCAAGCTCGCGGAATAGGTACCTAGCTGGAATAGTCGAGCGTTTATCGTGGCCTTTGTAGGCACTAACAAAAAAAACCCAGGCCGGGTGACCGGCCTGGGTTTTTTGCGTCCTCAATCGCCTAAACGATCATGGGGACTTACGCCGTGTTGCGACGCCGAATCGGGGCATCCCCATCCTGGCGACGACGCGGGGCGCGCTCGGCAGTGGCACCGGCGTCTTCACTGATTTCCAGCGGGCGACCGGCGACACGGGCACGGGCCATCTTCTCGAGGATGCTGGCCGGCAGCGAGCTCGGCAACTCCACCACGGAGAAGGCATTGCGAATGTCGATGCGACCGATGCGGGCACCTTCGATGCCCCCTTCATTGGCCAGGGCACCGACCAGCTGGCCCGGCTTGACGCCATCCTTGTGACCCACGGCGACACGGTAGCGGGTCATGCCTTCGCTGGGGCCACGCTCGCGGCGCGCCGGCTTGCCGTCACGCGGATCGCGCTCGGTACGCTCCTTGCGCGGCGGCTGCATGCGGCCGATGGGCGCTTCGTCGGCGCGAGCCATGGCGGCGAAGGCACAGGCCAGCTCGACGGGGTCATGCCCTTCAGCGACCAGGCGCTCGATCAGCGCACGCTGCTCCTCGGCACCGGCAGTCAGGGCGCCCTGGGTACGCAGGAAGAAGGCATTATCCCGATGGGCGCGAATGGCGGCTTCGTCGGGAATCGGCATATCAGCCATGTGCTGACCGGTGGCCTGCTCCATCCAGCGCACCTTGCGCATTTCGCGCGAGCCGACGAAGGTGATCGCGATGCCGGTACGGCCCGCACGGCCGGTACGACCGATACGGTGGGTATAGGCTTCGCTGTCCTGGGGCAGGTCATAGTTGATGACGTGGGTGATACGCGACACGTCGAGGCCGCGGGCGGCCACGTCGGTGGCGATCAGCACATCGACCTTGCCACGCTTGAGACGGGTGATGGTGCGCTCGCGCAGGCTCTGGTCCAGGTCACCGGAAAGGCTCGCCACGTTCACGCCGCGGGCAGAGAGTTGCTCCATCAGCGTGGTACAGGCAGCACGGGTCCGCACGAAGACGATGGCGCCATCGACCGGCTCGACCTCAAGGATGCGCGACAGCGCTTCCAGCTTGGCGCCGCCTTCGACGCGTACCAGACGCTGGTCGATGCTGGCAGCAGTGCCCACGCTGGCTTCGATCACAACCTTGACCGGATCGACCAGGTAGCGATTGACGATGCGCTCGATCTCGGTCGGAAGCGTTGCCGAGAAGAAGACCCGCTGGGCATCCTTGGGCGTATCGGCGACCACACGCTTGACGTCGTCGATGAAGCCCATGCGCAGCATCTCGTCGGCTTCGTCGAGCACCAGGGCAGAGAGGCCGTCGAGCTTGAGGCTACCGCGATCCAGGTGGTCGATGATGCGGCCGGGGGTGCCGACCACCACTTGGGCGCCACGCTTCAGGGCACCCAGCTGCTCACGGTATTCCTGGCCGCCACACAGGGTGGCGACTTCCAGGCCCTTGAGGTTCTGGCCGTACTTGCTGAACGACACGGCTACCTGCTGAGCCAGCTCGCGGGTCGGCGCCATTACCAGCACCTGAGGCTCACGGCGAGTCAGCTCCAGGCGGGACAGAATCGGCAGTGCAAAGGCAGCGGTCTTGCCGGTGCCGGTCTGGGCCTGGCCCAGCATGTCACGCCCTTCCAGCAGTGCAGGAATGGTCTGCAGCTGGATCGGGGAAGGAGTCTCGTAGCCCAGTGTTTCCACAGCGGAGAGAACGGCAGGCAACAGAGCAAGATCGCCGAAGCTCGGCGAAGCGACAGAAGTCGAGGTCATCAATCACACCTTGGTAGGCCGGCAGCGGCCGGCAAAATCACATTGAGGCATCCCCGACGCAATAGAACGGTCGGGCGCACTGCGCTTGTCGAGGGCCATCATTGGCCGAAGGGCAGAGCGAGTCACGGTATCGGGGACGCCGGTCGCACCTGGCATCCGGTTCGCGCCCTGGGGGCCTGCGAACCGCTAAGGCGACCTTTCTGCGCCGATGTCGCCGGTTGGCGGCATCTGGTGGCGCTCCATCTTCACATCTCGGACACTGTCGGTAGATAACCGCAGGTCTCGGTGATTCGGCTCGGGCAACTTCAGCACCGGCGAATCGTCATGATGGCGGGGTCAGCACATGCGAGGAGGGCGCATGCTACCATCGGTGCTTCCCCCTGGCCAGTACTTTCAACGCTAACGGTCATGTCACTCTCATCCAAGGAACCTGCCAATGCCAACCCTGTGGGTCGATGCCGACGCCTGTCCCAAGGTAGCGCGAGACATCATCGTGCGCGCCGCCGAGCGTACCGACACCCCCACCTGGTTCGTGGCCAACCACACGATCCCGCTGCCACCCTCGCGCTGCGTCAAGTCCCTTGCGGTGAGCCATGGCTTCGACGCCGCCGACAACGAGATCGTCGCCCGTCTCGCTCCCGGCGACCTTCTGCTCACCTCCGACCTGCCGCTGGCACTGGAGGCCATCGAAAAAGGCGCGGCGGTCATGACCACCCGTGGCGAGATGCTCGACAAGGGCAATATCAAGGCGCGGGTACAGATGCGGGATTTCATGGAGACCCTGCGCGCCAGCGGCGAACACACCGGCGGCCCCAAGGGCTATTCGGACACCGACCGGCGCGAGTTCGCCAATGCGCTGGACAGGTGGCTGGCGAAGCAGCGGTAAGGGACGGGCAGGCGATTTCCCCTTTGTTGAGGAAGCTTCAACTCTGGCCCGACAGCGATCCTCTCGGCCAAGGGAGATAAGCATTTGTTGGAGTATCTTTAGATCACGACTGGAGGCCGCAGGTCTCCCCGGCGGGGTTGCCGATGGGCGCGGTTGTTGCCAACGCCGGCAGCCTCCGCCAGGGCGCCTGCCGGCGCCAGTCGCGATGGGAACCAGCGCTCCAACAGCGATCCTCTCGGCCAAGGGAGATAAGCATTTGTTGGAGTATCTTTAGATCACGACTGGAGGCGCTAGCCTCCCGGCGGTGTTGCCAATGGGCGCGGTTGTTGCCAACTCCGGCAGCCTCCGCCAGGGCGCCTAGCGGCGCCAGTCGCGATGCGGAGCAGCGCTCCAACAGCGATCCTCTCCACCAACGCCGCAGCCTCCGCCAGGGCGCCTGGCGGCGCCAGTCACGATGCAAAGCAGCGCTCCAACAGCGATTCTATTCACCAACGGCGCCACACCGCTGTCGGAGGAAGCTTTAGCTCCGGTCCGACGCATCGGCGACTGGATGCGCTAGCCTCCCGGCGGTGTTGCCAGCCGTGATACCGTCCCCACCCTTCCTGCTTCATTCTTTTTCTCTGATCCCCTTCCCCGCCAACCGCTCCCGGTCGTGGGGGCGGTCGAGCTCGAGCAACGGACCTGCCGGCACGATGCGCGTCGGGTTGATGGTGTCGTGGCTATAGTAGTAGTGGCGCTTGATATGGCCGAAGTCCACCGTGTCGGCGATACCCGGCCACTGGTAGAGCTCGCGCAGGTAGTTCGAGAGATTCGGGTAGTCCTCGATGCGGCGCAGGTTGCACTTGAAGTGGCCGTGATAGACGGCATCGAAGCGTACCAGGGTGGTAAACAGGCGAATATCGGCCTCGGTAAGCCATTCGCCAGCCAGGTAGCGATTCTCGGCAAGTCTCGCCTCCATGCGATCCAGCGACTCGAACAGCGCCAGCACGTGCTTCTCGTACACGGCCTGCTCGGTGGCAAAGCCCGACTTGTAGACACCGTTATTGATATGGTCATAGACATCGTCGTTGACCACATCGATGGTCTCGCGCAGATCGGCCGGGTAGAAGTCCAGCCGGTTGCCGGTCAAGTCATCGAAGGCATCGTTGAACATGCGCAACAGCTCGGCGGATTCATTGTTGACGATGCGCCCTTCCCGCTTGTCCCACAGCGCCGGCACCGTCACCCGCCCGGTGTAGCGAGAATCGGTCATGGTATAGAGCTGGTGGTGATAGGAGACGCCGTTGACGGAGTCGCCGCTCGAACCTTCCTGCTCATCATAGGTCCAGCCCTGGTCCAGCATCAGGGGGCTGACATAGGACATGCCGATCAGCGAATCCAGCCCCTTGAGCTTGCGCAGGATCAGGGTACGGTGAGCCCAGGGACAGGCCAGTGACACATAAAGATGATAGCGCCCTGCCTCGGCGGGAAGCCCCGGCTGCCCGTCGGGTCCCGCATCGCCATCCGCCGTGACCCAATCACGAAGCTTGGCGGATTCCCTGACGAACTCGCCGCCATGCTTCTTGGTGTCGTACCACTGGTCTTGCCACTTGCCGTCGATCAACAGCCCCATGATGAGCTCCCGGTCAGATGATGTGTCTGCCATCAGATTAAGCCGATTTCCTCGGCGCTCAAGTGCAGTTTTTGGCCGCATCAATACGACTAAATCGAATGAACCTCTCCTCTACTGCCGGGACATTCACTGGCAACCGCCCCATGAAGTACTTCGGCCATGGCATGGGTCGCCGGCCCGGCACGATCCCGGTCGCGAAAAATCAACTGAACGGGAATTTCTCGAACGCCACCGGCGGCCAGGGGCAGCGCCTTCACCTTGCCCGCCGCCATATCGTGCGTAATGCGTGTGTCGGGCAACCACGCGAAACCCAGGCCGCGCCGCACCATGTCGATCGAGGTTTCGAGATGACTAACGGTCCAGCGCTGCTCGGCCTTGAGCCAGCCGGCATCCATCGACTGGCGAAGCGCCGAGTCGCGCACCACCAGTTGGCGGTGGCGCAGCAGGTCACGCAGGTCGAGCTGTCGATCCAGCAAATGCAGTGGATGTTCCGGGTGGGCCACGGCGATGAAGCGCACCGGGGCAAGCAGTTCGCCAAGAAACCCCTGTGCGGCGAGTCCGGAAACCACCAGGTCAGCGCGGCCGTCGTAGAGCATCTCGATACCCCCGTTGAGTACCGTCTCATGCAATTGCACCCGCACATGGGGATAGGCGGCAGAGAAGCGGCGCAGCGCCACAGCCAGGGCCTGAGGAGGAAATATCTGGTCGACTGCCAGCACCACTTCCGCCTCAAGACCTTCCGCCAGCCGCCCTGCCACATCCTCCAGCGCCTCGGCGCTCTCGATCAGCTGTCGCGCTCGTCGCAGCAGCATTTCACCGGCTTCAGTGAGCCTCACTTGGCGCCCTACCGGCTCCAGAACCTGTACACCAAGCTGCTGCTCCAGCTTATGCACCGCATGATTGAGCGTCGACGGGCTCTTGTGTACCACTTCGGCAGCTCGCGCAAACCCACCGTGGTCCACTACCGCCGCCAGCATCTGCCATTGGGCCAGAGTAACGCGGGACATTTCGATATCCTCGAATGAATGCGGCAAAACTATGCGCTTAATTTTCGAAACAAGCGGCTTAAAATGCCAGCTATATACTGACACTGGAGCCACTTCCATGGCCGCTCCCCTCGAGAACCGTACCATCGCCAACCTGATTCACAGCCATCCCAGCCAGGACGGCGATGGGGTCAAGATACAGCGCATCCACGATTTCGGTGGCGGCATCGACCCTTTCCTCATGCTCGATGAACTGGGCTCCGACAGCCCAGACGACTATATTGGCGGCTTCCCCCCTCACCCCCATCGCGGCATCCAGACCCTGACCTATATCCTCCATGGGGGGCTGACCCATGGGGATCATCTCGACCATACGAGCACCATTCGCGCCGGCGATGCCCAGTGGATGCATACCGGGCGGGGTATCGTGCATTCAGAAATGCCACTGACCGACAGCCAGGGCCTGCACGGCTTCCAGCTCTGGCTCAACCTGGCCGCCAGGGACAAGCTCAGTCCGGCCACTTACCGGGACGTTCGTAGTGACGAAATGCCGCATCTCCAGGGCGACCGGGCTGAACTGATTGCGCTGGGAGGCCGCTGGCAAAACGAAGGCGGCAATGCCGTGGAAGGACCGCTTGACGCCCTGGCAGGCAAGGGTGCCGTGGGCCATGCCCGACTCTCTGCCGGAGGCACGCTGAGCCTGATCATGGCCGACGAAACCCTGGCAGTCTATGTCTTCGAGGGTGAGCTCATGATCGACGGAGAGGCCGTAGGGGCAGGACAACTGGCACGCCTCGGCAACGGGCAGCGGCTGGCTCTGCGCAGTCAGGAAGGCGCTCAGTGCCTGATCCTGGCCGGCACGCCCCACCGCGAACCCATCGTCCACTATGGTCCCTTCGTGATGAATCATCCCCACGAGATCGAGCAGGCCCTGGCGGACTACCGCGATGGCACCTTCACTGCATCCTGATGCAACAGGACCCTCCAGGTTCATTCGCTCAGCTTGAACGCTAGCCGGACAGGGGTTGTGTTTTCTGCCCCGTTACCGTTCAATGGAAATGTTGAGAAACGGTGTTTGAAAATAGAGACATGACCCGGGAGAACGTCAGAATTCTCCCGGGGTGGTCATAACTGTATATTCTTACAGTCTAGGCATGCCATATATCATGGGTTAAGGTTCCCATGCCTTTTTATATTCATGTCACTTATTTATATGGCCAAACACCATGTTGCGAATCCTTCATTCGCTGCCCCGCACGCATAAGCTATTACTGTTACCCGTTGCCACCATGGTCACAGTGCTGGGCGCACACAAGATTGTCACCCTCGTCGAGAACACACAGCGACAGGGCCAGATACCCGAAACCGTACTCTATCCGATGTCGCCCGAAGCCCAACCCGGCCTTCCCTCTCTCAGCAGCGACCGCTATTCGGTAGCCGATGCCATCGAAGTCGCTACCCAGGCCATCGACGCCACCCGCGGCTACATCCCCCTTTCCCAGTTGAAGCCCACCGAGATCATCGATCTCAACGGTGATGCACTGGCCGGCATCCCCAAAGCCCAGGCCGCCCCCGAGCTCATTGCCTCGCCGCCGAAAGCCGAACTGGACGAGGTGGTCGCCTCCACCGAGCAGGAAGCCCCCAGCGTCGAGCTGGTCACCGCCCTGGACTCCGGCGCACTGCACATGGCAATGGTCATCGGCACCCTGGCCAGCGGCATGCTGGACGATACCTACACCGATGACGAAGCGCTCGCCGCCGATGCCACCTCCTACGAGGAGTATGACGAAGCAGAGCTCGCGTTCTTCGAGGATGGCCCCATCGTCTTCGATCACGAAATGGCCGCCGACGAGCCCTTCGTGCCCGAGTGGCGGACCTATACCGTGCAGCAGGGCGACACCTTTGCCGTGCTGGCCCAGAATGAGCTGGGCCTCGGCTACAGCGAAGCAATCCGCCTGCTGGAAAGCCTGCCGGATCAGCGGATCTTGACCCATTGGCGCGTCGGCAACACCTTCGAATACCAGTTGGATGAACAGGACCGACTGCAGGCCATGCGCGTCATGCGCAACGCACGCGAAGGCTTCCTGCTGGAGCGTGAGGACGAGGGCTTCGACGTCGCCACCATTGAGCGTGCCGGCGAAGCCACGCAGCGACTGTTCGCCGGTAGCGTCAGCGGCAGCTTTGCCCGTTCGGCCCAGGCCACCGGCCTCTCCAGCACCGAAGTCGCTCAGATATCGCGACTGCTGGAGAAGAAACTCGACTTCCGGCGCGACACCCGCCGCGGTGACGAGTTCCAGGTGCTGATGGAGTCCGACATAATCGACGGTGCCAGCTTCGACTCCCGTATACTGGCGATCCAGTATGAGGGCGCGCGCATGGACCTCACTCTTGTACGCAACAGTGCCGACAACAATTACTATACCCCCGATGGGCAGAGCCTCGACCCCGCCTTCAGCCGCTACCCCTTCGAGGGCAGCTATCGCATGAGCTCCGGCTTCAACCCGCGACGCACTCACCCGGTCACCGGGCGGGTCAGCCCCCACCGCGGCACCGACTGGGCCATGCCGGTGGGTACGCCGATACAGGCGCCGGCCGACGGACGCGTCGAGAAGGTCGGCAATCATCCGGTGGCAGGTCGCTACCTGGTGGTTCGCCATGACAACGGCTACCGAACCCGCTACCTGCACCTGTCGCGCCCACTGGTAAGCCGCGGTGACCGGGTGACGATGGGCGAGCGCATCGCCCTGTCGGGCAACACCGGGCGCAGCACGGGCCCTCACCTGCACTATGAGGTCATCGTCAATAACACCGCCGTCGACGCCATGAAGGTGGAACTGCCGGAAAGTCAGAGCCTCGAGGGAGAGCGCCTGATGGCCTTCCAGCAGGAAGCCGAACCACTGCTTGCCGTCCTGCGCTCCGGGGAAACCGGCACCGTGGTCGCTCAGGCACAGGACAGCGACGCCGACTGAGGCGAAACGCCTCCGCCCTATCCGACGCCCCGCCGACCGGTGGGGCGTCGGCTCGTTCAGGATAGACCTGACTGACCAGAATGGACGCTGGCGCAGGCCCCCTTCCGGAGACGCCGCTTGTCCTCGTCATACTCGCGCAACCCAATTCCGGCCCCGCCCCCCGCAGGCAATCGCCTGAGCACCTTCTTTGGCGTGTTCCGCTACAGCCGCCGTGCGCTGGCCCTGGTGTGGCAGACCTCACGGCCGCTCACGGTGGGCCTGGCCGTCTGCACTCTGGTGGCGGGAATATTGCCGGCCGTTGCCGCCTGGATCGGCCAGCTTATCGTCGACTCGGTCGTCGACGCCATGGCCCACCACCGCGACACCGGCGAGGTCGAGTGGTGGCCGGTGCTGCGCTACGTACTGGCGGAAGCCGGCGTCATCGCCGCCATCGCCATGGCCCAGCGCGGGCTCTCGGGTCAGCAGTCGTTGCTGCGCGCCCTGCTTGGCCAGAAGGTCAATGTGATGATCCTGGAGAAGGCGGGCACCCTGTCGCTAGCCCAGTTCGAGGATTCCGAGTTCTACGACAAACTGACCCGTGCCCGGCGCGAGGCATCGATTCGTCCACTCGGCCTGGTCAACAAGACCTTTTCTTTGATGCAGAACGCCATCTCCCTGGTGAGTTTCGGCGTGCTGCTGGTGCAGTTTTCGCCCTGGGCAATATTGATCCTGTTGATCGGCGCTCTGCCGGTCTTCGCCTCGGAGGCCAAGTTTTCCGGCGACGCCTTCCGTTTGTTTCGCTGGCGCTCGCCGCAGACTCGCATGCAGATGTACCTCGAGACCGTGCTGGCCCGCGAGGACAGCATCAAGGAGGTCAAGCTCTTCGGGCTGGAGCCACTGCTGCTCGATCGCTACCGCAAGATCTTCGGCACGCTCTACGGCGAGGACCGCCGCCTGACGATTCGCCGCGAGACCTGGGGCTTTCTGCTCGGCCTGCTGGGCACGGCCGCCTTCTACGGCGCCTACGCCTGGGTGGTGGTGGAAACGGTCACCGGCCAGCTCACCCTGGGCGAGATGACCATGTACCTGATGGTCTTCAAGCAGGGCCAGGCGGCGCTGTCGGCCAGTCTCACCTCGATCAGCGGCATGTACGAGGACAATCTCTACCTGTCGAATCTCTACGAGTACCTGGAGCAGCCGGTGGCCGCCGAGCAAGGCGCCTTGACCGAGGGAGCGACTCCCGGCGACGGGATCCGCTTCGAGAGCGTCAGCTTCACCTACCCCGGCGCCGACAAGCCGGCGCTGACCCGCATCTCGCTGCACGTCACGCCCGGCGGCAGCCTGGCCCTGGTCGGCGCCAACGGTTCCGGCAAGACGACCCTGATCAAACTGCTGACCCGACTCTACGAACCCAGCGCAGGGCGAATCCTGCTCGACGGCAGCGACCTGCGCGACTGGGACGTCCAGACCCTGCGCCGGCGCATCGGCGTGATCTTCCAGGACTTCGTGCGCTACCAGATGAAGGTGGGCGAGAACCTGGGCGCCGGCGACGTGGCCTCCTTCGAGGACGAGGCCCGCTGGGAACAGGCGGCCCGACGCGGGCTTGCCGAGGGGTTCATCAATGAGATGCCGGCGGGATACCACACCCAGCTCGGGCGCTGGTTCAAGGGTGGCCAGGAGCTCTCCGGCGGCCAGTGGCAGAAGATCGCCCTCTCCAGGGCCTATATGCGCGAGAGCGCCGACATTCTGGTGCTGGACGAGCCCACCGCCGCCATGGATGCCGCCGCCGAGGCCGCCGTCTACGACGACTTCCGCGAACACAGCCGGGACAAGATGACCATTCTCATCTCTCACCGCTTCTCCACCGTGCGCGCCGCTGACCACATCCTGGTCATCGACGGTGGCGAGGTCATCGAGCAGGGCGACCACGAGTCGCTGATGGCCGCCAACGGCCGCTATGCCCGGCTGTTCCGCCTTCAGGCCAAGGGCTATCGCTGAGGCCGACGCTGCCCCAGCTACAGTTTGATACGCTCCATCAGTTGACGCTTGATCAGCGATTGGCTAAAAAGAAAGAGGTCGTCTCGAGACGACCTCTTTCCCTTTCACCAACGACACCCCTCAGGACGGATCCATCATGCGCTGGCAAGCCCGCATCGCCACAACGAGCTCACTACATTGCGTCAATGAAAACGCAATGCGAGTACGCCCGTTGCCGTGTGCCAGCCGTCGCAAGATCGACACCTGAAGGACCCTGGCCGCGGCACTTGTCGCGGCCAAGTATCACCGCCTCCGGTCATATCCTGTTCGCGCACAAGTCCCGGCCTCCTGCACCAAGGAGACCGAGATCATGGCACTACTACGTATTACCTATCGTCTGCTGCGCGCCGTGCGCACCCACTACGCCAACCGTCGTCGTGATGCCTCGCTGCGCGACTGCGACCCCCGCATGCTCAAGGACATCGGCCTGCGCTGGGAACGCGGCACGCTGGTACCGCTGCACCCGGAGCGCTCCACTGTCGAGCGAGCAGTAGATACCCTTGTTGATGCCAGAGTTGATGCCGAGGTTGATGCCGGCGCCAAGCCCGCCGCAGCCGAAAGCGCTCGTGATACCTGTCCCCGTTGTGGAGCACACCTGGCTTAGCTACGGCCCCGGTCACAGGATGTGACCGGGGCCTTTTTGCTCATCCATCGCGATTACAGCGCCAACGGCCGATCCAGCGCCTGGAGCAGCGCATCATCTCGCTCGTAGATATCGGGTCGAAAGGCCAGTTGGCCATCCTCGGACGGATGCACGGTCCAGTAGTGCAGGATCACCGGCATGCGCTCCGCAAGCCGCACGTTGCGGGTCTCCCCGCGGTCGATTTGCGCCCGCACATCGTGACCGCTGTCGGTGTCGTCGAACAGCAGCTGAGCGAACTCGCCGATATTCTCCACCCGAATGCAGCCGGAACTGGCGGCGCGCTGCTCCCGCGAAAAGAGGCCCTGGGATGGCGTGTCGTGCAGATAGACCATATGGTCATTGGGAAAACGGATCACCACCTGGCCCAACGCATTATGCGGCCCGGGAGCCTGGCGCAGCACCACATTACCAGGACGCGACCAGTCGATCTCCCAGGGATCCAGCGGTTCACCGGACGGGCTCAGTACCTGGATTCGCTCACGCCACAGGTAGCCCAGGTCTTGGCGAACGGCGGGCAGCACGTCTTCACGCAGGATCGTCGGGGGAATCGTCCAGGTCGGGTTGACCGTCATGTGGGTGATTTCGGAACGCAGCGACGGTGTGCGTCGATAGGGTCGCCCCACCACGATGCGCGAACGCCAGATTTCACCATTGGGGCGGATGTAGCTGAGCCGATAGCCGGCGATATCCACGAGCACGAAGGATTCCGGCAGGCCATGCAACAGCCAGCGGGCCCGCTCCATGTTCAGGCGAATCTGATCGATGCGGTCCTCCACCGGCACATTCAGAGCGGCCAGGGTCTGGGCACCGACGATGCCATCCACCTCCAGCAGATGGCGCCGCTGGAAGCGACGTACGGCCGCTTCGAGCTTGGCGTCATAGCGCCGTGGGTCGGCCCCATCCAGCACGGCCCCCGGGAAGGCCTCGATGGCAGCAGCCATGAGCTCGACCTCGCCCATGATGGCCAGGCGCTCCCGCAGCAGTACGACATCGTCGTCGATATCGCCCGGGCGCAGCGCCCGCTCGCGTGCAGGCAGGCTTTCCCAGCCGCCCAGCCGCTCCAGCGTTCGATACCGGGCCAGGCCGGCGCGAAGGCGCTCATAGGGCGCGTAGGCGGGACGCGCCTCGGAAAAGGCCTGCTCGAAGCGCTGGGCATCCACCGCACGGGAGATGGCCGCAGGGTCCAGCTCGGCATCCACGATGGGAATCTCCCAGTCGGGATCAATACTGTGTGGATCCACCTTGCCCCGCTGCAGATGCGTGAGTGCCGTCAGCAGCATCTGGCTGGCATGCAGGTCGAATCGCGCCTGTCTCTCGATGCCCCCATCGTTGCCCCCATCGCTATCCCCTTCGGCATAGGCCTGGCGATGGGCAGCCACCAGGTTATCGGCCTGATAGTCCTGGGGCGTGAGGCCATCGCTATCCAGCGTATGCAGCGCCGCGGCAAAGGCCGCCACCGTCTCGCCATCCTGCCAGGCCGGGCGATGACCGCGAGCGTCGTAGAAGGCCTGCAGGGCATCCCCTTCGCCATCGACCAGACGGGTGATGGCTTGCGCGACATCACCGGCACCCTCCCTGGCGTTCGTCGGCGCCTCGACCTGGCCGCCTGCCGCCATTCCTGACACAAGAGCCAGTACAAACCCGATCGTGACAAATACCCGCATGATGCACCCCTGATCCGTTGATAGACGCCCTGGCCTTCCTGGCCCATGCCTTCATAATAGTGTCTTTATCCGGAGCTCACGGATGCTGGCTCCGCACCCTCTGCCCGGGTCATGTCGCCGATGGCATTGCGCGACAGGACCTGACGAGTTGCATACAGGCTTGCCATGACTCGACACCCCACGCTATCACGACTCTCCTGCACCGCGCTTGCCACCCTGCTTTTCGCCGCGCCTGTCGCTCAGGCCGGCGGTTTCCTGGCCCAGGCCCTGCTCGCCGACCCGCAGTACGAGGCTCCCCTTGGGTTTACCCTGACCCGGCTGGCGCCAGACGCCGATCCCCATGTGCTTCGCCTCGCCGCCAGTGCCCTGGCCTGCGCCGAACCGAATGCCGAGCGCCTGGCGGTGATCGATTTTTCCCGCCCTTCGACAGAGCCACGCCTGTGGGTCTTTGACCTTGCTGAGTCGCGGCTGTTGTTCGAAGAACTGGTCTCTCACGGCCAGGGCACGGGGGATGCCATGGCCGAGGTCTTTTCCAATGTCTACGGCAGCCACCAGTCGAGCCTGGGCCTGTTTCGCACCATGAACAGCTACTACGGCCGCAACGGTTATTCGCTGCGCCTTGAAGGCCTTGAGGAAGGCATCAATGACCTCGCCTACCAGCGCGCCATCGTCATCCACGGCGCCGACTACGTCAGCGAGGCCTTCATCGAGAAGACCGGCCGGCTGGGGCGCAGCCAGGGCTGCCCCGCCGTGCGCCAGGAAATCACCTACCCGTTGATCGACAGCATCAAGGAAGACCAGTACCTCTTCGCCTACTACCCCGACTCGGAGTGGCTGGAGAGCTCCGCCTTTTTGGCCTGTCAGAATGATAGCCAGCAGCTGGCCATGAACTGACCGCCATTGCCCCCTGCGGCTGCCATCGCTTGCACAGGCCTCCGATGGCACCATTGCGGGGCATTTCCCCTTTCGCACTGCACCACACTTTCTCTTCGACTACCGTTCCCGCCGCTGCCGCAAAGCTATATTTACCCATTAAACAAATGAAATAAAAAGAAAAATAGAACAATGGCAAGCTGATTGCTTGATGCAAATCAAAGAGTGGTAGGCGTGGACCAGGCTCTCCGGGGTACGAGTGCGTCGAACCAGACCTTCAACGATGAAGGGCTCGTTCTCCGTAATCGCTACCCATCAAGCGCGAGGCCTGACCCATGGAAATCCTCAACAAGGCCAACAGGATTCGCCTGTTGAACTTCAGTACCCCGCAGATGCGGGCCTTTCACTTCTCGTGGTTCGCCTTCCATATCTGTTTTTTCGGCTGGTTCGGTATCGCCCCGCTGATGGCGGTGGTCCGTGAAGATCTCTCCCTCACCCAGACCCAGATCGGCAACACCATTATCGCCTCGGTGCTGATCACCGTGATCGTACGCCTGCTGATCGGCGTGCTATGCGACCGCATCGGGCCGCGCAAGGCCTACTCCGGCCTGCTGATCCTGGGCTCGATTCCGGTGATGGGTATCGGCTTCGCCAACAGTTTCGAGACCTTTCTGCTGGCGCGCCTGGCGATCGGTGCCATCGGCGCCTCCTTCGTCATCACCCAATACCACACCACCATGATGTTCGCACCCAACGTGGTCGGCACCGCCAACGCTACCAGCGCCGGCTGGGGCAACCTGGGTGGCGGTACCACCCAGATCCTGATGCCGCTGATCTTCTCGGGCCTGCTGATGCTCGGTGTCAGCGAGACGCTTGGCTGGCGCCTGGCCATGGTGGTGCCCGGCGTGGTGCTGTTCGTCACCGGCATCTGTTATTACCGCTTTACCCAGGATGCGCCCAACGGCAACTTCGAGGACCTGCGCGCCCGGGGCGAGCTTCCCCAGGCCAACGGCGACAGCGGTGCCGGCAAGACCTTCCTGGCGGCCGCCAAGGACATCCGCGTATGGGCACTGTTCGTGGTCTACGCCATCTGCTTCGGCGTCGAGCTGACCATCAACAACATTGCCGCCATCTACTTCTTCGATCACTTCGACCTGACGCTGGCCACCGCCGGCATGATCGCCGGGCTGTTCGGGCTGATGAACGTATTCGCCCGCACCATGGGCGGCATCTTCTCCGACCTGTTCGCCAGGAACGGCGGTCTCAAGGGCAGAGTACGCTGGCTGTTCATCGCCCTGATCTGTGAAGGCCTCGCCCTGGTCGCCTTCTCGCAGATGCATGTCCTCTCCTACGCCATCGGCATCATGCTGGTATTCAGCCTCTTCGTGCAGATGGCCGAGGGTGCGACCTATGGCGTGGTGCCCTTCATCAACAAGAAGGCCCTGGGCGCGGTGGCCGGCATCGTCGGTGCCGGCGGCAACGTGGGCGCCGTGGCGGCTGCCTTCCTGTTCCGCTCGGAAGCAATCACCTATCAACAAGGGCTGTTCTACCTGGGCCTGACCGTGCTGGTGCTGGCCTCCTGCGCCCTGCTGGTGCGCTTCTCCCCGGAGACCGAAGCCGAAGAGGCCGCCGCCTACCAGGATGCCGTGGGCGAAGACACCGGCGCCGGTGCCCTGTCACTGCGCTGATCCACCGCGACCATAGCCTTGGGGACCTCACCCGCTCGACCGCCGCTCCCTGAGCGGCGGTTTTCGTTAGGCGCCATCTCTTCCCATCGTGGCGCTTCTCATCAATGGCGATGGATTGGCGCGAATATTGCTGCTCAGTTATTGCCATTCAAAGGCATAGCCATTCAAGAACGTAGACGTGGCCCGGCCAGGGCGCCGATAAGAGGAGTACCCTGTCAATGACCCCTGCAGAAAACCTGCTGCTGGCAGCCAAGCGCTGCGAAATCGACGACCTGCTCCACCTCGCCACGATCTGCGAACTCGTGGGAGATATCAGCCATTTCATTCATGGTCTGCAGAAGGAGCGTGGCGCATCGAACGTCTACCTCGCCTCCCGGGGTGAGCGCTTCGCCGAGCGGCGCCGGGAGTATGTTCAGGATTGTCTCTGCATGGAGCAGGCCATGCGACAACGCCTGGACATCCTGGGCAAGAGCGGTGGGCGTCTCGCCACCAGCGCCCGGCTACTGAGCCGGATCGCCCATGTCTGGCACGGTCTCGACCGGCTGAACGAGCTGAGAAGCGAGATCGAGGGCCTGCGCATCCTCCCCGATGAGGCGACCGTGCTCTTCAATCGCCTGATCAGTGGCTTGCTGTCGGTGGTCTTCGACGCCGCCGATACCGCCAGGGACCCGGATATCACTCTCGCCCTCGTGGCAATCTTCCATCTGATGCAGGGCAAGGAGCTGGCTGGCCAGGAGCGCGCTTGCGGGGCTGCCGGCTTCACGGCCACCGGATTCGATGAGCCCCACCGGCAGCTGTTGCAACAGCTGATCGAAGCCCAGCAGCGTTGCTTTGACACCTACCTGGAGTTTGCCACGCCAAAGGCACGCCAGTATTGGGAGCAACAGATGCCCGGTCGCACCCTGGCCGGCATCCACCATCTGCGCGAAATGGCGTGTCGTAGCGATCCGCTGACGGAACCCGCCAGCTCCCTGGGCGAAACATGGTACGAACTGACGACGCGCCGCATCGACGCCATCAAGGAGGTCGAGGACTACCTGAACCGGGAACTGGCAACCCTGTGCCAGGAGAAGATCGTCGCCACCCATGATGCCATTGCCAACCCGGCGAGCCTGACTGCGGAACTGGCGATCGGCAGCCCCTCGCCCGCCTGCCAGCAGCTGGTGGAACTCTTTGACGGCAACGACTCCCAGGAGCTGGGCGAATTGACCGCCCATATCATGGACTCGCCCCTCAACCGCTCCCTTATCGACCTGATGCGTGCTCAGGCGAGTCGCCTGCAGGGTATCAGCGACGACCTGGAGAACACGCGCAAGGCGCTGCGCGAACGCAAGGTAGTGGAGCGTGCCAAGGGGTTGATCATGGCCAGCCAGCAGATGACGGAAGAAGAGGCCTATCGCTTCCTGCGCAAGTCCGCAATGGATCAGGGCAAGAGCATGAGCGAGCTCGCCACAACCATACTCGGGCTGTCCGACATCCTGCAGAAGCAGCCATGACACTCGGCACACGGGTGGTGCATGAAGGAGAAACTACGCACCGTTTGCGCCCCGCACCACCGGGAGATGAATTGATACGAATCATATTAAAAAATACAACATATTGATATTTAATATAAGTTCGCAAAATATACGGGCTATGGCACTGCGCATGCAAAACCTGTGTGCCCGCTGAGTCAACGACGGTTCAGCCCCTTCGAGCAATACCTCGATACCGGACAACGGCGTCTGCGTCGATTCCCGTCACCTACGGAGAATCCCCGCAGGCGCCGTTTTTGTTTCATGTTGGGAGCCATAGCCATGAACAAGATAGACAAGGGTTATTCACCTCAGCGCCGCCGCTTCCTCAAGGGGACTGCCGCCGTCGTCGGCGGCTCGGCTCTACTCACCACCCTGCCGGGAAGCTGGGCCTTTGCCGCCGGCAAGCCGGAAACCACCTCGGCCAAGCTCGGCTTCATCGCACTCACCGATGCGGCGCCCTTGTTCGTCGCCGACGAGAAGGGGTTGTTCGCCAAGCACGGCATGACCGATGTCGAGGTGCTCAAGCAGTCCTCCTGGGGCACCACCCGCGACAACCTCGTACTCGGCTCGCAGCGCAACGGCATCGACGGCGCCCATATCCTCACCCCGATGCCCTACCTGATGTCCGCCGGGGCCATTACCCCCAACAACCAGCCGGTACCGATGAGCATCCTGGCGCGCCTCAATCTCAACGGCCAGTGCATCTCGGTGGGCCGCGACTATGCCGATCTCGAGGTGCAGCTCGACACCCGGGAATTCGCCCTGGCGCTGGCCGAGAAGCGCGCCGGCGGCGACGAAGCCAGTGCCGCCATGACCTTCCCCGGCGGCACCCACGACATGTGGATCCGCTACTGGATGGCCGCCGGCGGCATCGACCCCAATCGCGATGTGTCGACCATCACCATTCCGCCCGCACAGATGGTCGCCAACATGCGCGTCGGCAGCATGGACACCTTCTGCGTCTGAGAACCGTGGAACCACCAGTTGATCAACCAGGGCATCGGCTATACCGCCAATACCACAGGCGAGCTGTGGAACGATCACCCGGAGAAGGCCTTCGCCCTGCGCACCGACTACGTCGAGGCCAACCCCAATGCGACCCGCGCGCTGCTGATGGCGATCATGGAGGCCCAGATGTGGTGCGAGGATCCGGCCAACCACGACGAGATGGCCCAGATCTGCTCGCGTCGCCGCTGGATTCACGCCCCCTATGCGGACCTGATCGACCGCATCCAGGGCAACTTCGACTACGGCACCGGCCGCGTGGTCGAGAACCATCCCCAGATGATGCGCTACTGGGACAAGCACGCCTCCTACCCCTACAAGAGCCACGACCTCTGGTTCCTCACCGAGAACAAGCGCTGGGGGTACCTGCCGCAGGACTACGACAGCCTGGCGCTGATCGAGCAGGTGAACCGAGAGGACCTGTGGCGCGAGGCGGCCGAGGCGCTGGGTGTCGGCTCGGAGCAGATCCCGACCTCGACCTCGCGCGGCGTCGAGACCTTCTTCGACGGCAAGGTCTTCGATCCCGAGGACCCACAGGCCTATCTCGACAGCCTCGAGATCAAGCGCCTTGCCTGACGGCGGCGTGCCGCCCCGGATCTCACACCCTGAAACCACACCCTGATGTCAGATCATGGAGAATCGCCATGAGCGTTTCACAGCGTGCCAACAGCGCGACCCAACCGGCCCCGGCCAACTGGGCGCCGTATCTACAGAGCCTGAAGGATGGCCTCGTCGAGCGGGTGCTGCCTCCCCTGCTGATCCTCGCCCTGCTTGGCGGACTCTGGGAGCTGCTCTGCTCATCACCGACGGCGGCCCTGCCCCCACCCTCCCAGGTCATCACCGATACCTGGAGCCTGATCGTCAACCCCTTCTACGACTACGGCGGCAACGATAAAGGCATGGGCTGGCAGATCCTCGCCAGCCTCGAGCGGGTGGCCTACGG
The DNA here is from genome assembly GCF_019915905.1 of Halomonas sp. ANAO-440. Taxonomy (NCBI): domain Bacteria; kingdom Pseudomonadati; phylum Pseudomonadota; class Gammaproteobacteria; order Oceanospirillales; family Halomonadaceae; genus Halomonas; species Halomonas sp. ANAO-440. The sequence continues at coordinate 100,784 of NZ_JAHXBV010000012.1, read as the reverse complement.
CTACTCGCTGGCCGTGGTCGTCGGCATCAGCCTGGGGGTGCTGGTCGGCCAGTCCACCTGGGCGCTGCGCGGGCTGGACCCGGTCTTCCAGGTGCTGCGTACCGTACCGCCGCTGGCCTGGCTGCCGATCTCGCTGGCCGGTTTCCAGGACAGCGCCCCGTCGGCCATCTTCGTCATCTTCATCACCGCGATCTGGCCGATCATCATCAACACCTCGGTGGGGGTACGTAACATCCCCGAGGACTACCGCAACGTCGCCCGGGTGCTGCGCCTCAACGGCTACGAGTACTTCACCCGGATCATGCTGCCCGCCGCCGCACCCTACATCTTCTCGGGGCTGCGCATCGGCGTGGGCCTCTCCTGGCTCGCCATCGTCGCCGCCGAGATGCTGATCGGCGGCGTGGGCATCGGCTTCTTCATCTGGGACGCCTGGAACGCCTCGATGATCAGCGACATCGTCCTCGCCCTGATCTACGTCGGCATCGTCGGCTTCATCCTCGACCGCATGGTCGCCTATGTGGGCAACCGCGTGACCCGCGGCACCAGCAAGGGCTGACAGGAGATTTCCCATGACTGCACGTTATCTGAGCATCGAGCAGGTCGACATGACCTTCACCCGCGACGGCGTCGACAGCCAGGTGCTGAAGAACATCAACCTGAGCGTCGAGCGCGGTGAGTACATCTCGATCATCGGCCACTCCGGCTGCGGCAAGTCCACCCTGCTCAACATCGTCGCCGGGCTGATCGACTCCACCTCCGGTGCGGTGATCCTCGACGGCAAGGAGGTCAACGACCCGGGGCCGGATCGCAGCGTGGTGTTCCAGAACCACTCGCTGCTGCCCTGGCTGACCGTCTACGAGAACGTGGCGCTGGCGGTGAACAAGACCTTTGCCCGCAGCAAGAGCAAGGCCGAGCGGCATGAGTGGATCCTCAAGAACCTGGATATGGTCGGCATGACCGCGGCGCTGGACAAGCGTCCCGACGAGATCTCCGGCGGCATGAAGCAGCGCGTGGGCATTGCCCGGGCACTGAGCATGGAGCCCAAGGTGCTGCTCCTCGACGAGCCGTTCGGCGCCCTCGATGCCCTGACCCGCGCTCACCTGCAGGAGGAGGTGATGCGCATCCAGGAGGAGCTGCACAACACCATCATCATGATCACCCACGACGTCGACGAGGCGGTGCTGCTCTCCGACCGCATCGTGATGCTGACCAACGGCCCCTCGGCGAAGATCGGCGAGATTCTCGCCATCGACCTGCCCAGGCCGCGCAACCGCATCACCCTGGCCGACGACCCGAGCTACAACCACTATCGCCAGGAAGTACTGCGTTTCCTCTACGAGAAGCAGCGCAAGGTGGAGGACCTGGCCGAGCGTCGCAAGAAGGAACAGGACAACGCGGCACGGGAGAAGGAACGGGCCTGACGCCTGGCCCACCCAACGCAACACGGCCACCTCTGCGGGTGGCCGTGTTGCGTTGGGGACAAGCCGTCATTCCCGGGGTATCGACGATACCGGGACCTCCAACCCCAGCAGCAGAAACGAGAGCGTCTTGCCATGGCCGTCCAGGTTGAGCGCACCGTTGACCCCACCCTGCAAAACGTCATCTATCACCAGGTTCATTCCGGCCAGGCCCGGCATTGGGTAGCGCCGTACCCCGCTGGCACCGCGGTGGGCGAACAGCGCCAGCACGCGCTCCTCGGTGACCTGCTCCAGCAACAGGGCATAGTGATCCGGATCGTAGGCGAACAGCGCCAGGTTGAGGCGGTCCCCCTTGTCGCCGGCGCGGGCATGGGCCAGGCGGTGGAGTGGCACCGTGACGCTGTCGTCGAGGGGCTGGCCCGGCGACCGCTCGGAGGGTGACACCAGGGTCGGTTCAACTGGCGACATGGTAGTGACTCCTTTTTTCGAACAGCGTGGCAAAGGCTTCCACGTCACTGCGCTTGACCAGGTAGGAGGCCGTGCATACCCGCCGCTGAAAATGACGGCGCACGCCGCCGCCACCCGCCGGGCCGGCGCAGTAGAGCGCCAGCAGCTCCTGGGTGGCACGCTCCACCCAGCGGCGCTCGGCATGTTCCGCGGCCAGCCGCAGGCGGTAGTCGCCGCTGGCGCTGCCTGGCATCGTGCGCTGCAGGTCGCCGGCATCGCTGTCGAAGACGCTGGCAAGACCGACGATGTCCAGTCGCGTACGCAGCTCCGGCGGCGCACGAAACGTCAGCCGCTCGCGCAGCACCTCGGCAGCGAGCTGCGCCCGGGCCAGGGCGTTGGGTCCGGCATAGGAGATCTCCGCCTCGCCCTGCCAGCCGCCCTCGTAGCAGACCGTGGTCTTGAGCCGCTGCGGCGCCGCCTTGCCGCGAATGCCGCTGACCGCCACCCGATCGGGGCCGACCTGCCTGACCTCGACGGAAGTGAGATCCACCACCACGTCGGGCGTCAGGTAGTTGGCCGGATCGTGGACCTCGTAGAGCAGCTGCTCCTTGACGGTACGTTCGGTCACGCAGCCGCCGGTGCCCGGGGGCTTGGTGACCACCAGGCTGCCATCCTCCTCTACCTCGATGATCGGGTAGCCCACCGTTGCCAGGCTGGGCACATCCTTGCATCCCGGATCGGCAAAATAGCCGCCGCTGACCTGGGCCCCGCACTCGGCGAGATGGCCGGCCATCATGCCGGCGGCCAGGCTATCCCAGTCGTCCCAGGCCCAGCCGAAATGGTGTACCAGAGGGGCCAGAAACAGCGCCGGGTCGGCCACCCGCCCGGTCACCACCACCTCGGCTTCCAGCGCCAGCGCCTCGGTCAGCGGCTCTGCGCCCAGGTAGACGTTGGCGGAGATCAGCGTCTCTTCACCGGGCAGGTCGCGGTTTTCCGCCTCCCAGCGCTGCAGGTCGAGGCTGGAGAGGCGCGCCCGGATATCATCGCCATGAACCCGGCCAATCCGCGCCTGGGGAAAGCCAGCGCGCCCAGCCAGTTCGGCAACCACATGGCAGGCGCCATCCGGATTGGCGGCGCCAAAGTTGCCGAGGATAGTGATGCCATGGCTCAGGCAATCGCCAAGCACCGGCGTTAGCAGCTCGGCCAGCAGGGGCTCGTATCCCGCGTCGGGAGCCTCGCGCATGGCCCGATGCGCGGCGGCCAGGGTGCGCTCACCCAGGGTCTCGAAGACCAGGGCCGATGGCAGTCCGCGGCGAATCAGCTCTGCCACGACGGGAATCGCCGCATCGGTACGGTCACCGGAGAAGCCGGCCCCGCTACCCAACAGGAAGGTCATGGGTGCGTCTCCTTGGCATGGACGCCCTGGGGCTTCGGCGTGCCTGAACCCGAAGCGTGGGCCGTCGCTGAAATTCGCTGTCGGTTACGGGCATAGAGTCCCCCCAGCACCAGCAGGGCGCCTATCGTGGTCAACCAGCCGGGCGTCAACGCCAGCCCGACCACCAGCAGCAGTCCGGCCACGTCCAGGATACGACTGCCGGTGATCGCCACCCGCGACATCAGCGTGGCGAAGGCAAGCACGAACACCACGCCCTGGGAGCTGGCCAGCAGGATATCGACCCAGCTGCCGAAGCCGGCCAGGGCCGGGTAGATCAGCAGCAGGAAGGGAATGACGTAGATCGCCGCCGCCAGGCGCACGGCCTCCCCTGCCGCTGGCAGCCAGTTGGTATTGGCAATACCCGCCGCGACGAATACCGCGACACACACCGGCGGGGTGATTACCGACAGCGTGGCGAAGTAGAACACGAAGAGGTGGGCGATCAGCGGCTCGACGCCGATGGTGGTCAGTGCCGGCGCCAGCACCGACGCCACCAGCACGTAGGCAGCAGTGGTGGGAATGCCCATACCCAGGATCAGGCACACGCCGCCGACGATAAAGGCCACCAGGAACAGGGATTCACCACCGACATTGACGATCAGGCTGGCCAGGGTCACGCCGATACCGGTCATGCCGATCATCGCCACCAGGATCTGGGCACCGGCGAGCAGCACGCCGATGATCACCATGCCCTTGCCGGCATCCATCAGCCCCGAGAGCAGCTTGCCGACGATCTCGCGCAGCGGCCTTCTCGCCAGCAGGGCGAAGGGCACAAAGGTCAAGAACGTCATCAGGATGCCATAGAAGGCCGATAACTGGATCGAGCGTCCGCTGAGCACGCCGTAGAAGAGCCCGCCCAGCGCAGCCAGGATCGGAATGATTCGTTCGGGACGAAGCACTTCCGGCCAGGTGGGCAGCTCGTCGTCGGGCACTACCTGAAGGTTGCGGCGCTTGGCTACCAGGTGGATGGTCAGGAACACGCCGAGGTAGAAGAGGACCGCCGGCAGCAGTGCTGCAAGCGCGATGCGCAGGTAACTCTCGCCGAGGATCTCGGCCATGATGAAAGCCGCCGCCCCCAGGATAGGCGGAGCGATCTGGCCGCCGGTGGAGGCCACCGCCTCCACGCCGGAGGCAAAGGGCCGCGGGTAGTTGAGCCGCTTCATCATCGGGATGGTGAAGTTGCCGGTGGTGGCCACGTTGGCCACCGCACTGCCGCTGACCATGCCGAACAGCCCCGAGGCCACGGTGGCCACCTTGGCGGCCCCGCCCGGCGAGCGGCCACTGATGCGCAGCGCCATGTCCATGAAGGTCTGGCCGCCACCGGTGTGCAGCAGCAGGCAGCCGAACAGCACGAAGGCGGCGATGGTCGTGGCCGCCACGCCCACCAGCATGCCCCAGACGCCCAGGTCTCCCAGGTAGATGGTCTCGGTGATGTAGTAGACATCGAAACCACGGTGCCCCAGCGGCCCGGGAATGGCGGCCCCCAGCCAGGCATAGGCCAGCCCCGCCATCACCAGCAGCGGGAAGATGACCCCGATGGCGCGGCGCGACAGCTCGAGAATGGCCACCAGCAATACGCCGGTGAACAGCATGTCCCGTGCAGATGCCCAGGGCAGCTCCACCAGAATACGGTCATGGTTCATGGCCACGTAGCCGCAGGCCAGCACCACGCCCGCCGCCAGGATCAGGTCGACGGCCAACCCCAGCGGGCGCCAGCGCTTGCCGGCCCCCAGTGGGTAGATGACCAGCCCCAGCAGGATCACCAGCGCGAGAAAGACGCTGCGCTGGACCAGGCTCTCGAAGGGGCCGGTGGCCGAGGTGTAGAGAATCAGCCCGCCCAGCATCAGGGCCAGCACTTTGGTCAGGTTCGCGCGCATGGCAGGCACCTATCGATCGCCGTTACTGGGCAGGCTTCAGGGCATCGGGAATCTCGTGGCCCTGCTCCTCGAAGTAACGGGCAGCACCGGCATGCAGCGGCACGGTGCCCACTTCGAGGGTCATCCCAGCGAGGTCGGCGTCGCGTACCGCGGAGAAGGCGTTGGCCTGGGGCTCGGGGTTCTCCATCACCGCCTTGACGATCTGGTAGGCGGTCTCCTCGTCGAGGTCCGGGTGGGCATGCACAGCCACGCCGAAGGCCCAGGTGGTATAGGCGGCAATGCCCTCGCCGGCGCCTTCCGGGATATCGACGATGGCCACGTCCGGCATCTCGGCGCGCAGCGTGTCGGCCTGTTCATCGGAAAGCGACAGCACGCTGATCGGCGTGAAGGTGGCGATATCCATGCTCGAGCCGTCGAGGCGATTGCCGACGCCGGACTTGGCCGAGCCCATGACACGCCCGTCCTTCATGGCATCGACGATATCGGTGGTGGAGCCACGCACATAGTCGGGCGAGATGCCCAGGGTCCGCATGACCGCTTCGGTGGTCTTCTCGGTGGCCGAACCGGTAATCCCCGGGTTGAAGCGCACCCCTTCCAGCTCTTCGAGGGTGGCAACCTCGGCATCCTGGCGCATCACCACGTTCTGGGGCGCCACGGTATAGACCCACAGCAGCCGGCTATCCACGGGGCGGCCGTCGAAATCCTCGAGACCGGCATAGGCGTGGTAGCCGGTGTTGGTGGTCACCAGCCCCATGTCGATCTGGTTGCGACCGAGGCGGCGCAGGTTGTCCACGGTGGCGCCTGTCTCGGCAACCGACGCACTGACACCCTCGACCTGGCTGTTGATGATCTGGTTGACGGCGACGAAGTAGCCATAGTGGCTGGAGGAACTCGACGTCGAGCCGATCAGCAGGCGTTCGTTGGCCTGTACGGCAGACGCGGCGGCAAGCAGGCCGACGCTGGCGGCCATGGCGGTGAGCGTCGTCTTGAGTGTCGTTTTCATGGTGGCTCCTTGGCCCGGCGGTGGGCTCATTGTTGTGGTGACTTGTTGTGATGACTTGTTGTGGTGACTGGCTGTGATGAACTCGATACCGGAATGGTTGCTTGGCAAACCGGATAGAGAGGATGGAAGTCCCAGTAGCAGAATGGTGGGCGTCGACTATTTTGTATATTGAATAGTTTTTAAAGTGTGTTTTACTTTATAAATGAATCCCAGCATTCAACAGCTCAGGGCCTTCGTTGCCGTCGCCCACTCCCGCAGCCTGGCCGAGGCCAGCGAGCGCATTCACTTGTCCCAGCCGGCCATCTCTATCGCCATTCGCAAGCTGGAAGAGACGGTGGGCGGCCCGCTGTTCTCACGCAGCACTCGCCAGTTGACGCTTACCCCGGAAGGTGACGCCTTCCTGCCGGTAGCCGTGCGCCTGCTCAACGACTGGAACGAAGCCTTCGTCGACCTCGGCGAACGCTTCTCCAAGCAGCGCGGCAAGGTCACCGTGGCGGCATTGCCTACGCTGGCCGCCGGCCTGCTGCCGGGAATCATCGCCGACTTTCACGCCCGCTACCCGCGCATCAACCTGAGCCTTCACGACGTGCTGGCCGAGCAGGTAAACCAGATGGTGCGCGAGGGGCGCGCCGACATGGGGCTGTCGGTGCCGCCCCAGGATGCCGAGGATCTCGTCTTCGAGCCGGTGCTCGTGGACCGTTATGTGGCGGTCTGCCCCCTGGGACATCCGCTGCTTGCGCAGGCAAGCGTCGAGTGGGCGCAGCTGGCAAGACAGCCGTTCATCGGCATCAATCGTCTTTCCAGCTCACGCCAGGATATCGATCGCATCATGGCGGAAGTGGGCCAGCCACTGGATATCATCTGCGATGCCAGCCAGATCGCCACGGTAGGACGCATGGTGGCCGCCGGCCTGGGAATCAGCGTGCTGCCTTCGCTCAGCTTTCGCCAGATCGCCTCGGAGGGTATCGACCACCGCCCCCTGGTGACGCCGACCATCCGTCGCGAACTGGGGATCGTGATGCGTCGGCGCGATGCCCTCTCGGCGGCCGCCGCGGCGCTCCACGCCATGATCCAGGCAAGCGCAACGCCAGTGGAAGCCGTCTCTTCGCCATAACGTCCCGCCAGAGAACGACATGTCACCACTCCCTCGACTATCCTTGCTCCGTAAGGATGAAGCACTTTACTGCTCCCCCCCACCGGAGCCGTCGCAAGGAGTATTGCCCGTGGCCGATACAAACCAGGTAACCGTCTTCTACGATGAGCGTGTTCTGGCACATAAACCGGATTCCGATGCCCCCTTCCTGCCAGGACGAGTAGACCGGCGTGTACGCGAACTCCTGTCGGCACTCAAGGTTCCCTGGGTCTACCCGGAACATGCCGGGCGGCTGACTGCCATTCGACAGCTGCTCGAACTCGAACCGGTACCCGGCCTGCTATTCGAGAGTGGCAAAGCCGCCACTCGCGAGCAGCTGGGGCGAGTCCATACCAGCTCCTATCTGGACCATGTCTTTGAGCTGCGCGGCCACAATGCCTGGCTCGACGTCGATACCACCGCCGTCTCCCCCGGGAGCGTCGAGGCGGCAGAAGTGGCCGCCGGCACCACCATCGCCGCCGTGGAAGCCGTCATCGAGGGGCGAACCCAGAGCGCCTTCGCCCTGGTTCGACCACCCGGCCATCACGCCGAACCTGTTCGCGCCCGTGGCTTCTGCCTGTTCAACAACGTGGCCGTGGCAGCGGCCCATGCCAGGGCGAAGCTTGGCTGCGAACGCGTCTTGATCGTCGATTGGGACGCCCATCACGCCAACGGTACCCAGGACATCTTCTGGGCCGATCCCGACGTGATGCTCTTCGATATCCACCGCTCCTCCCCTTTCTATCCCGGCACCGGCAACCTCGAGGATGTCGGCGTGGGCCTCGGTGAAGGCACCACCATCAATGTGCCCATGCCGGCAGGATCCGGCGACCGAGCCTACCTGAAGGCCTTCGAGGATATCCTGATCCCCGCCACGGACTCCTTTAAGCCAGACCTGATTCTGGTATCGGTCGGGTTCGACCCTCACCCCTTCGACCTGGCGCTGAATGTCTCCTACGAGGGCTTCGCATCAATGACACGCATGCTGCAGGACCTGGCCAAAAAGCACTGTGACAGTCGGCTGGTCTTCGTGCTGGAAGGGGGATATCACTTGCTCTCCCTGTCTCGAGGTGTGAGAACGGTGCTGTCGGTGCTCGCCGGCGCCGAGGCCCCGGAGCCCGGCCTCACCGGCCTCGCCGAGGTGGAAGCAGCAGCCGCCTTTCATCGACCCGCCTTCTCAGCGCAGGAACAGGGTTGAAGAGGGGTCAGACCCGCGTATGGACTAACCGCTACAATGTCGCTATTGAAGCAGCCGATGTCAGAAGCAACCGGAGCCATGTGACGGCTCGCGATCAAAGCCCTGCTCAAACCGGGAGGAAGCAACGATGGAAGGGATGACCGCACGCGGAAGTTGCCTTTGCGGTGCCGTACAGCTTGGCGTAGTTGCCCGCAAGCAGAACCTGGGCGCCTGCCACTGCAGCATGTGCCGAACCTGGAGTGGCGGCCCCATGCTGGCCCTGGAATCGGTCAGCGAAGTCGAGATGGATGGCGAGGAGAACATTACGGTGTATTCCTCCTCGGAGTGGGCCGAGCGTGGCTTCTGTCAGCGCTGCGGGACTCACCTGTTCTATCGCCTCAAGACCGGCGACCACTATGCCATCCCAGTGGGCCTGGTCGACGGCGGCGAGGCCTGGACCTTCGATACTCAGATCTTCATCGACCAGAAGCCGAACTACTATACCTTCGCCAACGAGACTCACGACATGACCGGGCAGGAAGTTTTCGACGCCTATAAGGGAAGTTGAACACAGTACATTGATCTAACGCAGTCCGGCCCTCACCCCTCCCTCAAGCCTGGAGTCAATACATGCCTCTTTCCGTAGGCGACACCATCCCGAACGTCACCCTCAAGACCAACGGCCCAGATGGTCCTGAAGATATTGCCACCGGTGAGATGTTCACCGGCAAGCGCGTGGTTCTCTTCGGCGTACCGGGCGCCTTCACGCCCGGCTGCTCCAACACGCATATGCCAGGCTTCGTGATCAAGGCCGATAAGGTACTGGAGAAGGTCGATACCCTGGCCTGCCTCTCGGTCAACGACGCCTTCGTCATGGGCGCCTGGCAAAAGGACCAGAACGCCGATGCGATCCTGATGCTGGCTGACGGCAACGCCGAGCTGACACATGCCCTGGGCATGGAGAAGGACGCAAGCAGCGCTTGTATGGGCGTGCGCAGCTTGCGCTTCGCACTGATTGCCGAGGATAGCGTGGTGACCTACTTGGGAATCGATACGGAGCGCGGCGTGGTCGACAAGAGCAGCGTCGACGCAGTGCTGGCGAATCTCTAGCTTGGCGCGCAACCTGGAGCCGGGAGGGTGGATGCCGCAAACCGATAGTCACAACGACGGCTTGGACCCCGTGGAAATAGCAACGGTGTCACAGACAGGGGAAATGGCGTCGCAGCCTCCACCGGCCACGCTGCTTCTGGTCGATAGCGATGCCGATACGCTCGCACTTCTTGCCGCTACGCTGGAACAGGAGGGCTGTCGCTTGCTGACAGCCAAGGGCGGCGAAGCCGCTCTGACGGTGTTGGATGAAGAAGATATCGACCTGGTCATGGCCAACGCACGCATGCCCGACATGGGTGGCATCGACCTCTTGAACCGCATTCAACAGGGCTGGCCGCAATGCCTGCGTATATTGCTCGACAGCCAGAGCGATATGAACGCCATTGTGCGAGCCATCAATGAAGGCCACATCTACAGTTTCATCGGCATTCCCTGGAAAGCCGATGAGCTATGCCAGACGCTGCGCCAGGCCCTCGCCCACCAGCAGTCCGAGCGTGAAAGGGATCGGCTAGAGCAACTCACCCAGGAGCAGAACCGAGAACTGATCGAACTCAATGCCAGTCTGGAAAAACGCGTAGAGGCACGCAGCCAGGAGCTGGAGCAGCTTTCCGCCATGCTGGAAGCCGCCTACACAGAGCTGGAGCAAAGCCATGTCACTACCACACGGGTGTTTTCCTCACTGATCAACCTGAGGCTCCCCAGTCGTTTGCAGACCAATGCCCAGGTCGATGCCCTGGTTCAGGCGTATTGCGAAGTGCATGAACTGGAAGATGAGCTCAAGCACGACCTGCTGATGGCGGCAGCACTCTATAACCTGGGCAGATTGAGCTGGAACGACCACATGCTCACCACTCCCTCACAGCGCCTCTTCGCCGAGGACCAGAAAGCCTATCAGCGCTATCCGGAAGTCGGTGAAAGCCTGCTGATGGCGCTGAATCACCTTGATGGTACTGCCCGGATCGTGCGTCACCATCGCGAGCGGTGGAATGGTGGGGGCTATCCCGACCAGCTGGAACAGCAAGCCATCCCCTTCGGGGCTCGCCTGCTGGGCCTTGCCGTCGACTTCATTGAACTGCAGCGCGGGATGATCCTGCCGAACAAGCTGCCACGCCAGCAAGCCCTGGAGCTGCTGCGCAAGTTCTCGGGACGCGTCTACGATCCGGAGCTGTGTGCCTCCTTCCTCAAGCTATGCCTTGAACAGGCTCCCGACCTGGGGGTGATAGGGGAGTCAGTGATATCCCTGGACAGCAGCAAGCTCCAGCCCGGGATGGTGCTAGCCCAGGACCTGTACTCCGAAGCCGGGATGCTCTTGCTGCATGAAGGAAAGCAGTTGACGCGAGCCCTGATCGACAAGCTGCTTCACTTCGAGGAGGTTGAGGAAATCCGCTATTCCCTGCTGATCAAAAAGCCGGAAAGCGACGGCTGACGCCTGCCCTGCGCGGGCTGGCGACGGCAACCAATCCCCCTGCCCTGAGACGATTTTCAAGCGGCAACTGCCACACGCCGATGGACCTGCCGAGAAGCCATCTCGAAATATTCCTCAAGCCCTGCGTCCACCTGCCGATTGATAGTAAGGAAGATCATTACCATTCGGGATTGATCTACCACGACAGGGAGTCGCTATGCAGTCCAATGATACAGACCGCATGAGCCAGCTGCTCTGCGACCTGAAGCAGGCCAACCCGCAGTTGCTGCAGTCCGAAAAGCTGGCCGCCATCGGCCAGTTGGCTGCAGGAGTGGCACATGAGATCAATAACCCCATCGGCTACGTGTTCTCCAACCTCAAGACTCTGGCCGAATACGTGCATGATCTGTTGTGTATCATCGATGCCACTGACCAGGTCGGCTCCCTGGAAGAGCTCCAGGCCCTCAAGCAGAGTCTGGACTACGACTATATCCGCGACGATGCAAAAGCACTGATCGCCGAATCCGAGGAGGGTATCGAGCGCGTCAAGTCCCTGATTACCGCCTTGAAGGACTTCTCTCATATCGAGGAGGACGATTTCGTCTTTGTCGATCTGCATCACGGCCTCGACACCACACTGCACCTGGCGAACAACGAGCTCAAATACAAAGCCGAGGTCATCAAGGAGTATGCCACCCTACCGCCCGTCGAATGCTTGCCGTCCCAGGTCAAGCAGGTAGCGCTCAACCTACTGACCAATGCCTCGCAGGCCATCAAAAACCACGGCGTTATCACCTTGCGTACCGGGCACGAAGGAGAGCGCATCTGGTTCGAGGTGTCAGACACCGGTTGCGGTATCCCTCCAGAGCATCGTGACAGACTCTTCGAGCCCTTCTTCACCACCAAGCCGATTGGCGAGGGCACCGGCCTGGGGCTGGCCCTCTCCTTCAGCATCGTGCAAAAGCACGGCGGCCAGATAGAGATAGACAGTGAAGTCGGCCAGGGGAGCACGTTCCGTGTATGGCTTCCGATCAAGCAGCCCCGCAGCGTTGAACAGGAGCAGGGTCAACGATGACTGTCGAAGCCGACCAGCCCCTTCCCACTCCTGAGCCGCCTCTGCAGCCTGAGGCAACGCTTCTGCTGGTGGACGATGAGCCCAATGTTCTCTCCGCCCTGAAACGCGTGCTGAGGTCTGAAAACTACCTTGTCCTGACTGCCAACGATGGCGAGGCGGCACTGGCGATGCTGGAGCAGGAAGCGGTCGACGTGGTGATTTCCGATTGCCTGATGCCGGGGATGGATGGTGCGGAGCTGTTGAGCCGGGTCCAGCGGGTCAGGCCAGAGTGTATTCGTATGCTGCTGACCGGACAAAGCGATATGAATGCCACGGTCCGAGCCATCAACGAAGGGCATATCTATAGCTATATCGCCAAGCCCTGGGACGATCACAAGCTGCGTCTTACGCTTCGCCAAGCCGTAGCCCACCAACTGGCCGAGCGCGAACAGAAACGCCTTGAAGCCTTGACCCTGCAACAGAACCAGGAACTCGTTGAACTCAACGCCACGCTGGAGCAGCGTGTCGAGGCACGTACCCAGGAGCTCAAGCAGATCACCGATATGCTCGATGCGGCCTACGACGAACTGAAGCACAGCTATGTCATGGCCACTCGCGTCTTTTCGTCGCTTATCACGCAGCGCATGCCACGCCACCTGCATGCCAACGCCCAGGTCGGTGATCTGATCCAGGCATTCGCCGATACCCATGAGCTGGAAGACTCACTCCGCCGCGACCTGCTCATGGCGGCCGCCTTGTACAACCTTGGCAAGCTGGGGTGGGACGATCGCATGCTGACCACCCCTTCGGAGCGCCTCTTCGCCGAAGACCGCAAGGCCTATCGTCGCTATCCGGAAACCGGCGAAAGCCTGCTGATGTCGTTGGAGCACTTGCAGGGCACGGCCCGATTCATCCGGCATCACCGTGAGCACTGGAACGGCGACGGCTACCCCAACCGTCTGAAAGGCGAGGCCATCCCCTACGGAGCGCGACTTCTGGCACTGGCCGTCGACTTCATCGAGCTTCAGCGGGGAATGATCCTGCCTCGGAAAGTGCCACGACAGCAGGCCCTCGACCTGCTGCGCAAGCTGTCAGGACGTGTCTATGAACCCAGCCTGTGCCAGGCCTTCATCGCACTATGCGTCGAACAGGCACCGGATCTGGGCCAGGCTGGAAAGACCATGCTGTCGCTGGAGACACGCCAGCTCAAGCCCGGAATGATCCTTGGGCAGGATATCCACTCGGCAACCGGCATCCTGCTGCTCAATGAAGGCAAGGAGTTGACCCAGCACCTGATCGACAAGCTATGCAAGCTCGAAGAAGTCGAAGGTGGCAGCTACACGCTGATGGTCTGCAAGCCTGGGGACAGTGACCCCAGTGAGAGTGATGGGAACGATGCCTGATCGTAGCAAGCAGGAGCTGCGCGAAGCCCTGCGGCAGCGCGACCAGTTCTTCACCCTCTCACTGGAACTGTTCTGTCGGGTCGATCTCGATGGGCGGTTACTGCAGGTCAATGCCGCCTTTGAACAGCTGTTCAGCTATTCGGAGAAACAGCTTGTCGGTCACCATTACAGCAAATTGGTATTGGAGGATGACCAACCCTTGATAGATGCCGCCATTGAGCAGATCAAGGGCGGTCAGCGTATCCACGCACTGGAAGCACGGGCTCGCGATGCCCAGGGAGGCATCCACTGGGTAGAGATCAACGCCGGCCTGGGAACGGAAGCGGTCATCTATGTGGTGGCAAGAGACATCACGCAGCGCAAGCGTGACATGCAGCGGCTTCACATTCTGGAGCGCAGCATCGAATCAAGCGTCAATGGGGTCATCATCTCCGAAGCCGATCATCCTGACCTGCCGATCATTTATGTCAACTCCGCCTTCGAGAGCATCACCGGCTACTCTCGACAGGAAGTGCTGGGCCGAAACTGTCGCTTCCTGCAAGGACCCGACACCGACGCCGTGGCACGGACAATCATCAGGCGGGGTATTGCCGAAAAGCGCTATACCCACACTGCGCTTTGCAACTATCGCAAGGACGGCACGCTCTTCTGGAACGATCTTCATATCTCCCCGGTGCTCGACGAGAGCGGCGAGGTCAGTCACTTCATCGGTGTACAGAACGATATTTCTACCCAGCGTGCCTACGAATCGCGCCTGGAACACAATGCCACCCACGATTCCCTCACTGGGCTTCCCAACCGTGCGCTACTGGAGGAGCGACTGCAGCAGTGCTATCACCATGCGCGACACCATGTAGGAAGTGTCGCCCTCCTCTATATCGACCTGGACGACTTCAAGTCGATCAACGACAGCCTCGGGCACGAGCTGGGCGATCAGATACTGGTCGAAGTGGCCTCTCGCCTGGTCAAGCAGGTACGCAGCAACGATACTGTAGCCCGCTGCGGCGGCGATGAGTTCGCCATCCTGCTGGTCGACCCGGGTGATGTCCCCCTCATCGTCGAGCGGTTGCTGGCCAATGTCGCTAGGCCCTACTGGATCGAACAGAGTGAGATGCACCTGACCGCCAGCATCGGCATCGCCCTGGACTCGAATGGCGTAACGAAACCCTCGCACCTGATTCAACAGGCGGATCAGGCCAAGTCACAGGCCAAGCGTCAGGGTCGCAATACGTTTCAGTGGTACACCGAGGGACTCAACAAGAGGGTGAGCGGGCGAGTCAGGCTGCGCAACGCCCTGCAGCATGCCATCGACCAGCAGCAGTTCGAGTTGCACTACCAGCCGCAAATCCAGGATACCAGCGGCAGAATCCTCGGCTTCGAGGCACTAATCCGATGGCATCATCCCGAGCGCGGCTACATCCTGCCGGCTGAGTTCATTGGACTGGCAGAAGATACCGGGCAGATCATTCCCATGAGTGAGTGGGTGTTGCGTACCGCCTGCCGCGACAATGTTCGGCTCAATGCCTTGGGGTTCGAGGAGTACGTCATGGCGGTCAATGTGTCGCCCATGCAGTTCCAAAGAGCCAATTTCGTAACGGGCATAGTGGATACGCTGAAACAAACAGGACTCGCGGCCCCACTGCTCGAGCTCGAGCTTACCGAAAACATTCTGATGGAAAGCACCACGAAAGCCATCGAAATTCTACAGATGCTGCGCCGCCTGGGCATCAGTATCGCCCTCGACGACTTTGGCACCGGCTTCTCCAGTCTCAGCTATCTGAAATACCTGCCCATCGACAAGATTAAAATCGATCGCTCTTTCATACGGGAAGTCATAAGCGATCACCGCGACGCCGCCATCGTCCAGGGCATTATTTCCATGGCCAACCAGCTGCAGTTGAAGGTTCTTGCCGAAGGGGTGGAAACCCAGGCCCACTATGCCTACCTCAGCAAGAAAATGTGCGATATCTATCAGGGCTACTACTTTGCCCGCCCCATGCCCATCGATGAACTGATCACCTTTCTGCACGAAAACCAGGCCGCAAACCAGCTGCAGCAGCAAGACCAGAATGACAGTGCCAGTAGCCAGACCCTGCTGCTGCTCGACGATGAGCCCAATATCCTGCGCTCGCTGAACCGCGCGCTAAGGCGTGAGGGCTACCGCATCCTCGCCACCACGAGCCCGCACGAGGCCTTCCAACTGCTGGCCACCCAGGAGGTGCATGTCATCATCAGCGATCAGCGCATGCCAGAGATGAGCGGCACGGAATTCCTCAAACGCGTCAAGCAGCTCCATCCCCAAGCCATCCAGATCGTGCTGTCGGGCTACACCGACCTCAAGACCGTGACCGCTGCCATCAATGAAGGTGCCATCTACAAGTTTCTCACCAAGCCATGGGACGACGAGGAGCTTAGGCTGGTGGTTAAGCAGGCCTTTCGCGAGGCAGCCCTGCTGAAGGTTCGTATGTAAAGCATCAAAGCACCCACGAGCCGATTGAGCGAGAAGACCCCATCTGAGGCTCACTTCACTCGGCATGGAGGCGAAACCGTTGAGCGGAGGCATCCCGCTCAAGAACAAGATTGCTACTGTAAGAGATATCTGAACAGAGAGCCGGCAATGCAAGCATGGACGAAAGCCCCCCGTAGCAAGACATACCGAGGAAAAGCGGTTGGCTTGACCCTCGCACTGTTGCTTGTGGCAGCGCTGGCTGCCGGCTTCAGTGTCGCCGTGGTCCAAATCCAGTCGGCCATAGCCGCATACATTGGTGGTCAAAGCGCCTGGTCCAGAGCGCAACTGGCTGCCGTCTATAACCTCGACACCTACGCGGAAACCGGGCATCCCGATGCGCTGCAGCGCTCCCGGGACTGGCTTGCCGTTCCTCTGGGGGGGCTCGACGCACGTCGCGCCCTGGATGCCACGCCGGTGGATCTCCCTGCCGCAAGGGATGGTTTGCTGCGGGGGCTGAATCATCCCGATGATATCGGCCGCATGATCTGGCTGTACCGACTCTTCGCCGAGTACCCCCTTTTCCATGAGGCGGTGCATATCTGGCGGGAAAGCGACACGTACCTTCTCGAGCTTGTCTCCCTCACTGACCAACTGGCGGATGAATGGCAGTCTGGCGCCCCCTCGATGGCGGAAATTTCGCGACTGCGGACACGCCTGCAGGAAGTCAATCGCGGCCTGACTCCCCTCACTGAGGACTTCCGCCGCGCAATGACCGATGCGTCCCGCGAAATGAGGCGGGTACTATCCCTCTTGAGCGTCGCATTTCTGCTGGTGATGTGCTTGATCGCCGGCCTGTTGGGATGGCACCTGAGCCGTGTCATCACGGCCGCTGAACACAAGTTCCGGGTCACCTTCGAGCAGGCTGCGGTGGGCATGGCCCAGGTAGATGACAAGGGCTACCTGATCGATGTCAACCAGGCCCTGTGCGGAATTCTGCACTATCCCAAAGAGGCACTCCTGGGCATGCGCTACCGGGATCTCGTCTATCCCGAGGATTGGGATATCGGTCGTCAGCAAAGAGCCGATATGCTCGCAGGAACCATCAACAGCTACACCCTCGAGCAGCGTTTCCTCTGTCGCGCGGGAGACACAGTGTGGGTCAAGCTGACCGCCTCCCGAATGCTCGACGATACTCGCCGCGCTCCTCTTTACGTGGTGATCATCGAGGACGTCTCAGAGTCCCGCCGCCTCTCTGTCGAGCTCGACTATCAAGCGACCCACGACGTTCTCACCGGCCTGCCAAACCGGCGCAGTTTCGAACGCAGCCTTGCCGAAGCGCTGAGGCAAGCACGCACCGAGGACTCGACTCACGCGCTTTGTTTAGTCGACCTCGATCAGTTCAAGATCGTCAACGACACTTCGGGGCACGTGGCCGGAGACCAGCTGCTGCGCCAGACCGCCGACCTGCTCCATAGCCACCTGCGAGAAGGCGACCTGCTCGCCCGGCTCGGTGGGGATGAATTTGCCGTCATTCTCGAGAACTGCGATGTCGAGAAAGCCTGCCAGGTCACCGAGAAACTTCGCGCCATCGTGAGCGATACCCCCTTCTCCTGGGAAGGGACTCTCTACATGCCCGGCTGTAGTATCGGTGTGGTCCCGATCACCGCCTCCAGCAGCGATACCGGCAGCCTGCTACGTACGGCTGACATCGCCTGCTATCTGGCCAAGGAGCAGGGACGCAACCGCGTGCATTTGCTGCAGGAGAACGATCGTCAACTGGCAGAGCAGCGTGGAGAGATGGAGTGGCTTGGTCGTATCCGCAGCGCCCTGGCCGAGCAGCGCATCTTCCTCGACGCACAGCGCCTGGTGTGTCTGGCTCGCCCCGACAGCCTGCGCTATGAAGTCCTGGTCAGGCTGATCGACGAAAACGGCGCGGTCATACCGCCCGGGGATTTCCTGCCGGCAGCAGAACGCTTCGGAGCGGCGCACCAGATCGACCGCTGGGTCATCGAGCACGTCTGCCAACAGCTGGCTGCCCACCCACAACACCTGGCCCGCCTCGAGGTCTGCCATATCAACCTTTCCGGGCGCTCTTTCGATCACGCCGATTTCCACGACTTCGTGGTGGAGACCCTGGATCACTATGCACTGCCGCCAAGCAAGCTCTGCTTCGAGATCACCGAGACAGCCGCGGTGAGGAATCTGCACGATGTCACGACTTTCATGGAAAAGCTGAGCAAGCGCGGATGCACCTTTGCACTGGATGATTTCGGAGCCGGCCTCTCTTCCTTCGGCTACCTGAGATGCCTGCCGGTGGACTGTCTCAAGATCGATGGGCTCTTCGTGCGCGACATCGCCAACGACGAAACCGACCTGGCCATGGTGCGGGCCATCAATCAAATCGGCCAGACCCTGAACAAGATCATCGTCGCTGAATTCGTCGAGACCGACGAGGCCCTGGAGCTATTGCGCGAGATGGGAGTGCATTATGCACAGGGCTACGGCGTGCATCGGCCCTGCCGTTTCAAGGCGCTGCTAGCCGAAACGTCATGAGCACCGCACCCCCCACAGCGACCAGTAAGGCTCAGGTCACCGCACTGCGCTGCTTGTACTGTGGCGCATCCCACTCGCCCGTGGCCATGATGTCCGCCAAGGCCTGAACGGTGTCCCAGATATCCACATGGCGGACATAGAGCGGCGCGAAGCCGAAACGCAGGATATCCGGAGCCCTGAAGTCGCCGATGATATTGCGGGCGATCAACGCCTGCATGATCGGGTAGGCGTGCTGATGGGTGAACGATACCTGGCTGCCCCGTCGCTCGGCGTCGCGAGGAGAGGCCAGCGCAAAGCCCATGCCCTCGCAGTGGGCCTCGACCAGCTGGATGAACAGCTCACCGAGGCGCCGGGACTTGGCCCGTACCTTCGACATGTCGGCCGATGCCTGCAGTTCGACACCCACCTCCATCACCGCCGTGCCGAGAACGCCAGGCGTGCCGCACAGGCCCCGCTTGATCGAATCGGCTGGCTGGTAGTCGTCACGCATGGCGAAGGGCTCTGCATGTCCAAACCAGCCGCTGAGCGGCTGGTGGAAATCATTCAGGTGACGACGCGCCACGAACAGGTAGCCGGGTGCCCCCGGGCCACCGTTGAGGTACTTGTAGCCACAGCCCACGGCAAAATCCGCTCCCACGCCATTCAGATCCACAGGCACCGCCCCGGCGCTGTGGCTGAGATCCCATAGCATCAGGGCGCCGACCTCATGGGCCCGGGCGGTGATGGCGGCCATGTCGAACAGCTCGCCGGACTTGTAGTGCACATGGGTGAGCACCACCAGGGCGGTGTCCTCGTCAATGTGGGATGCCAGCACCTCCCTGGGCGCCGTTTCCAGCCGCACCTCGCCCTGCAGGAACCCTTCAAGTCCCTGAAGCATGTACAGGTCCGTTGGAAAATTCCCCGGCTCGGAGACGATCTTGCCTCGCCCCGGGCGCATGCGGATCGCCGCCGCCGCCAACTTGAAGAGATTGACCGAGGTGGAGTCGGCCACCACGACCTCACCGGGCGCGGCACCGATCAGCCCAGCCACCTTGTCGCCAACTCGCGTGGGCAACGACACCCAGTCGTGGCGATTCCAGCTGCGAATCAAGCCCTGGCCCCACTCCTGCTCCACCACCTCGGCCGCCCTGTTTCGGGCCTCCCGGGGCAGGGCACCAAGGGAGTTGCCGTTGAGATAGATCAGACCCTCTTCCAGTACGAAGCGGTCACGATAGTCGGCCAGGGGGTCGTCGCGATCGAGCCATATCAT
This sequence comes from Halomonas sp. ANAO-440, assembly GCF_019915905.1. Classification (NCBI taxonomy): domain Bacteria; kingdom Pseudomonadati; phylum Pseudomonadota; class Gammaproteobacteria; order Oceanospirillales; family Halomonadaceae; genus Halomonas; species Halomonas sp. ANAO-440. The sequence goes on along the minus strand of NZ_JAHXBV010000012.1, from coordinate 81,072 downwards.
GTCAGCTCGACTTGTTGGTGTTGCCGGTTCCATGGGCTCGAGGCTCCTCACATGCTGGTCCTCACCGACCACAGTTCGGGGAAGAACTGCAGGTCCAGGGCCTTGACCAGGAAAGAGACACCGCCCGTGCCGCCGGTGCCAGGCTTGTAGCCGATGATACGCTCCACCGTCTTCATATGGCTGAAGCGCCACTTGTGAAAATTGTACTCGGTATCGACGAGCTTCTCGGCCAGCTCATAGAGATCCCAATGTGCTTCCGGCTCGCGATAGATCCTGGCCCAGGCCTGCTCCACCGCATCACAGGGTTGGTAGGGCTGCGACCAGTCGCGGTCGATGCAGCCGCGGGGAAGTGAGAAACCACGACGCTCCAACAGCTGCAGGCTGATGTCGTAGAGGCTAGGCGCAGTGAGAACCTCGTTCAGCCGCCGGTAATGCTGCGGATGACCGCGGTGGACTTCGACCAGCCTGGGATTCTTGTTACCGAGCAGGAACTCCAGTTCCCGGTACTGATAGGACTGAAACCCCGAACTCTGGCCCAGGCTGTCGCGAAAGCTGGCATAGTCCGCCGGCGTCATGGTGACCAGCACCTCCCAGGCATGAATCATCTGTTCCTGGATGCGAGCGACCCGCGATAGCATCTTGAAAGCGGGCGCGAGCTTCTCTTCAGCAATGTGCGCCGCTGCGGCATGGGCTTCATGCAGACACTGCTTGAGCCACAATTCGGAAACCTGATGGATGACGATGAACAACATCTCATCGTGCTGATCGGAACGCCGCTGCTGGCAGGCGAGCAGCGGCTCCAACTGCAGGTACTGCCCATAACTGATGTCCTGGTCCCAGTGGACCCCTTCACCGTCCAACTCCACCGTCCGGCCTTCCGGCGAACGGGCATCTCGATTTGCCATACTTCGGGCACTCCCTGCTCACGCTGCGGTATTGGCTGTCCCCCCATGGTATTGCCAGTCCACGCAGACCGCCAGTGCCCAAAAATTCGATGCCGGCTATCACCCTACTCCGCGTCGGCGCCATACTCATGCATCTTGCGAAACCATTTCGCACGCCCCTGTTCACTCATCGACTCAACTCTGCCGATCAGGGTTTCGTGAACCGGGGAGAAGCCAACGAAACCGAGCACATTGCGCTCCAATGACTTGATGCTATGCGCACGGTAGATATGTCGATAGACCAGTGCAGGCATGCCCATGGTGACAACCAGCCGCACCGATCGGCCAGACAACCGTTTCTTTCCCAGCGGATTGCCCTCCACGTACTCGAAGGCGAAGCCAGGGCGCATAACCTGTTCAAGGAAGGCTTTCACAAGCGCAGGCATGTCAGCGAGCCAAAGCGGGAAAAACAGCACCAGATGCCGACACCAGGCAATGGCATCCTGTGCCTCCTGCAAGGCAGCCGGGAGTGGCTCCTCCTTCCATGCCTTCTGGCTACGCAGCAAGGGAAAGTCGAGTTCGCCGATATCGACCACCCGTACCTCATGTCCATGGGATTCCGCACCTGCACGGTAGTGCTCGGCCAGAGAGTGGCAAAGATGAGCTCCACCGGCATCGGGATGCCCCTGGAGAATCAGGATACGCGTTGTCATTGCAGCGGTTGCCCCCCGGTGATTTGCAAGGTCGTGACCATTCCACACTACTTACAAACCGGCCCTTCACGCCGACCGCCGTCAAGCATAAGGCTTTACCTGGGGGGATACCGCATCAAAGCCATCAACGCGTTCGATCATTTTCCTAGCACGTCGACTTTATCGCCCAGCACATCCTCGATATAAAGCATCTGGATGGCAACCACCGCTACCACGGCGAGTGGCGTTGCCAGTATAACGCCGGCCAGGCCGGCAACCGCCGCGCCGGCGAGCTGCACGATGACGGTATAGGCCGGCGGCAGCCGTACCACTCCCTTGGCGGCAATGGGCATGACCACGTTCGACTCCAGCGTTTCCACGATGAAATAGAGAATGATGGCATAGAGCGCCAGCTCGGGTGACGTCAGAAAAGCGATCAGCACGGTGGGGATCATGCCCAGTATCGGCCCCAGATAGGGAATGAAGGTGAGCAGGCCGGCAATCAGGCCCAAGGCGCCGGCCATGGGCACGTCCATGAAATACAAGCCAATACTGATAGAGATGCCGACGAAGAGCATGGAGATAAGACGGCTCAGCAGCCACAGGCGCAGGGCCCTGCCCTGGATGGCGAGGACTTCCCGCCAGCGCCCGCGACGGGCCGGTGGAAACAGCAGCAGCATGTTGCCCAGGTACATGGAAGGGCTCAGCACCAGGTAGAAACCGATCAACAGGATCAGGAAGAAGCTGGCGATGGCACCGAAAGTGGAAGTGAAGAGCGCGGTGAACTGCTCCAGCAGCGGATTGATGAGCTGTCCCGGCTCCTCCACTTCCTTGAGCGCCGCTTCGATACCCGGCAGCTCCAATAGCGTGACCGCCAGCTCCTGCAGCGCCTCCGGTAGCTGCTGAATCAGCTGCGGCAGCTGCTCCTTCATGGGGGGCCCAATCACAAAACCTAGCACCACGGACAGAAGCAGGATCAGGACAAAGGCGAGGGAAAGCGTCCAGAAGCGCGACAGCGGCAGGTAGCGAGCCACAAGCTGGGAGACACCATCGATGGAAACCGCCACGAGTATGCCGGCGAACACCAGCAGCAAAACATCGATCAGTTGACCAGCAAAGTAAAGCAGGATCGCCACCAGAGCGACCAGCCCCACCGCGATCAGTACCCTGCGCGTAAACAGTGAGAGATTACCCAGCCCATCATCCATGTCAGCTCCCTGCTGTAGGTGTCAGGCATCCTGCCCTGATGGAAGTATCGCGAAACAGCCGCTCAAGCCGCTTGGCGATACTCCCGCCCCTTGCGGGAGTAGCTCCCCTTGCCCTTCTTGGGCTTCTGCTGTTGCGTGCGGAACATCGGCGTACGCAGCTGTGCCTTCAGCGCGTTGTCACGAATCCTGACTTTCTTCATCATCATCTCCGGTTGAGTGGCACGCCCGCCTGACCAGACCAAGCGTGGCCCGATCAAGCATGGCACACCCCTGAGACTAGCAGATCAGGAGGATGTTTCGTTCAGCGACTTTGCCGCCGCGGGGCTGCTGGCGACCAGGCTCACCACGCTGCCAACCACGATCAGGCAGGGCGAAGGCAAGGGCTGCGCCGCCAGTTTCGCCGGCATATCCGCCAAGGTGCCGGTGAGCGCCTGCTGGTCGGCATGGCTGGCGTTGGCGACCAGCATGATCGGCCAGTTATCGGGCAGCCCTGCCAGGCGCAAACCGGAACAGATGGTTTCCACCTTGGAGAGGCCCATATAGAAGATAAGGGTCTCGTCCCGCCGGGCCAGATCGCCCCAGTCGGGCTCGCCACCCTCGCGGCACAGTTGGGCGGTGATGAAGCGCACCTGCTGGGCGTGGCCGCGATCGGTCAGCGGGATACCCATGCCGGCGGCGGCGGCCGACGCCGCCGTGATACCGGGTACGATCTCGGCGGGCACATTGGCCTCGGCCAGGGCGGCAAGCTCTTCACCCATGCGCCCGAAGATGCCGGGGTCGCCGCCTTTCAGGCGTACCACCGACTTATCCTGCCCCGCCAGCTTGACCATCAGCTCACCGATCTCGGCCTGAGGCACGCTGTGATGACCCCGCGCCTTGCCCACATAGTAGCGTTCTCGTCCGGGGGGAATCAGCGACAGTACCTCATCGCCGATCAGGCGGTCGTAGACGATGGCGTCGGCCTGCTGCAGCAGACGGGCGGCCTTCAGCGTCAATAGCTCCACGTCGCCGCTCCCGGCACCCACCAGGTAGACACGCCCCGGCTGGCAACCGCCGCGCAGCGCCAGGGAGGGCATGCTGCCACACTCCCTGGCGTCTCCCAGGCAGCGGAAAGAGCGACCGAGGCCAAAGCGTGCCAAACCCGCGTTCAAGGCATCACGCGATAGTAACGTTTTCAGACTTCGGCTCAGCGCTCGCATGGGCCCTCTCCTCGTCGGCACCTTCTTGGGCATTTCCTTCCGCTCTTGCTTCTTCAATCAGGGACTTCAACTCGGGAATGCAACTGCCACACTGGGTGCCGCAGGCCAATCGGGCACCCAGCGCCTCGACGCTGTCGTCACCACTGCGAATGGCATGGCGAATGGTACTCTGGCCCACCTGATGGCAACTGCACACGACAGGTCCGCTGTCGGCGGCACCATCGTCACAGCCGGCCAGCAGCCGCCGCTGCCGCGCCGCATCCAGGCGTTCACCCCGCGCGGCCTCCTGGAAACGCTCATCGAGCCAGGCAATGCCGGGCAGCTCGCCGGGGGGGCCTACCATCAACCACCAGCGCAGCTTGCCATCGGCGATGCCCGCCGCACGCAGGCGACCATCGCCCGGGTCCTCGCACCACAGCGTCGGCGCCACCGGTAGATGCTCGGCCAGCCAGGCCTGCCAGTCGGGCATGTCATTACCGCTCTTGCCGCCTGCCAACTGCCAGCGCTGACAGTCGGATAGCGGTATACGAGCCCAGTAGCGCGAGCTGTCGCACCATGCCGCATCCAGCGTCAGGTCGTCGGCTACTATCAGCGTAGCTTGCCAGCTCGGCGCCAGCGGCGCTATCGACACGGCCCCGTGCTTCGATTCCGGCTGACCGGAAACAGGATCGCAATGGGGCGCCAGCAGGCTGCCCATGCGGGCGGCGCCGCTGAACCGGCCGGTCCAGTGCATGGGCACGAACACTTCGCCACGCCGCTGCGCCTTGGATACCCGCACGCGCCCCACATAGTCCCCACCCGCTCCCTCCAGCCGCGCCAGCGCCTTGTCATCGATACCGTAGTGGTGCGCATCGTCGGGATGGAGCTCGATGAAGGGTTCGCTGCGGTGGTTCATCAGCCGTGGCGCACGGCCGGTGCGGGTCATGGTGTGCCACTGATCGCGCACCCTGCCGGTATTGAGCCTCAGCGGACGAGCCTCGCTCAGGGCCTGCTCTGGCCCCCGTGGGTGTACCGCAATCAGTCGCGCCTTGCCATCCGGGGTGGCAAAGCGCCCATCCTCGAACAGCCTCGCCGTGCCGCTCGGCGCACCCCGCGTCACCGGCCACTGGATCGGCGCCAGGGCATCATAGGCGTCGCGGTCGAGCCCGGTCAGGCCGGAGATATCGAACAGCCGGCGGCCCTCGCCGGGGCCTTCACCATTCTCGAAGCCGGAGAGCCGGGCATGCTCGTCGAAGATCTCGCTGGGGTGTTCATAGGCAAAGGCTTCGCCGAAACCGAGTCGCCTGGCCACCTCGCCGATGATCCACCAGTCGTGACGGGCCTCTCCCGGTGGCGGCAGCAGCCCGCGCTGGCGGGAGATACGCCGCTCGGAGTTGGTCACGGTGCCATCCTTCTCGGACCAGCTCGAGGCCGGCAGCACGATATCGGCAAAGGGGAGCAAATCGGTGTCGGCCATGCATTCGGAGACGATCACCAGCGGGCACTTGGCCAGTGCCGCACGCACGCGGTTGGCATCCGGCAGGCTCACCACCGGGTTGGTGGCCATGATCCACACCGCCTGAACCTCGCCCCGCTCGATGGCCTCGAACAGCTCCACCGCCTTGTGGCCTGGCGCGTCGGGCAGGGTGGGCTCCAGCGATTCTGTCGTCCAGAAGCGTGTGACCCGTTCGAGGGCGTCCGGCGTGTGGTAGTCCATGTGCGCCGCCAGCTGGTTGGCCAACCCGCCCACTTCGCGGCCGCCCATGGCGTTGGGCTGGCCGGTAATCGAGAAGGGCCCCGCCCCCGGCAGGCCGATCTTGCCGCCGGCCAGATGGCAATTGATGATGGCGTTGCACTTGTCGGTGCCGCTGGAGGACTGGTTGACGCCCTGGGAGTAGAGCGTCACCACGTGGAGGTGGCTTGAGAACCAGTAGAAGAAGGTTTCCAGCCGCTCCGGGTCCACATCGCAGTCGGCGGCAATGGCCTCCAGCGAGGTGTCGTCCTCGCGGGCCGCCGCCAGGGCCTCCTCCATGCCCTGGGTATGGTTGTCCAGGTAGACCCGGTCCAGCTTGGAACGGTCGTCCATCCAGGCCAGCAGGCCATTGAACAGCCGCGCATCGCTGCCGGGAGCGAGGCCGAGATAGAGGTCGGCGATCTCGCAGCTGTCAGTGACCCTGGGGTCGATCACCACGACACGCATCAGCGGATTGATCTGCTTGGCCGCCTTGATGCGCTGATACAGCACCGGATGGTTCCAGGCCAGGTTCGATCCCACCAGTACCACCAGCTCCGCCTCCTCCAGGTCCTCGTAGTTGCAGGGCACGGCGTCGGCGCCGAAGGCGCGCTTGTAGGCCGCCACCGCCGAGGCCATGCAGAGCCGCGAGTTGGTGTCCAGGTGCGGCGTCCCCAGGAAGCCCTTGAACAGCTTGTTGGCGACGTAATAGTCCTCGGTGAGCAGCTGACCCGAGAGGTAGGCCGCCACGGCATGGTAGCCATGGTCGCGGCGTGTGGCCTGAAGCCTGTCGGCCACGGCATCCAGTGCCGTGTCCCAGTCCACCTCCACGCCGTCGACCCGGGGACGCGTCAGCCGGCCATGCTCACCCAGGGTCTCGTGCAGCGCCGAACCCTTGACGCAGAGCCGCCCGAAATTCGCCGGATGCGTGCTGTCACCGCTGACGCCGATGATGCGCTCGCCGTCGACTTCCGCCTGCACGCCGCAGCCAACACCGCAGTAGGGGCAAGTGGTTAGAGCCTGGTGCATGACGATCTCCTGTAACGCATGTTCGCAAAATGCAAACGCCCACCCGCCGACTCTTTAGAAGAGACGGCGGGTGGGCGTCGTTGCCGATGAAGCGCGGTGGGCGCCTCTTGCTGCTTTGCCCAGCGTTGAGCATTTTCTATACAGGATGAAGCAATCTTTGTGCCAGGCGAACGGCATCTGCCAGTATTCCGGCTCCCTGATGGCCTTCTATCGTTCCTGACATCGAGCCACTGCCCCAGGATCTCTCACCCCAACTGCCATGCTGCACCACGGTAGTGCCGAAACGCCGCGCATCGGGCCGGATAATCGCAAGACACACCGCCAGGCCGTCAAGACCCGGCCCGCAGGACTTGGCGTGCCGCGGAGTTGCAATATCTGGAATGTATCTTGCATCGCAGCGTAGAGATGCAACGTGACTAGCGAGACTGCCATGCCCCCACCGCTGAATGTGCTGCTGGTTGATGATGAAGTCGTGCGCGCGGCCATGGTCGAGGAGGCCCTGGTCGCCGATGGACACCGTGTGGTCTGCCGCCTGACAAGCCCAGCCAGCCTCAACGAGATGGTCGCCCGGCACCAGCCCGACGTGGTGATCATCGACATGGAATCCCCCGACCGCGACACCCTGGACAGCATGGCGCTGCTCAACCGCGAGAACCCGCGCCCGGTGGTCTTCTTCGCCGACCAGCACGACCCGGACATCCTCCAGGCCGCCCTCAAGGTCGGCGTCAGCGCCTACGTGGTCGACGGCCTGATTCCCGGCCGGGTCAAGGCGATCATCGAGGTGGCGATTGCCCGCTTCGATGCCTTCCAGTCCATGCGCCGCGAACTGGAGAAGACCCGCAACCAGCTCACCGAGCGCAAGCGCATCGAACGCGCCAAGGGGCTGTTGATGAAGCATCAGGACTGCGACGAGGAGCAGGCCTATCGCATGCTGCGCAAGCTCGCCATGGACCGCAGCCAGCGTATTGCCGAGGTGGCCGACAGCGTCATCGATATCCTGGAACGCCTGAACACGCGCTCGCCTGACTGAACAGAGGTCTATTCATGAATCCGCAGGACATGCACACCACACCCGAGCTGAATCACCTGACCCTGGGCTTCGTGCCGCTGCTGGATGCCGCCCTGCTGGTCATCGCCCGTGAACGGGGCTTCTTTTCCGAACAGGGGGTCGAGGTATCGCTGTCACGGGAGAACGCCTGGTCGACCCTGCGCGACAAGGTGGCCGCCGGGCTGCTCGATGGCGCCCAGATGCTCTCGCCCATGCCGCTGGCCATGAGTCTCGGGCTGGAGCGGGCGCCCTGCGACGCCCTGGCGCCGATCACCCTGAGCCGCAACGGCAATGCCATCGTGCTGTCGGAATCCCTCTGCCAGCAGAGCGGTGCCGCCCTGGGCAGCGACCCGGCCGACAGCGCACGCGCCGTCGGCGCCTGGCTCGGTCAGCACAGCGGCCCTCATCGCCCGCGGCTGGCCATGGTCTACCCCTTCTCGTGCCAGCACTACCTGCTGCGGGAGTGGCTGAGTCTGGGCGGCATCGATCCCGACCGCGACGTGGAACTGATCGTCCTGCCGCCCCCGCGCATGGTGGCGGCCCTCAGCGAAGGCCAGATCGACGGCTTCTGCGCCGGCGAACCCTGGGGCAGCCTGGCCGCGCACCAGGGTGTCGGCCAGCTCGTGGCCAGCGGTGTACAGCTATGGCCCGACCACCCCGAGAAGGTATTGGGCGTGACCCGATCCTGGGCTCACCACTACCCCGCCACGCTTGCCGCCCTGACCCGGGCGCTGGTGGCGGCCAGCGACTGGCTCGCCGACTCTCCCGACAACCGCCACCAGGCGCTGGAGTGGCTCGCCCTGCCGCCCTACCTGGACCGCTCGGTGAGCCATCTCGACACCCTGCCCCTGGACGTCACTCCGATTCACCAGCGGCTGTTCGGCCCCGGGATCCTGCGCCCCGACGTGGACGCCATAGGTCGGATTGCCGAACAGCTGGACCGCTCCCTGCGTCACCTGGATCGTGCCCTGGACATCCCGACGCTCCACGAGTGCTACGCCCCTGTGCATTTCGATGCTGCCATGCACCAGTGACGTGCAGGCGGCCGACCTGAAACGGCTGAGCGCCGGACACCCCTTCTGGAAAGGCATTCCCAAGAGTATGAAATAAAACAATAAAACTGACATCAAGAGAATCTTGGCCAGCTTCTTGATTGGTACTCATCAACTACGCGATCAATGGCGGTCGCTCTCGAACAGTAGCAACGGGCGAAGACGCTCCAGCACACCCCAGGCGGGGTCGTGATGGAGCGTCTTCTTTTTGTGCCGCTGCTTTCTTACCCGCTTCGGAGGTGTCACTACATGCACCCACAGTCCGCACTCCAGTCGGTCACGCTCGAGCATCTCGTGATCATCGGCAACGGGATGGCTGGCCACCGGCTGGTTGAAGCCCTGGCCAAGCGGCCGGCCCTGTCACTGCGTATCACCGTGATCGGCGAGGAGCCGCAGCCAGCCTACAACCGTATCCTGCTCTCGCCGCTACTGGCCGGCGAGATGGAGCGCGACGCGCTGACGCTGCGCGATGCCGACTGGTATGCCGAACAGCGGATCGACCTGGTTCTCGGTGAGCGGGTCACCAACATCGACCGCCAATCGCGCCGCCTGACCACCGACGCCGGTCGCACCCTCGACTATGACCGCCTGGTGCTGGCCACCGGCTCACGCCCGGCGATGCCGCCCATTCCCGGGCTGGAACTAGCCGGCGTCCACGTCTTTCGCGACCTGAACGATGCCGACGCCCTGACACGTGCCGCGCAAGCCGGCGGCAGTGCCGTGGTGATCGGCGGCGGCCTGCTGGGCCTGGAAGCCGCCGAAGGCCTGCGGAAACAGGGCCAAGCCAAGCGCGGCATGAACGTGAGCCTGATCCAGCGTGACGACCGGCTGATGAACCGTCAGCTGGACATCACCGCCGCCCGGTTGCTCGAAGCCGAGCTCTGCAGCCGCGGCCTCGACATCCATACCGATGCCGGCCTGGACCACCTGACCGGAGACGACCAGGGCCATGTCACCGGCGCCATGCTGAGCGACGGACAGTGGCTCCCGGCCGAGTGCGTGGTGGTGGCCATTGGCATCACGCCCAACAAGGAGCTGGGCCAGGCGGCCCGGCTCGAGGTCAACCGCGCCATCGTCGTCGACGAGACCCTCACCACCTCCGACCCGGCCATCCACGCCCTGGGCGAATGCTGCGAATTCCAGGGCAATACCTTCGGCCTGGTGGAACCCATCTGGAAGCAGGTCGAGGTCCTGGCCGCGCATCTGGCCGGCGAGCCGACGGCAGGCTACGTGGAGACGCCCTGTGCCACCAAGCTCAAGGTGAGCGGCGTATCGCTCTACGCCTTCGGCCCCACCGAGGCGGAACCCGACCACGACGTGCTCACTTACCGCGACCCGCTGCAGGGCGACTATCGCCGCCTGCTGCTGTGCGACGGGCGCATCGTCGGTGCCGTTCTCTACGGCGATACCGCCATGGGGCCCTGGTACTTCGAACACTCGCTGGCCGGCACCGACCTCGGCCCCTGCCGTCAGGCCCTGCTGCTGGGCGCCGCCGATGCCGACGCCCTGCTTCACGAACACGCCAATCCAGACTCTCCGGAACGCCCCGTCAAGGAGGCCGCATGAACACGCCTAACGCCACCAAATCCCAGTTGATCGTCATCGGTAACGGCATGGTCGGCCACCACCTGGTCGAGCAACTGGTCGAACATGGCGCCACCGAGCACTACGAAATCACCGTGTTCGGCGAAGAGCGCCACCTGGCCTACGACCGGGTTCACCTCTCCGAGTATTTCAGCGGCCGCGACGCCGACTCGCTGGCCCTCTCCACCGCCGAGTACTACGCCGAGCACGGCATTGCTCTTCGCTTGCACGAGGCGGTCACCGCCATCGACCGCGACAAGAGCGAGGTGACGACACCCCAGGGCCGCTACGCCTACGACCGCCTGGTGCTGGCCACCGGCTCCTATCCCTTCGTGCCGCCGATCCCCGGCAACGACCGGGAAGGCTGCCTGGTCTACCGTACCCTGGAGGATCTCGACGCCATTCGCGCCATGGCCGAAACCGCCAATACCGGCGTGGTGGTGGGCGGCGGCCTGCTCGGCCTGGAAGCCGCCAACGCCCTGCGCGGCCTCAACCTGGACACCGCCGTGGTCGAGTTCGCCCCCCGGCTGATGCCGATGCAGGTCGACAGCGAAGGCGGCGAGCTGCTGCGCGAGAAGATCGAGTCGCTAGGCGTGCAGGTGCTGACCGGCCGCGCCACCCAGGAGATCGTCGACGGCGAGGCCAGCCGCCACCGCATGGTGTTCCAGGACGACAAGGTGCTGGAGACCGACCTGATCGTGTTCTCCGCCGGCATTCGCCCCCGCGACGACCTGGCCCGGGACTGCGGCCTGGAGATCGGCGAGCGCGGCGGCGTGGTGATCGACGACCGCTGCCTGACCAACGACCCGGCCATTCTCGCCGTGGGTGAGGTGGCGCTGTGGAACAACAGCATCTTCGGCCTGGTGGCCCCCGGCTACCAGATGGCCAAGGCCGCCGCCGCCACCCTGCTCGCCACGGCCAGCGGCAGCCAGGACGGCAGCTTCAAGGGCGCCGACATGAGCACCAAGCTCAAGCTGATGGGCGTGGACGTGGGCTCCATCGGCGACGCCCACGGCGACCGCACCCCCGGCGCACGCATGTTCCGCTTCCTGGATCCGATCAAGCAGCAGTATCGCAAGCTGGTGGTCTCCAGCGACGGCAAGCGCCTGGTCGGCGCCATGCTGGTGGGCGACAACAGCTACTACGACACCCTGCTGCAGTACTACGCCAACCGCATGGACCTGCCCGAGGACCCCGCCGCGCTGATCCTGCCCTCGAGCGAAGGCGCGCCCACCCTGGGCCCCGACGCCCTGCCGGAAACGGCCATGATCTGCTCGTGTCATAACGTGACCAAGGGCGACATCTGCGCGACGCTGGATGCCGGCGCCGTCGACCTGGGCGCGGTGAAGGGTGAAACCAAGGCCAGCACCGGCTGCGGCGGCTGTGCTGCCCTGCTCAAGAGCGTGGTCGATCACGAGCTGGAAGCCCGCGGCGTGGAGGTCGACAAGTCGATCTGCGAACACTTCGCCCACACCCGCCAGGAGCTCTACGACATCGTCCGCGTCGAGGGCATCAAGACCTTCAGCGAGCTGATGGAAAAGCATGGCTCTGCGGAGTCTCATAGGCTCGGCTGCGATATCTGCAAACCGGCGGTAGCCTCGATCCTCGCCTCCTGCTTCAACGAGCCGATCACCGACGCGGCCCACATCCCGCTGCAGGACACCAACGACACCTTCATGGCCAACATGCAGAAGAACGGCACCTACTCCGTCGTTCCCCGCGTGCCGGGCGGCGAGATCACCCCCGACAAGCTGGTGGTGCTGGGCCAGGTGGCGCAGAAGTACGCGCTCTACACCAAGGTGACCGGCGGCCAGCGCATCGACCTGTTCGGCGCCCGCCTGGAAGACCTGCCGGCGATCTGGGGCGAGCTGATCGAAGCCGGCTTCGAGACCGGCCACGCCTACGGCAAGTCGCTGCGTACCGTGAAGTCCTGCGTCGGCAGCACCTGGTGCCGCTACGGCGTGCAGGACAGCGTGGGCATGGCGATCCAGCTGGAGCACCGCTACAAGGGCCTGCGCGCCCCGCACAAGATCAAGTTCGGCGTTTCCGGCTGCACCCGCGAGTGCGCCGAAGCCCAGAGCAAGGACATCGGCGTGATCGCCACCGAGAACGGCTGGAACCTGTACGTGTGCGGCAACGGCGGCATGCGCCCGCGCCACGCCGAACTGTTCGCCACCGACCTCGACGACGAACAGCTCTACCGCATCATCGACCGCTTCCTGATGTTCTACATCCGCACCGCCGACCGCCTGCAGCGCACCTCGGTATGGCGCGAGAACCTGGACGGCGGGCTGGACTACCTCAAGGAAGTGATCCTCAAGGACAGCCTCGGCATCGGTGAGGAACTCGACCGGCAGATGCAGACCGTCATCGACGCCTACGAATGCGAATGGGCCAACGCCATCAGCGACCCGGAGAAGCTCAAGCGCTTCCGCAGCTTCGTCAACGACGCGCGCCCGGACCCGGACATTATTTACACCACTGAGCGCGGCCAGCTTCGCCCGGCCTAATGGAAATCGCTGCGCGAGCGAATCGCGTTGTTGCGCGGCACCCCGAAGGCTCGCCTAACCCCACGTTATGTCTCGCCTTCGGTCCGCCGCGCGCCTAGCGCTTCATCCCGCTCGCCGATTTCCCGAAACGAATCTGGAGATTAAAAAAATGAGTTCAGCAATTGCGGCCAAGACCATGACCCAGACCTGGCAAACCCTCTGCACCCGCGCCGACCTGGTGCCCTACTCCGGTATTGCCGCCTGGGTGGAAACCCCGGAAGGCCCGGCACAAGTCGCCATATTCTATTTGCCGGGGTACGAGCAGGAGCTATACGCCATCGACCACCACGACCCCTTCTCCCACGCCAACGTCATCGCCCGCGGCATCGTCGGTGATATCAAGGGCCAGCCCGTCGTCGCTTCGCCGATCTACAAGCAGCACTTCCGCCTGGAAGACGGCCAGTGCCTGGAAGACGACAGCGTAGCACTGCGCAGCTGGAAGGTGAGCTTCAAGGGCGATGAGGTGTGGATCGAGGCGTGAGGTTTCAGCCATTGGAAAAGAAAAAGCCGCCGACGCTGGGATAGCGTCGGCGGCTTTGGGTAAGTCGCGAATGTCGGCTAATTGTCGGTAGCCTACCTTCATCTCAGCCGCGAAAGGCGGCCTCGATCTTGGCGATGTCGATCTTCTGCATCGTCATCATGGCATCGAATGCCCGCTTGGCGGCGGCGCGGTCGGGGCTGGTGAAGGCTTTCGTCAGCGCGATCGGCGTAATTTGCCAGGAGATGCCCCACTTGTCCTTGCACCACCCGCATTGGCTCTCCTCCCCGCCATTGCCGACGATGGCGTTCCAGTAGCGATCCGTCTCCTCCTGGTCTTCGGTCGCCACCTGAAACGAGAACGCCTCGCTGTGCTTGAACATAGGCCCACCGTTCAGCCCGAGGCACGCAACGCCTAGCACGGTGAACTCCACCGTCAATACGCTCCCCTCCTTCCCCGCTGGGTAATCCCCAGGCGCTCGATGCACCGCGTCGATCGAAGAATCAGGGAATGTCTCGGCATAAAATTGCGCGGCTTCCTCAGCGGCGTCATCGTACCAAAGGCAGATCGTGTTCTTTGTCATGTGCTTCATCATTAGCTCCCTTCAGTGGGTGATTGCTGTGGGTGGCAAGCTAATGTCGAACGGAGCTGATCGAAATCGACAGGGGTGGTGGTTAACGCCCGGCTCACGGGCCGGTTTGGAGTTAGCCGCTCTCGCGCCGGTAGTGCATGGCGACCGCGCCGCTGCGGAGCGGCTTCGCCGAGATCAACTCGAGCCGTCGCGTGCCGGGCAGCCCGCTCTCGTACAGGGTCGGGCCGTGGCCGGCGATCCTGGGGTGGACGAGGAACTTGTACTCGTCGATCAGATCCAGCCGGTCCAGCTCGGTCGCGAGCTTGCCGCTACCGAGGAGCACGCCGGCAGGGGTCGCGTCCTTGAGCTTCTGCACGTTCATGCACAGGTCACCGGCGATGTGGTGGCTGTTGGTCCACGGGAAGTCCGTTCGCGTCGACGACACCACGTACTTCGGCTTGGCCTCCAGCTTGACCGCCCACTCGCGCATCACTGGCGCCGCCTCCTCATCGCCGCGAGCGACCGCCGGCCAGTAGCCCTCCATCATCTCGTAGGTGACGCGGCCCCACAGCATCGCCCCACTCTCATCCATGAGGCGGGTGAAGAAGGCGTGTGTCTCGTCGTCGGCGATGCCTTCCTCGTGGTCGACGCAGCCGTCCAGGGTGACGTTGAGACTGAAGGTTAGAAGTCCCATGCCATTTACTCCGAGTTTGGTGTCACTCTAAATTGTCGCTTATCGACGAGTTCCTTGCAGCGGCTACCTACATTTCTCTCTAACCATTAGGCTGGTGAAAAATATCTAATAGCTCGGCATTCGTTGGATATTTTTCCAATAATTCAAGTAACTTCTGCGCACCTTCTGCTGGCTTAAGATTTGTCAAAGCTCTACGCAACGCCCTTACTTTTTCAATATCTCTTGCATCAATCAAAATCTCTTCTCGACGGGTGCTGCTTTTGGCAATATCTATCGCAGGAAAAATCCGTTGATTTGCCACTTCCCGTGATAACACGATTTCCATATTGCCCGTGCCCTTGAACTCCTCGAAAATCACCTGATCCATACGGCTTCCCGTATCCACCAGCACGGTGGCCAGAATGGTGAGCGATCCGCCGTTTTCAATCTTTCTCGCGGCGCCAAACAGTTTGCGTGGTATTTCCAACGCTCGGGTATCCAGCCCACCCGACATAGTGCGACCATTGCCTCGCTGCTCGGCATTATGAACCCGCGAGAGTCTCGTAAGAGAATCAATCACAATCATGACATCATGGCCGTCGCCTGCTTGCTTACGAGCTGTCTCAAGAAGCTTATCCGCCACACTTACATGTTGTGTGTAGCTTTCATCTGAAGACGATGCATGTACTTCTGCCGCAACACTGCGCTTAAAATCTGTCACTTCTTCAGGGCGCTCATCAATAAGCAAGGCATACAGCTTTATGTCAGGATAAGCTTCTGCCACGGCCTGACAGATATGTTTTAACATCGTCGTTTTGCCAGAGCCTGGCGGCGCAACAATCAACCCTCGTTGCCCCATCCCAATTGGTGTAATTAAATCCATCGCTCGCACACTACGCTGATTAGAACCTAGCTCTAAATAAATGCGTGGGGAAGGATGAATAGCGACTCCATTTAAAAAACGTTTTTCGGAATCTTCAGGGAATTGATCTGCAACTTCGTCGGCGGGCTTGGCATCTATCTGCTTTTTCACTTTCAAAGCTAGTATTTTTCTCGCCATAATGTCGATGAATCACCTTGAATAACCTGAATTTATAGAATAACTGCATCATAGACCAGCCGACCTGTCGCGTCGTTGCGATACCTGGGATGGAAAACCGACAAGTCGAGTTTATGCTCGATCAGGTAATGCACTGCGTGCTCAAGGGTACCGGGTTGGAGCTGATTTTGGTAGTGGATTCACCACCATGGCGTTTTGATCATGGTTGTAGAGCTTGAAGCGGGGCATGATGACCACTCCTAGGCTGTTTTTCCGATCCTACCAAACCGACGGAGGCTACGGGCTTTTTCTACAGCCTCAACGCTTGCAGCATGCACGCCCACGGAATGGAGCCGAAGTTGCAATGTAGTGGGCGTCGCCATGCCTGCACTTTTTATGACCGAATTCTCAGAGCTTATTATTGCCTCGGTCATCACCAGATTTTTCACCAGTTTTGCTCGGCCAATTTGGGTTCTGTGCAGCCAACATATAGATCTCATCATCCATACTGTGCATCTTAGAAAAGTGAGATATTGGCCCCACTTTTCCGGGCTCAATCTGGGACATGCAGTAAATGTCAATGTTGCCGTATTTGTCTTCGATCTGAGCAAGCTCTTCGATTAGCTTTCTTACTTTCATACGATTATCTCCTAGTTAATCTTTGTGGCCACTGAATGCACGTGCCATAACGCCCGCCATCACCGGTGACAAAACCACAGCGAAGCGGCGGTTTTGGCATCCGGTGAATGGCTTGGTTATGTGTTTTTTCCATAATACTCGCTGAGAAGCTTTTTAGCGGAAGAAACCAACCTTGCATCCTTTTTATTTTGTGTAGCTGAGATGAGCAAACCCACAGATTTATTTTTTATCGTCAAGTCACCAATTCCATACTTATCGACAACTTTTATCCAGTTTGATCGTGGTTTCTCGAGCAATATTTTCTCTAATATTCGCGTGTCGCTTGGTAAAACATTATTAATGTAGTAAGACCATCTTTCGTCTGTCACCTTGCTTAGAATTCTTGACGCTTCAGGTTCGGCCGACCACGCTACCCCATAGGTATTTCCTAGAACCACTGATAAAAGTGCAGTAATACAAGCTGGTAAAGCAGGAGTGGGGATTGTGCTACCAAGTTTACCTAACTCTTTTACTGGAGCAGCTTCGTTGTAGAAATTATTCATACCGTCGTGGGCTCTAAGGACAGAAGTCGCAGCCTTAACGAAGGTGTCACTACGAAGATTCTCGGGTACATAGTCAAAGCCACGAACCTTTGATAGCGCGCTTTTCAACCCAGAAACCGTGGATGTTTTTCCATCAGCATAGGTCTCTGCATAGGTGTGACCAACCTGCCACTTCTCTGACTCTCTTAGCTGAGGCCATACAACCGGGAGCAATACATTAATATTTGCAAGGACATGTTCAAGATTAGCACCAACATTTTTCTTCGCAGCACTCATCAAAACGCTAACAGTAAGCTTTAAGAAAAAATACGGCGAGCTTTTTAGCATCTCAACTCTTTGATCTTCTTGAGTTAAAGTCTCTCCTTCGAGGGCTTCTCTGAATTCCACGAACTTTTTGGCGACCTCTACTTTTGGTCTACCAAGAACAGCTTTTACACATATTTTTAATGATGAGAGCGCTTCAGTTTCGTCGATTTCTTCAGAATCTGACTCATCAATATCCAACTGGGAGAAGTGCGTGATAATCTCGTGTGTATGGCGTAGCCGAAGTGCATCCGTTTGGGTAACTATACCAAGTTCTTCAGCTAATTTAATCGCATCCTTGGCAGTTAGTATATCTTCAACATCATCATCTTCATCGAGATTAGGCCTGTCTAGCATTTCACCAATAAGTGTGATGCCGACTGTTGACAACTCCTTTTTCAAGGCTGTTATTGTTTTGCCCCACAGGTAGCTAACCGCCATCTCAAAATGATTAGACTCGAAAGCTGAAACAATTTGCTTTCTATCTTTGTTAGAGAGTTGGGCCGCATAGCTAGAGATCTCCAATGGCGTCTTCGCTGTAGCTGGCAAAATTTCACTTGTCTCTTTTTGCCAAAGCACGATATCAGTCATTATGACCTCCAAAAAAATCTGACCATCCATCTTGAGATTGCATAAATGCTGCTCTCAATCCACTTCCAACTTTTCCCTTTAAGGTGGAAAATGCTCTCTTTCTAGCGCCGCCTATCACATTATCTTTCTTGCTTGACTTAACAAAGCAGTTATACCCAAGAAGCTTTGCAGTGCTGTCAAAAATAAGAATCCCGTCCGAATTTAACATGCCTTTTAAAAGACTTGCTTTACTTTCTATGTAGGAAGCCGGGATATCGTTTTTCTTCAACGACGCTATAAGAATGGGAAAATCGATTGGCTTATCTAATATTACACCATCATCTGATAAGAATTTTGGTGCTCTTTTCATATTTGTTACTGCGATCAAGCTCCCATGCGACTGCCTTAAAGATTCAAATAGGAGCTTCTTAAGAAAGCTAGTCGTAGCTTCCTTGTGCTCGGGATCTACTGATTCGCAAATTGTCGACACAAGGTCATTTAGATAATGGAGAGGCGGTTTGGCATTTTCTTTTCTATGGTCAAGAAAAATATAGTGATATTCACCGTTATTCGATCGCACCTCGACACATTCATCCGCAACCTGAAAAACTTTAACTAACTTAAAGTCTTCTTCAGGCGTCATTAGTACGTCGTCAACAAGTACTGAAATTGGACTTTCAGACCCCCTGAACAGGCCATATTCAATGTTGTCACTATTATTCTGTATATATAGGAGCCAGCCTTCTGTCGCCAAGGGTGCGCATTTTTTTAGTGACTCTTTGATACCATCGACATCAGGCGACGAACTCCCGATCTTCAGCGCCTCACCACCTGGCAATAAGGTTCTTATCTGTTCAATATTATTTGTAATGTAGACCTTGGGACAAAGCTTCACTCCTTCCTCTTGGTATCTTGCTAATTTAACGATCAACTCGACAAGATTTAGAGTGTCTCCCAGAATTGGCAAAGCGGAGGCGTGGCAAAACTCTGCGACACCACCGACTAGCTGAGATCTAAATGTTATATTTTCTGCCATGCTTTAAAATCTCACCTCGTTCGGATGCCTCTCACTGTCTAAGAAATACACATAACGCCCGCATTTGTGGTTGTTTTGGAGCGCAGCGGAAAAACAGTCCGGCAACATGCGTTTGTTAGGCGATTTATTGCTCAAACTGTAAACCATACGTGATTCGAACCGTCCCAACCATAATGCTTTTCATGAAACGCTTTCATGGCTGCAACATACTGGGAAAGAATTAATGTAACATCACTTGCCTGGGGAACATCGTCCTCATCCAGAACATCAAGAAAATCAATTGATTCTTCATCAGCCAATACAATCCTGATTTTTCCTAGAAGCCGATTTACTATCTTTAACTTACTTTTACTTACTGCTGAACCAGGTTTCTTCTTTGAAATTTCTTTGAACTCTGAATACATGGCCTCAAGTAAAGGTGTCATAGTATCGTGTGTTCTAGCTTTTTCTTCGGTTGTACGCTCTTTGTCTCTATTCATTATCAGTCCTTCAATTTCTTTGGCTTTACTGTTCGAATCAAGACCATACCATCATCATCAACGTTATCATCTTCACGACCTTCAATACGCCAAAACCAATACCCACCTTTAATAATTACATTATCCGCCCTTAATTTCTCGAAGCATTGCAGATATTGTGAAAGTATAAAAACGACATCGCTGTTTTGCGGTATATCATCCTCATCAAATTCATTAAAGTCTTCAAAGGGTTTGTATTTATCAGATAAAAAGCCATTACTTTGTGAAATTAAGCTATTTACAAACTTCAATTTAAACTTGTTAACCGCGTCATTTGGATTCTTTTTTGAGAGAAGGGATACTTCTTCATAAATACTCAGCAGTTGCCCTGATAGTTTCTCAAATGCATCGACATTATCTCTATTCATTGTTTTTCCTTAAGATGGGCACGAGCGCCGGAATTCAACATATTTCTTTTTAAGAATCTCAATTGGCGCACGCTGTTTGCTCTCATAGACGTCAACCATTAGTTTTAAATCATCATCCGTGATAGCTATTATGCACTTTCTTTGGGATGACCATAAATCAATGGTATTTGTAAGCATTGCTTTAGGCAAAGGGTTTCTAGTTAGAAATATACCAAATCTACCAATATTAGATTGTAGGTACCGGTTAAGCTGGTTTATATGATCGCGCTCAATTTTTTTAACATTTTTCATTTCTATGACAAGTTGTCGATTTTCATACTCAACAAAAATTTCATCAAGAAAGTCAACGTCTCTATTGTTATAAAAGATTAGATCACGAATATGCCGACCGGATTCAGTTCTGCTTTGCGTCTGGGCAAAGTCTAGATGAGGATAGAATAATGTGGCTAAGAGATCTGCTGCCAAATCCTCATACTTCATATCAGCCCCATCCTCTTTTCCTGTATTAAGCTTAAGAAGCTCGTTTAATTTTCTTTTAGCTGACAGGACTGGTATCTGACTAAATAGCGGATCATTTTTGCAGTCTTTTGCTGTCCTATCTTTATACTTTACGTATTCTTCAATGACTCCATAATTTTCTCTGTTGAAGTTTAATACTTTAACTCTTTCTTGTGGCTCGTTCGGATTGAATATCTCATCTCTAGGGCAATGAGACTTAAAGTAATCTTCAAAATTAATCCAAGGGTTGAACCGAAGCCAACGCTTTGGCGTGAATATTAACGGCTCTCTGGTCTTTGGATTTACTGGAAGAAATAGCTTTTGATTAAAATCGAATGAGTTAGCTTGATAGTTATATACCGAGTCTAGTATAACTCCCTCGGTAGGTATGTCATTGATTTCACATTGTTCAATTGTGAAATCAATAAGAAACGATTTTATATAGTTACAAGAAATATCGCTTATTCGATCCTTAGATATTCCTGATATATAAAGCTGAATCATTTCAAAATGAGTGAAACCAAACTGACTGTATTCTGGAATATCTTTGAATAGATTAAGAATTTCGCTTGCTTGTTTGGGACCTATCTTTAACCCTTTACGTGTTTTTGAAACACCTAGGCCAACTTCAGGGCATTCTGATAGATTAATAAGGGTTTCAACTGCTTCGCTTTCACGCCCTTTTTTATCAGATAATTAAGGTGGTTAAACGAGTTTGTAATAGCTGTATGCAATGATTGATCTTGCATAGATGGCGATTTCCACAATAGAAATGGATCGACATATAGTGGAATGTCTTCGTCAAAAAACTGTATCGCAAAATCTAAATCAGATTGCGACTTATGTATTCCATGATGGTCGGTTAACCTTGGTCGGAATATTTCCATATGCTCTCAATTATTTTTCGCCTAACAGTGATTGGACCGCACGTCCTGATATTGAATGAACATCATGCGAGTTCAACAATATTATCTGACGCTCTTCCTTTCTCCCAATTCATTGATTTTTCTCTATCCTAAGTATAGCTCGGCCGCCTATGCAGAATTCGCGCGCTTGTGCGGTTTGCCGGAACCAATAATACTGTATGCATATCCATTTCCTGAAGGAGCTGCCAAATGGATACGCACAACAAGCCACCGAAGCTGATGGACCGGGTGAAGGCTACCATGCGTGTGAAGCGCTACAGTCCACGTACCAAGACAACCTACTGCTACTGGATACGCTACTTCATTCGCTTCCATGGCGTGCGCCATCCTTCCAGCATGGGAAGCTCCTAGGTACGCGCCTTCCTGGAGCACCTTGCGATGGGGCGCCATGTGGCAGCCGCCACGCAGAACCAGGCGCTGAATGCGCAGCCCTCTGGGATAAGGGAGGATCGAAACATTCAGGCACGCTACCGCCAGGGGATGCTGCTCACCAGCCCCCTCCCTGGCGGTTATTGGCCGCCGGCATGCCTCCACCGGGTTGAAAACCCGCTTCGAAACATGTGCTTATATGCAGCTAACCAAATGAACCATCGGCCTGCGTTGCCGCCTCTTGAGAAAAAGAAGCGATCGATGCAGGTCCGCATTGAGTCTCCCTCGCCTGATACCCAGCGCTATGCCACATCCTGCACCTCCCGACACTTAGGATAGGCCGAGCATCCCCAGAATCGGTTGCCGGCGTTGGCGTCCCGCTTCGATGTGCGCAACACCATGTCGCTGCCACACTTCGAGCAGGTTCGTTCAGCGCTGGACTCGAACCGGGCCTTGAGCTGCTTCACGTGCTGGCGATGCGTTTGCCGGTTGGGCGCCAACCGGCCGGTTGTAATGCTTTCCAATACTTCCTGGACCTGAGAATCCGACAGCACAGGCTCCCGGAACAACTTGATGTAGCGCACATAGCCACCACCGATGGTGACGTTGCCAGGCATCCTGGTCTTGAAGACGGCGCTGCCGGAGAAGACCACCAACGAGTGAATGGTGTCCGCCGGCACGTCGAGCAGGGCTTCCAGCGCTTTCACATGCTTGTAGTTCTGACGCAGCGGGTTCTGGAACTTGAACGACTTGCGGTAGATCTTCTGGGTCCACTGCGCCTGTCTTTCGCTGCCAAAGATCCAGCCCGTCATGTGCTTGGTTTCGATGACGAATATGCCGTAGCGGGAGACGAGTACGTGGTCGATCTGGGTGGTGCCGTCGGGCGTGGCAAGCGTAACGTTATGGATGCCTCGGTATTCATCCGCCGGCAGCCGCAGCTTGGCGATCAGCTTGACGAAGGCTTCGCCGAAGATGCCCTTGAACCAGCGAGACTTGAAGATGCTGAGAAGCACGACGACGGGAAGCACCCACCACAGCGGCCTTGCGGCTTCAAATATGATCGCGTAATCCAAGATGTCATCTCAGCTGTGGGGTCCCGGCTTCAGGCCTTTGCTTCAGCCCACTTAGCCCCAAGCTAACGGTTTCATACGTGTAAATCTACGTAACGCGGCTGATTTTTGACCTAGGTCGCGTCAGCATGGGAAATGGCTTACGCCATGTAAGCAATTCCTTACATGGGTGGTTTTCAATTCTCGCCAAAGGGGAATACAAAGCGCAGCGGCGCGGGTCCGGGATTGACCGTCTTCCCCGTACCGCTGCCGTACTCCAGCACGCAGCTATCCGGGCGCAGGGACTTTGGTGATGGCGCGCTTTTTCTGGTGCGCACTTTCGTCGCGAATGAGGCGATTGGCGCAGCGCGTAGCACTTTTGTTGGCATGAGAGGGCAAGCCGCCAGCTTTCATGCAGCGCGCCGGCTTCGCAAAGGTCACTCCATGCTAGACTGGCCCGGAGGCCAAAGGCCTCGACTGCCCGCTTCCGTCCGCTGTGCGGACGTTCGATGGGACAGTTTCATGCGCTCTACTCATGGCAAGGAGGCCATATGTCAACATCTTCAGATAACGGCAATCGACTGACGGATTTAAAACAATTCGGTACTGACCCCGGGTCATTGCATGCGGATACCTATATCCCGGAAAACTTCCCGACGAACGGACCGCTCATCGTCGTGCTACACGGCAGCACCCAGTCTGCCGAAAGCTATGATCACGGATCAGGCTGGTCTGCTCTCGCCGACGAATGCGGGATAGCGCTCCTATATCCGGAGCAAAGAAAGACCAACAACCCCCTTAGCAGCTTCAACTGGTTCAAGTCTGGCGATACCCACCGCGGCGGCGGTGAACCTCTCTCTATTCGCCATATGATTGAGCAGGTCGTTGAAGATCATGGCATCGACCCGGCGCGCGTCTTCATCACGGGCTTGTCCTCGGGTGGCGCCATGACATCTGTGATGTTGGCGACCTATCCGGAGGTGTTCGCGGGGGGCGCGATCATCGCCGGGCTGCCCTACCGCAGCGCGGACTCCCTGATGCAAGCAATGGTTCGCATGAAGGGAGTTGGGGGCCCATCGGATAGCAAGCTCGACGCGCTAGTACGCGGCGCCTCGACATTCGACGGCCCTTGGCCAACGATCTCGGTCTGGCATGGCGGCAGCGACTCGACCGTCGACAATGCCAACGCCGATTCTATCGTCCGGCAGTGGCAGAAGATTCACGAGGTCGAGGGACCACCGACACGGGTGGAGAAGATTGACGGTTTTCCGCGACAGGTATGGTGCAACGCGGACGGCCGGGAGGTGATCGAGGAATACATCATCGAAGGAATGGGCCACGGCACCCCGATCATGGCCGAGGGAGACGAGGGCCTCGGGGAAGAAGGCAAGTATATGCTGGAAGTCGGCATTTCCTCGACCCGCCACATAGCGCATTTCTGGAACCTTACGTAGTAGGGGAACTGTGGCCGGGCGTTTCATGACGATGCCGCTCAACACGTGTAAAGCACGGCTGTACGGCAACGCTCGGCCGTCGTATTCAGCGACCGCAGGCTGCCATTTAATGGCTTTGTTAAAGCCATTCCGGGCGACCTCTCAGCCTTGCAAGAATATACAGCCATCAGCCCAATAACGATAAAAGTGCCTATCATTGCAATGTAGACATATCCTGGAATCTGCTCTTGGTACTGTTCCATGCTTGTGAGATACAAGACCAAGCTGGGCACATTGTGGGTCACTTGGACTAAAAGCCATAGTGAGAACTACCATAGTACTATTGCTGTGACTTCTTTCGTGGTCATACTTTACCCTTTAACGCTGACGTTAGCTCGCAGCCCCGTCAGGAGCACTCGATCGCGTGGGCTAGTGGCGCCGACATTACAAGATATTCCAGCTCTTCAAGACCTTTGTTGTAAAGCTGATGCGGGACCCCAGCGGGGAGATGACGCCAGCGCCGCTGCGCGCTTCCAAGGCCTCGCAAAAAAAGCTCAAGATTAATATGGGCAAGCCGATGAACTTTATACTAGGCAAAATGCAACTTAATGTTAGCAAATAAGCAATTAGTATATCCGAGTGGACGGCACCGGCAGTGGCTAATGGATGCAGAGGCGCCTTGGCGCCATGAAGCCCGCCGAGCAGACGAAATCGAAGCCGAGCGCAAGCGTGCTGTCGTGAACTGTAGAATCCTGGCGTTGATGCGCCAGTGGAGGTGACGCCATGAACTGGACCAAACTCCCTGACAACTGGTGGTGCAACGAATTCGGCGACCAGATCCACCGCTACGAGATCCTGGACGACGAGGACCGATGCCAGACCGAGTACCACCTCCGCCACGCAGGGGAGCGTCTGCCTTGGAGTGGCAAAACCCACACATTGGCCGAAGCCCAGCGGCAGTTGGAGCACAGCCGGATGTCGATGACCTGAGAATCAGCGTTTCCTCTGGCTCACGGCACTCTATAGCACTGCTCCGCGAAGCCCGTACCCACCTGGCGAACGGAGACCAGCTTCAGCGGCGGGTTCGTAATGCGGCGCTCCAACAGCGGTATTTTCTGACAAGGATGAGCTGCTTCTGGCACCTGGAAGATGAGCTTCGCCACGGCATAAGAAAAATTTATGGTCAGTGCAGCTTTAGCTCGCGACTGGCGCCGTCAGGCGGCTGGATAACAACCCACTCGCTTAATGTAACTTGATGTAAGTCATAACCTGCCTCTGGCTCAGCGCGTACGCTGAACGCATGATTTCCTACTTTTCTAGACGAGCCCTCCTGACCATGGATTCCTGATCTTGAAGGGCCACCTGATGCCGGCGGGATGCATCGGAACAGGACGCCCAGGGACGACCGTAGGGTAGCAATGCCGAAGCCCCGAATGAGGCTAAGCACTGCCGCCGCGAGCCTTCTCACGCAACACCCCACTTAGACAAGGGCCCGTGCATGCATCCTTACCAAGCGAATCAAGACCATCGCCGGGCGGTGCTGCAGGCAATGTTACTGGTCACCATCGCCAGCTCCCTTGTCTTTGCGGCCCTCAACTTCCCCGACAGCATGATTCTGGTCGCCTGGATCCAGGTAGCCCTTGCCGCCTTCGCCGCTGCCCTGCTGGTCGTGGTTCGTCGCACCCAACGAGTACAGGCATGGTGTTTGCGCTTCATGCTGGTGTTGCTGTCAGCGACCATCCTGCTGCTCAGCCGCCCGGAAATTTCGGCGTACGCCTTCATCTGGCTGCTGGTCATCCCGCTGATCAGCCATCTCCTGCTCGGTTCCCGGCTGGGTCTGCTGCTCTCGGTGGGCTATATGTCGGTTGGCGGGGCCATCTATTTGTACCGCTTTGGCGGCAGCCCCGAACTCGTTCGGGTGGAGGTACTGGCCAACGCTGTCATCGCCGCTCTAACCACCCTGGGTATGTCGCACTTTTACGAACGGACCCGCGAACGATCCGAGCTGAAGTTGACGCGCCTGGCGGCAATCGACCCGCTTACCGGGCTGGCCAATCGCATGCGTCTCAACGATGTCTTCCTGTGGGAGCAGGCACAAGCGCGGCGCAAGGGGACTCCGCTTTCGCTGCTGATGCTGGACCTGGATCTCTTCAAGCGGATCAACGACGAGCACGGTCATGAGGCCGGCGACGCGGTGTTGGTCGCCTTCGCCCGTATGCTGCGCGAGTGCTTGCGAGAGACGGACCTCATCTCACGCTGTGGCGGCGAGGAGTTCCTGGTACTGCTGAACAACACCGATGGCAAAGGCGCTATTGCCGTTGCCGAGGCGTTGAGGCAGAGCCTGGAGCAATTGGCCATCGCGTACCGGGACAAGACCCTGAAGCTCACCGTCAGCATCGGCGTCGCCGAATACGGGCCCGACGGGATGGACCTGGATACGCTCAGCCGAGTCGCCGATGAACGGCTTTACCAGGCCAAGGCGAATGGTCGTAACTGTGTCTGCGGCAGCCCGGCAATGGGGGCCGCAGTTGAGCCGACGACGGCTGTCGTCGAATAGCTGGGGCAGCCGGGCCGTATCCGCAAAATGGGCCAAGCCTTGGTCCGCCCGGCTTGGCTGGCATGGGCATTTCATGAGCTGAAGCTATCCTGATTGGCATTGGTTTCTATCAATACGCAGATTCGACCCTGACAACAGCCGTTTGCCAACAACCCGGAGCCCGTTCATGTCACGTGCTATCGACATTCCTGCCGCCGACGGCACCATCGACGCCCATCTCTTTACGCCCGCTGACGCCGATCGCCCCCTTCCGGCCGTGGTGCTGTTCACCGATATCGGCGGCCTGCGCCCCTGCTATCACGAGAAGGCCCAGCAGGTGGCGGACAACGGCTACGCCGTGCTGATGCCCAACGTCTACTACCGCAATGCGCGCGGCCCCGTGGTGCCGGAAGGCAAGTCCTTCCGTGACCCGGACGTGCGCCCTACGCTGTTCGGGTATGCCGGCGAGCTGACTGCCGGAGCGCAAGCACGCGACTTTGCCGCCCTGCTGGACTGCATCGACAGCGAGAGTGAATTCGAGAAGGGAAAGATAGGCGTAATTGGCTACTGCATGACCGGCGCCTTCGCCCTGCGCATGGCCGCCAAACACCCCGACCGCGTGGCCGCCGCGGCGGGCTTCCACTCGGCCAACCTGGCAGTCGCCGGCGACTCGAGCAGCATCGTGCATGGGATCGACACCATCAAGGGGCGCGTTTATCTCGGCCACGCCGACAAGGACGACCTGCTGCCCCCCGACCAGATCGCCCGCATGGACGAGGCGCTGGCCATGGCCGGCGTGCATTTCACCACCGAGCTCTACAAAGGCGCTGCCCACGGCTTCACCGCCAAGGACGCCCCCTCCTTTGACGCCACCGCCGACGCCCTGCATCACAAGCGGATTGCCATGCTCCTGGAGGAGACGCTGCAAAGATAGCGCCTGTCGAATCACAAGCGGCCCCATAAAAGGGACCGCGATAGTGGGAAAGCGAAACCGTCTTTGATTATCTAGCGGTGGCTTCGCCAGCCATGACGCGCCACCGCATAAGAGAAAGAACGCTGTTGGAGGCAGCTTTAGCTCGCGACCGCGGTGTTGCCTAGCCTTACCGATGAAGATCAACAGTAGCGCTGCCACAAAAGTAAAAAAACAACTGCTTTAGCTTCTACCAGGTAGTGACCTATAGCCATCTCCGGCATAGGGGTTGGCCAAACAGAATCGCAAGGGTTCTTCAGCGCTCCCCGGGGGAAGATTCGGTGCTGGAAGAATACAGGCGATACAGGCTACGCCCTTCGCTCTTGGCTTGATACATCGCCTTGTCTGCTCTTCCAAGCACGTCAGAGTGGGTCATTTCATGCTCATCGAGCATCGCGATCCCTATGCTCACGGAAACGTTCAGGCTGATTCCCGCCAGCGAAACGGGATGTTCCAGGGCACGCAGGAACCGAGTGGCAACCGTGATGGCTTCTTCTGCATGCTCGATCCCCTCCAGCAGGATAGCGAATTCGTCGCCGGAGAGGCGGGCAGCCAAGCCGGGCGGCCTGACGCTCTGTTTCAGGCGCTCGGCTATTTCCCGCAGCACCATGTCTCCCATGATGTGCCCATGCTCATCATTGATCGCCTTGAAGCTGTCGACATCGAGGAACATGATGGCAAACCCACTCCTCTCCCCGCCCGCATCACGCCGTCTGGGTAACTGCTCCAGTCGCTCAAGCAGGTGCGCCCGATTGGGCAGGCCCGTCAGGTGGTCGTGCATCACCTCATGCTTGAGTTGCTGCTCCACGGTCTTGCGGGTGGCGATCTCTTTTTCCAGCTCCCAGGTACGTTCCCGCACTCTGAGTTCCAGGGTGGCCTTGGCCTCGCGCAGAGAGGCCAGGGCACGCTTGCGTTCGAGACTGCTGGCGATCTGGCTGGAAACGAACCGCAAGAGCTCCGAATCCTTCGGCTGAAAGAGGGTGTCATCGCGATAGCTCTGCACGGCCATGACTCCCAGTACCCGCCCTTCACAGCGTAACGGCACGCCGAGCCAGGAGTGGGGGCGCCTTCCCTTGATGGTAATGCTGCCCTCGGCCTCGAGAGCTGCGATCTGGCGTTTGTCGAGCAGCACATCCGCGCCGAGGCGCAAGACATGTTCGGTCAATCCATCGCGAAGGCGCCGCTTCGGGCTCGGTGGATCATAGTCGTTGGCATAGTAGGCGAAGTCGATCGCCTCGCCATCGTCAACCAACAGTGCGATGAAGAAATTGTCGGCATAGAGCAAGCTGCCCAACTGGTAGTGGATCGTGCGGTAGAAGTCCTTCTCCCGGCCGGTGTCGCCCGCTTGCTCTGCGATATGATAGAGCGCCCGCTGGATCAGCTCGTTACGCTTGCGCTCAGCGATCTCCTGAAGCAGCTTGGCGTTGGCGTCGGCCAGCTCCCTGGTGCGCAGCGCCACTGCCCGCTCGAGGTTCTCCCGATATTCTCGCCGCTGCAGCGTCGTCAGAATATGGCTGGCCACAAAGCTCAGAAGCGCCTGGTCCTCAGGCCCGTACACTTCGGCCTCTTCATAGTGCTGAACGACGAGAATCCCATGCACCTGACTCCCTTCGAGCATGGGAACGCCCAGCCAATCCTTCGGTGCCACCCCCAGCGGCCGGAACTCCCCCGGCAATTCGGCACCGATCTTGTCGAGGGTTCCGCGAAGCGGTTTGCCCAGGCGAATCGTGTACCAGGTGAGGCTGTACTCGATGTCATCCAGCGGGATCGGCGCCTCCATTCCGGCCGCCGTCACATCGGAGAATGGCGTCGCGACATCGGCAAAATAGAGAAATCGAACGTGCTGTGAGTCCTGGTCATAGCGGGCAATGAAGAAATTATCCGCATACATCAGCTCGGAGATGATGCCGTGCAGCCGGCTGAGTATCACGCTCATCTCCAGCTGTGCTCCAGAGAGCTCAGAGATGGCATAAAGTGCCCGCTGAACCCGTTCTGCCTTTTCGAGTTCACTCACCTTGTCGAGTAGCGCCTGGTAGGCGGAACTCGGCACCACGCCATCGCCAAGTGTCATGCGCTGCCCCTGTTCGCTGCCTCATGCTGCTATATTGGCATCATCCCACCGTTCTTGATACGTGGTTCTCAGGGAACGGGGAACCCGACACACCCTGCTGCGAACAGAGGTGGCCAGCCAGTGCCGGGGCGCTTCAGCGCAAAGGCTACTGCTGCTTCCACTGATACATGATGAAATCGCTCGGTCCATCCGTGTAGCGGTCGTAGAAGGCCCCCGCCAGCCTGCTTGTGAGCCGCGTGGTAACGAAAGAACATGCCGCCTGTCTTGAGTGTACCGAGCTGCCTAGTCTGGGGCCACCTGATTCCCGCAGCATGCAGCTGGTGAAAATCGGCGATATAAAAGCATCTTTCCCGTAAATGTTCATCACCCGTTGGCGGGTAAAAAAAGAAGAACTTATTGGAGCTGCTGTTGTTCAGGCCCATCGATATCGGCAAGCTGCATACTGCGCCAGATAACGACGGCTCGGCCCAGGAACATGCCGCCAAACAAGCCGTAAACCAGGCTGACAGAAGCGGCAAAGGTGGCCGTATCGGCCATGGGCAGCTGCATCCCAACGATGACGCCCACGGTGAACTTGGCACAGAAGATAGCCAGCATGATGATAAGCGGCTGCCAGCTTCCCGGCACCAGAAAACTCTGCTGCTGCGGGGAGAATCGCACGCCTCTTGGGATGGCGAGCTTGATATGCAGCAATACGGCGAGGCCGATGCCAAACGCCCAGAGTGCCAAGTTGATTGGATCGGCGCCGAACGCATGGATAAGACCGTAACATCCAAGGAAGAGAAAAATCGCCGGGATGATGCCCAGCCGGGAGAGGCCGACGGTACGAGCCTTGCTCTGCTGGACTCCCCTATAAAGCAGAAACAGCAGCAACGGCCATACCCATAGGGGCGTGTTTGTGATTATCTCGATCAGCATGGTCGATTCCCTCCGACTTGTATTGCCTCAGCATAGGCAAGAGTAAGACAAGCGCCCCAGTCAGTGCTCACTCACGCAGCAGACCCGCTGGAATGCCCCTTCCCATTCATCGGGGGTAATTTCGCGTACGCCATCCAGCAATCGCTGGCGACCTTTTCCCCAGCCCCCGGTAGTCGACTTGCTACAAGTTGGGCATGGTCTTGGAAACGTGCTCGGCAACTTTAGTTTACCCTTCACGATCCAACGGGATGGCAACAAGGCCTGACGAACCCGAAGGGTGGTCCAATGGAAGAGTCTCGTGTAGAAGACACCAAGCGCTTGCTGAAGCATCGCCTTTACCATGATGAACTGCCGGAGGAGCACGAAGATCCTCTGACGCCGTTCATAACCGGCACAGCCGCAGGCGTGTCCGGCGCCGAAGGCGTGGACTTCCCCCGACAAAGTGGACACGCCACCATCAGTTAATCTCCTCGAACTCTATCGGAGTCCGGTAACCAAGGCCACTGTGCAGCCGATGGCTGTTATAGTAGCCATCAATATAGCCCCTGATATGTTTTCGTAACTGACGCAACGTCATGAAGCTGGTAGCGTGCAGCAATTCTCCCTTCAGCGTTTTGAAGAACGACTCCACTTCGGCATTATCAGTGCATTGTCCCGGGCGATTCACTTCAAACGAGGTAAGGGGCGCTCAGGCACCCCCAGGCTGACTCACGACCTGAACGATGCTGGCGTATCAATCTGCCGAAATACGGTGGCCGCCAGCCTTGGCCGGCAGAACCTGCGGGCGAAAGCCGCTCGCAAGTTCAAAGCCACCAGGAATTCAAGGTATGGTCTGCCAGTGGCGCCGCATCAGAAGTGGGTCGGCGATATCACCTACCTGGAGACAGGGGCAGCGACGGCACAGTGCACTTGGGATGATCAGCCCAGAGGCCTTCGAGGCCCGAATGATCGCTTAGATCAGTGTCCATTAATGCTGGGCAAGATCACTTCCCTATTTCCACTGATAGATGATGAAGTCACTGGGTCCGGACGTGTAGCGGTCATAGAACGCCCGGCCACGCTCGTTGAAGTGCACGGGGTCCAACGGCCAGCTCCAGACGGTATCTACGGTGGCCTCTTCCATCGCCACCTCATCGAACTCGGAAAAGCCCTGGATATGCTATTGGCCGCACGTTAATTCATCGCTCCCTCATCGCCGGCAGGCCAACTCCAGTCGACTGGAAGCCGCCATCCGCGGCCACCACCTGACCAGTCACGTAAGCCGCCTTAGCGGAACACAGGAAGACAATCACTTCGGCGATCTCGCGCTCCGAGCCGTAGCGGTTAAGCGGAATGGCATCGTGGTAGGCGGCGCGGATTTCGGCGGTGTGCACGGCCAGGGCCAGCTTGGTGTCAACCGGACCGGGGGCCACGCAATTGGCGCGGATGCCGTGCTCACCAAGCTCGGCGGCCTGCTGCTGGGTCAGGTGGATAACAGCTGCCTTGGAGGTGCCGTAGGCGACCCGCAGGGTGCTGGCGCGCAACCCTGATATGGAGGCGATGTTGACGATCGCCCCGCGAGTGGCCTTCAGCAGCGGTAACATGGCCTGGGAAGTCAGGAAGACGCCGTCGAGATTGGTGGCCATGACCTCTCTCCAGGTGGCGTAGTCGGTCTCTTCCAGAGGACGAAAGTCGGCGACGCCGGCGTTATTGACCAGGGCGTCGACCCGGCCGTGGAGATGCGTCAGTACCCGGGCCAGCTCGGCCACCTGGTCTGGCTCGGAGACGTCGCATACCTGCGGCTCGGCGCCGGCCAGAGTGGCCGCAACCTTCTCCAGCTCGGTAGCGTCGCGATCGACCATCACCACCAAAAACCCTTGTTCGAGGAAGAGTTGCGTGGTGGCCAAGCCGATGCCACGGGCGGCACCGGTTACTACGGCGATAGGGGGAGAGGTCGTCATTACTGGCTCCTTGTCGGTCGAATCAGTTCAGCGCGTCAGCATCAGCGACAGCGAAGGGAATGCAGCAATTATCGCCAGGCCTACCAGGCAGATCAGCATGAACGGCATGGCGCCCTTGGCCACCTGCTCGATGGAGAGCTTGGTCACGTTGGCCGCCACGTAGAGGTTGATTCCCACCGGCGGGGTGATCAGCCCGATGGAGAGGTTGACCATCAGTAGCACACCGAACCACACCGGATCCCAGCCCATCTGGTGGACCACCGGCAGGAAGATCGGCAGCGAAATGAACATCACGGTGACGGCGTCCATGAACATCCCCACCAACAGCAGGATCAGCATGATCACCAACAGGATCACCCATTCGTTGTCACTCATGCCCAGCAGCAGGCCTGAGTAGGTGCCAACCAGGTCATCCACGGTGACCACCCAGCCGAACAGGCTGGCGTAGGCCACCACCAGCATCACCACCGCCGAGGACGCCGCAGCATCGCCGAGCGCCGCGTAGAGCTTGGGCACGTTCAGGGTGCGGTAGGCCAAGGCCCCGACACACAGGGCATACACGGTTGCCACCAACGCCGCCTCGGTGGGCGTGAAGACACCGGAGTAGATGCCCCCCAGGATAACCACCGGCGTCATCAGGCCCCAGAAGGACTCGCGGAAGGTCAGCCACAGCCGCCGACGGTAGGGTTGGTCGTGATAGGGCATCAGCCCCAGGGCCCTCAAGCTGGGGGAGTCCTCCAAGCTCGCCGCCCCTGCCGAGTGGTGAGAGACGCGCCCCAGCGGCAAGGTCAGCATCATGATCAAACCCATCAGGGTGCCGGGCAGGATGGCAGCGAGGAACAGCTTGGAGATGGAGGTCTCGGCGATCACCCCATAGATCACCAGCCCGATGGAGGGCGGTATCACGATGGAGAGCGCCGCCCCGGTACAGACCAGGCCCGCCGCATAGGCACGCCGATAGCCGTCTTCTTCCATGCCCTTGATGATCATCGGACCGATCGCTGCCACCGAGGCGGGCCCTGACCCGCTGACCGCCCCCCAGAACAGGCAGACCACGGTGCCTACCACCCCCATGCCGCCCGGCAGCCCCCCGACCAGCACACGGAAGAAACGGATCATGCGCTCGGCGATACCCAGCGAGCCCATCAGGGTCCCCGCCAGGATGAAGAAAGGGATCGCCAACAGAGAGAACTTGGTGATGCCGGTGGCGATCAGGTCACCGGCCATATCCAGGCCGAAGCCCATGTGCCACATGGCATACACGGCGGAAAGACCCAGCG
Source organism: Halomonas sp. ANAO-440 (assembly GCF_019915905.1). Classification (NCBI taxonomy): domain Bacteria; kingdom Pseudomonadati; phylum Pseudomonadota; class Gammaproteobacteria; order Oceanospirillales; family Halomonadaceae; genus Halomonas; species Halomonas sp. ANAO-440. Next base: position 47,389 of record NZ_JAHXBV010000012.1, on the reverse strand, counting down.
AGAAGGCTACCGGCACGCGCAGCAGCAGCAGCAGGAAGAACACCAGGACCATCCGGGAGCCAGCAGTGAGGTCGGTGAAGAGCTCAAACATCGGGAATGCCCTGCTCCGCGGCACGCCCCTTGCGAGCCTCCTCCACCAGGCGCTGCAGGTAGCGGACGATGATCAGCGCGAAGCCGAACGGTACAGCCACTTGATAATACCAGGCCGGCAGACTGAGCCCGTAGGAACGCACGCCGGAGCTCAGCTGATGCATCAGCACCTCCCAGGAGAAGTAGGCCGAAAGGGCCAAGAGGAGAATGGACAGCGCCCCGGAGATCACGAACACCACCCACCGCAGGGCCGCGGGAAGGGCATCGTAGAAGAGGGTGACCGCCAGATGCTCACCACGGCGAGCGGCGATGGCGGCGCCGAAGACGGTCAGGATCAGGAAACCGTTGGTCAGCAGCTCCTCGGTGGCCGCCAGAGAGTAATTGGTGCCATAGCGCACCACCACGTTGGCGAAGCCCAGCAGAGTCATGCCAAGGAATAGCGCCGCGCAGACGATCTTCTCGGCTTCTCGCAACAGGAATCTCATATCAGGCCCAGTCTCGGCAGAAAGCGAAAGGACCAAGCCGTAGCCCCCTGGGGGACACGGCCTGGCATGCGGCAGCGAGAAATCAGTCGCCGCTGGCGTCGATCGCCTCCTGGAAAGCCGCGACGATCTCCGGTCCGACCTTCTCGGCCCACTCGTCGAAGGCCGGCTGGGTCGCCTCGCGGAAGGCGTCGATCTCCTCCTCGGAGAGCTCGGTGATCTCCATTCCCTGCTCGCGCAGGAAGTCGATGCCCTCGGCGGTGCTCTCGCGGGTGATCTCAACCTGGTAGGCCATGGCCTCCTCGGCTGCCTGGCGGATCGCCTCCTGGGTATCGGCGTTGAAGCCGTTCCACTTCGCCTTGGAGATGCCCAGGAAGATCGGGTCGTAGGAGTAGTGCCAAGTCGTCAGGTAGTCCTGCACTTCGTAGACCTGCTGGGGAATGATCACTGCGCCGATCGGGTTCTCCTGAGCATCGACCACGCCCTGCTGCAGGGCTGTCATGGTCTCGGTCCACTGCATCTGCTGCGGGTTCGCGCCCAAGGCGTTCATCACGTCGACGTACATGGGGCCTGCCACGCGCACGTTCAGACCCCTCATGTCCTCGGGGGTGCGGATAGGTCCACCGCTGTTAGTCAGCTCACGGAAGCCGTTCTCGCCCCAGGCCAGCACCATGATGCCCCTCTCCTCGAGAATTGCTTCCAGCAGTTGAACCGGCTCACCCTGGGTGGTGGCGTCGACCTCTTCATAGCTGGAATAAAGATAAGGCAGCGAGAATACCGCCATTTCGGGTACCAGCGGCGTCACGTTGATCGCAGAGGTGACCAGCAGGTCCAGGGAACCGCGCCCCACCATCTCGGCTTGGCGCATCTGGTCACCGCCGGAGAGCTGGGCGTTGGGGAAGACACGTACACTGAACTCGCCATCGGTGTTTTCCGAAACCAGCTCGGCGAAGCGCTCGGCGCCCTGATGCCAGGTGGTGGAGTCACCGGTGTTATGAGACAGGCGCAGCTGCTCGGCTGAGGCGGTACCTGCCGCCATTGCCCCAGCCATGGCAACGGTCAGCGCAAGCTTGCAAAAATTCAGGCTTTTCATTGTGTTGTACTCCTTCTGGCGCGCTCGTTCAGTCGAGCCTAATTCTTGTGATCTATATCTGGCCCTTCTCGATCCACATAGTGGACCGCCATCCATCAATCCAACAAGTTAAACTTGCCAAACCCTTTTGTTAAAGTCAAAGTAAAGCGTAACTACTCATTATAAACACATGAAGCGCTAGTGACCGATGGTCCATATTGTGGAACAAGATAAAATAAATGGCACCGAAAAGACATCAGGCGCCCAGAGCGTCGACCGGGCCCTGGCCCTGCTGAGCCTCCTGGGCCGCCACTCGGGAAAGGGGCTGTCGCTCTCCGAGCTGACGGCGCTGAGCGGGCTCAACAAGCCAACCGTCAGGCGGCTGTTGCTGGCCTTGATCAACGGCGGGATGGTCGATCAGTGCAACCCCACCCATCGCTACCAGTTGGGGCCCGAGGCCTACCTCCTCGGGCTGCGCGCCTCAGAGCACCACAGCCTGGTCAGGACCGCCACCCGCAATGTCGCTCGCCTGGCCAAGGCTACCGAGGACGCCGCCTGCCTCTCTGTCCGGCGTGGGCTCTATTCGCTCTGCCTGCACCGTGAGGATGGCCCCTACCCCATCCGCACCTATGCCCTGGTGCCGGGGGCCTATCACCCGCTAGGTGTGGGAGCCGGCTCGCTGGCCATGCTGGCGGCGCTGCCCGATGACGAGGTCGAGACCACCCTGGATGCGAATCATCAGACGCTGGCCGCAGAGTACCCGTCGCTGATGCCCGAGCGGCTCCGGGAGCTGGTCATGGAGACCCGTCAGCACGGCTACGCCATGAACCCGGGCCTCGTCTTTCCAGACTCCTGGGGCCTCGGCGTTGCCCTGTACTGGCCTGACGGCACCCTGGTCGGAGCGCTGTCGCTGGCGGCTATCGAAAGCCGTATGCAGGAACCGCGACGCAGCCAACTACTACCCCTGCTCAAGCAGGAGGCGAAGGACATCGAGACCCAGATCGCTCGGCAATACGCAAAGCACTCTCACGGCTAGCACTTCATCGGCAGCAGAGGCGCAGCTGGACATATCGAGACATCCGGGACAACGAGGGGCACCGGGGAGAGGTCAAAGAGGAGAGAACGACCTGCCACCGGCCGAGCCCCGAATCGAACACGTGCAGACAACAAGAGTAAGGAGTGACACACGTGACACAGGCACAGATGGTCGGTTGGGCACACTCTCCCTTCGGCAAGCTCACCGAGCCCGATACCGAAACCCTCATGAAAGGCGTGGTGAGTGATGCTCTGGTGCACGCCGGGGTAACCCACCAGGACATCGACGGTATCTTCGTGGGCGTCTACAACAACGGCTTCTCGCGCCAGGACTTCCAGGCCGCCCTGGTGGCCATGAGCGATGAGCGCTTTTCCCATACCCCCGCAACCCGTTACGAGAACGCCTGCGCCACGGGCAGTGCCGCCCTGCATGGGGCGCTGGACTTCATCGAGTCGGGGCGCGGCCGTATGGCCCTGGTGGTCGGCGCAGAGAAGATGAGCGCCACCCCGACCGCTGAGGTGGGCGACATCCTGCTCAGCGCCAGCTACCACCGGCACGAGGCCGACATCCAGGGTGGCTTCGCGGGCCTGTTCGGCAAAATCGCCGAGAGCTACTTCCAGCGCTACGGTGACCGCTCCCGCGAGCTGGCCATGATCGCTGCCAAGAATCACACCAACGGCGTCGCCAACCCCTGGGCGCAGATGCGCAAGGACATCGGGGTCGACTTCTGCGCCACTGTCTCCGAGCGCAACCCCATCGTTGCCGGGCCGCTGCGCCGCACCGACTGTTCGCTGATCTCCGACGGTGCTGCCGCCCTGGTCGTCGCCGACGCCGAGACGGCGGCCCAGATGCGGCGCGCCATCGGCTTCCGGGCGCGCACCCAGGCCAACGACATCATGGCGCTGTCGCGGCGTAACGTGCTCGAGTTTCGCGGCGCTGCCATCGCCTGGCAGAAGGCGCTGGCGGCATCAAGCCTCACCCTCGACGACCTATCCCTGGTGGAAACCCACGACTGTTTCACCATCGCCGAGATGCTCGAGTACGAGGCCATGGGGCTCGCCGCCCCCGGCGAGGGCCATCGAGTGATCCGCGAGGGCCTGACCCACAAGGACGGCAAACTGCCGGTCAACCCTTCAGGCGGGCTCAAGTCCAAGGGCCACCCGATCGGCGCCACCGGGGTGTCCATGCACGTCATGGCCGCCATGCAGCTCATGGCGGAGGCCGGCGACATGCAGATACCCGGTGCCCGGCTCGCCGGTGTCTTCAACATGGGCGGCGCCGCCGTGACCAACTATGTGTCGATCCTGGAGCGCGTCAAATGAGCATGGACCTGGCCAACGGCATGACACCGGTTTCCACCCGGGTGATGAATCTCTCCCACCTGCTCACCGAGACGGCCCGGCGTCACCCCGACCACATCGGCTTCGTGTGGGGCGAGCATAGCTGGCGCTGGGCCGAGATGGAGGCCCGGGCCGAGGCCTTCGCCTACGCCCTGGTAGAGGAATTCGGCGTGCGCAAGGGCGACCGTCTGCTGGTGCAGTCGGCCAACTGCCACCAGATGTTCGAGGCGATGTTCGCCTGTTGGCGGGCCGGGGCCGTCTGGGTGCCCGCCAACTACCGCCAGTCGCCGGAGGACATCGCCTGGCTGGCGGCGTCCTCCGGTGCCAAGGGGCTGCTTTGCGGCGCCGCCTTCGCCGAGCACGCCGCGGCCTGCCAGGCCTATGTTGAATACACCGTGGCCATCGGCGAGAGCGGTTTCGCCCCCGACTACGAGACCCTGGTCGCCCGCCATGCCGAACAGCGCCTGCCAGCGGTGGCAGTGCAGCGCGACGACCCGGCCTGGTTCTTCTTCACCTCCGGCACCACCGGCCGGCCCAAGGCCGCAGTACTGACCCACGGCCAGATGGCCTTCGTGGTCACCAATCACCTCTGCGACCTGATGCCCGACACCGGCCCCGAGGACGCCTCCATCGTCGTCGCGCCGCTCTCCCACGGTGCCGGCATCCACCAACTCGCCCAGGTGGCCCACGGCGTCAAGACGATCCTGCCGGCCGGCGAGAAGTTCGACCCCTCCGAGGTCTGGGCGCTGGTCGAGAAGTGGCAAGTCACCAACGTCTTCACCGTGCCGACCATCGTCAAGATGCTCATCGAGCATGACAGCGTCGACGAGCACGACCACACCTCGCTGCGCTACGTCATCTACGCCGGTGCCCCCATGTACCGGGCCGACCAAGTGAAATCACTGAAAACCCTGGGCCCCGTGCTGGTGCAGTACTTCGGTCTCGGCGAAGTCACCGGCAACATTACCGTGCTGCCGCCGGCCTTTCACCACGTCGACGATGCCCGCATGAAGATCGGCAGTTGCGGCTTCGCACGCACCGGCATGCAAGTGCAGATCCAGGACGCTGAGGGCAACGAGGTCGCCTCGGGTGAGACAGGCGAGATCGCCGTAATCGGCCCCGCCGTGTTCGCCGGCTACCACGACAACCCCGAGGCCAACCACAAGAGCTTCCGTCACGGCTGGTTCCTGACCGGCGACCTGGGCCATATGGACGAGCAGGGCTTCATCTACCTGACCGGCCGAGTCTCGGACATGTACATCTCCGGCGGTTCCAACATCTATCCCCGCGAGATCGAGGAGAAGCTCCTGGCCCATCCGGATATCTCTGAGGTGGCAGTGCTCGGAGTGCCGGATCCCGTCTGGGGCGAGGTGGGCCTCGCCGTCTGCGTGCCCTATCCTGGTGCCGTCCTCGACGCCGACGGCATGGCGGCCTGGCTGGACGGAAAGCTGGCCCGCTACAAACTGCCGCGCCACTATGTGTTCTGGGAGGAGATGCCCAAGTCCGCCTACGGCAAGATCACCAAGAAGTTGATTCGCGAGACACTCATCGAACGCGGGGACCTCGAGGAGGCGACATGAACTCTGATACCCGACATGCCGGGTCGATGCGTCGCATCGTGCATCCGGGACCGTGGGCCGACCAGCGCCATCAAGCAGTGCCCTGCCGAGTAACCCAGCGCCGTCTCGTTCTACGCGGCGGCCAGACGCTGCACGCCGCCGTGGTCATGGTCCTGGAGGAGAGTGGAGCCCGCGCCGCCTATCTCGAACTGGCGGAGGCAATGATGGCATCGCTGCGCTACGTCATTCCGGCAGACGATGAAAGCGGTGAGCACGCCGCCTGGTACAGCGCCACCCACGAACTCGCGCCACCGGCGCTCCTCCATCGCGCCGGTCTGCATGTCGGCTGCCGCGACGGTAAGCCGTTCCTGCACTGCCACGGCCTCTGGGAAGGCGCCGACGGCACCCGGGCCATGGGACACATGCTGCCTACCGAATCGGTGCTGGCAGAGGATACCGAGGCGACCTGCCTGGTGGTGGAGGACGCCCTGCTGGAGGTGATTCACGACGCCGAGACCCGCTTCTCGCTGTTTGCACCACGCTGCGAGGGCCCACCGTCGACGGGTACCAATGCGCTGCTGTTTACCCTTAGGCCCAACCAGGATCTAGGCGAGGCTGTAGAGGCCCTCGCCGACCGCTACGGACTTACCGAGGCGCAGCTATCAGGCCTGGGCAGCCTTGTCGGCACCACCTTCGCCGACGGCAGCGTCTTGAACAGCCACGCCACTGAGGTGTTGATACTCGAAGGTAATCTGAAAGACGGAAAAGCCATCATCGAGCTGGCCTCAGTGGGCATCGACGGTAGGCATCATCAAGGGCGGCTCGCCCCCGGCCACAATGCCGTCTGCGTCACCGCTGAGTTGATACTGCATCAATGTCCAGCCTGAAGCCGTCAGACCAAACGGCGCGGCAAGCACGATACCCCTATAGCGGCATCTTCCAGCGTTCGGGCCACACTTTCGGGAGACTGATAGGGGTCGGGAAGGCTTAGCCTCCCCGCCCCCTATCAGCGTGCTTTTGTGCTCACAACCACCACCAACCTTGGCAGCCTCTACTGAGGCGCCTGCCGGCGCCAGTCGCGACGCGGAGTCGGAACGCCGAACCGGGCGCTCCAACAGCTGATTTTTCTTGCCATCGCAGGCATTACCGACGAGCCACCAGCAAGCCTACCCCGGCACTGCCAAGCAGCGCCGCACAGCCACGATTGAACAGCCGCCGCATGGCGGGGCGGGAAAACCACTGGCGCAGGAAAGCCCCGACATAGGCATAGCCGGCGATGGCCACCCACTCGAGCAGCAGGAATAGCGCACCGAGGACCGTGAACTGCAGCGCAACGGGGCCGGCAGGGTCGACGAACTGCGGTAGGAAGGCGGTGAAGATCAGGATCGCCTTGGGGTTGCCCGCCGCCAGCAGGAACTCCTGGCGAGCCAACCCCAACAGGCTGTGCTGCCGTCCTTCCAACTCCCGCTCCTCACCAGGTTCGGCGAACCACAGCTGATAGGCCAGCCAGAACAGGTAGGCCGCCCCCAGCAGCTTGATGGCAAGGAACAGCTTTTCCGACGCATAAAGCACCGTGGCAAGCCCAGAGGCCGCCAGCGCAATCATCGCTACGAACGCGACCAGGCGGCCGATCCCCGCCAGGCAGGCAACATTGACGCCGTAGCGCTTGGCATTGCTCATGGAGAGCAGGTTGTTGGGGCCCGGCGCCAGGTTGAGCGCGAAGCAGGCCGGTATGAACAGCAATAGCGTCGTCAGGTCCATGATGGCTATCCAATCAACCGGTATTGAGGGTATTGGGTTTCTAAGTTACTCGTAAAATCGTTTCGGAGTAACCCTCTACTCAGAGGACCTGAATTAATCGCTGCCTGTGGCGACAGGCAGCCTTCAAGCTAGTTAGACGCTGATCGTAGCGCCATCCTCGGAGATTTCGACGCGGTCTTCGATACCCTTCCCGACGCCCCCGCGAGTGCTTACTTACCCGCTATCCTTGAGTGTTGCTGGCTTCTTCTATCATACACGGCCGCTAGGTAGCGCCCGCCGGCCTGGCATTGGCTCCAGACCGGCAGTCGCTGTCCGCAAAGCAGTCGGCCCCGCTATTGCGGCGGCTCGATCACCCAGGGCTCCAGCGCCACCTCGTTCCTGCAGCTGTCGTCGACCGGTTCGTTCGGGTCGTCGAGAAAGGCCGTGATCATGGTGGAGCGACACTCATTGACGGGGTTGTGCCCCAGTCCTTGAAACTCGACGTACTGCAGGTTGGGCATGGTCTTGCGAACATGCTCGCTCCAGCGTGTGCCGCAGCAGGGGTCCATCTGGCCATGGATGGCCAGGGCCGGGGTATCCGATACCGGCGGATCGTTGTGCTCAGCGGGCACGGCTCCGTCTTCACCCCACCAGCCGCACACCCACGGGGGCTCGAAGCCCAGAATAGCCGGCTCGGTCTGCACCGCGGCGATCGAGTCTTCGCGCGTGGGCCGATTCGTGCCCATGTCGTTGCACACATGAGCCAGGAAGTAGCCCAGCGCATAGTTGGGGGCTTCCGGTTCGGGGTCGTACGCGTCGATGATGAAGAACTCCTCTAGCCGTGCGTAGTCACCGGCCTGGATATCGGCGAGCAGGCTAGGCAGTTCGGCATAGGACCCAGGCAGCATCAGGTAAAGCGTGTCGAGGAAGGCGGCCCCGTCGAAGTAAAGCGTTTCGCCATCGCCGGTATCGCCCCCGACATCGACCATATAGGGCCTGCTGTCCAGGGTGCGGCGTGCCCTATCAAGCGCCAGCATCCAGTTGGGCAGCATCTCGCGACACGCTTCATCTTCTGCCGCGCACAGCGCCAGGGTATCGGTGAAGGTCTGCTTGGCGGTGTAGAACTCGTCCACTGGCGGCCGATTGCGCAGATGGTTGAACCAGGGCCAGCCGAGGATTGCAGCGCGAATGCTATCCGGGTGGTACTGGATAAAGGAGAGCACGGTCCCGCTGCCCGTCGAGGAGCCGAAGGCTTCGATGACGTCGTACTCCAGCAGTTGGCGTATCTCGTCGACGTCACGCGCCACGGCATACTGATTGTAATGGGCGACATCGATGCCCTCTTCGGTGAGCTTCTGGTAGCACGCCTCGACCTCGCTGGTGATCGCCTCCAGCCGTTCCATCGGCTTCAGCGACGAGGTGATCGCTGGGGTGTGGATGATGTTGTGATACGGCGATACGGCGGCGTAATCAGGGCACTCCAGCGCCGGTTCGCTATGGATGAAGCCTCGGTGATCCATGGTCACCAGCGTGCGGTTACCGATATCCTTGCGTAGCTGTTCCATGTAGTCGCGCAGGCCCAGCGAGGAGTAGCCCGGCCCGCCTGGGAAGAAGAAGACCGGTATCTCGTCCGCCTCGCCGTTTTCCGGCTCGATCACCGCTACTGGCACCTGAATCCGATTGTCGCCAGGTTCGTCCCAGTTCTCGTGGCCATGAAAGGTGTAGCAGTCAGCGCCTAGTTCAGTCAGCGCCTCGGTCACGCACTCCGTGGATTCCAATCGGGGAATCGTGTCCGATTCGCTGGATTGCGCATAAGCGGTTGAATGTGCAATGAACAGCGCAAGCGAGAGAGCACCTGTCACGAACCGGCCACCCCCGTGGCCGTCCTGCCAGGGAGAAATAGTCATGGGATGCCTCCAATACGGTTGTTCTTGCTGTTATCGGGGCTTGCCGATTCAAGCTAGTTAGCCGATATGGGGGCGTCAAACGGCGATATGGGGGTCCGTTCTCCGCCAGTGGTGGAAGAACCCAAGGCGCCTGACGGCGCCAGTCGCGACGCAGAGCGGCGCTCCAACAGCTGTTTTTTCTTGCCATCGCAGACATTTACCATCTTGTTGGAGGAAGCTTCAGCTCACGACTGGAGGCCGAAGGACTCCCGGCGGTGTTGCCGATGTACACGACCACCACTTACGTGGGCAACCTCCGCCAAGGCGCCTGGCGGCGCCAGTCGCGACGCAGAGCGGCGCTCCAACAGCTGTTTTTTCTTGCCATCGCAGACATTTACCATCTTGTTGGAGGAAGCTTTAGCTCACGACTGGAGGCCGGAGGACTCCCGGCGGTGTTGTCGAGGTACAAGACTACCACTTACGTGGGCAGCCTCCGCCAAGGCGCCTGACGGCGCCAGTCGCGACGCGGAGCGGCGCTCCAACAGCTGTTTTTTCACCGACAGTGCCACACCTTGCACCACTTACGTGGGCAGCCTCCGCCAAGGCGCCTGGCGGCGCCAGTCGCGATGGGAACCAGCGCTCCTACAGCGGTATTTTCCGTCAAGGAGACAGCTGGCGAGTGGCGACGCGACGTCGTAGAGTGGCGCCACACTATCCTGGCTAGCAACGGCAAAGGAGCGATAAGGCGTGAACCCCGAAGATCTGGAAACGCTGGTGACACTCAGGATGCCGTTCGGCAGGTACGGGGGCTGGCTGATCGCCGACCTGCCCGGCTCCTACCTTAACTGGTTTGCCCGAGAGGGCTTCCCGCCCGGCGAAATCGGCCGGCTGCTGCACCTGATGCATGAGATCGACCATAACGGCCTCAGCGATCTGCTCGATCCGCTGCGCCGGAAGGCCTGAGCGGGCGGGCTGGACTGAAAGCCGGTTTCAAATGACCTGCTTCCGTAGCTGTTCGAACTCCTCTTTGCTGACTTCGTTGCGATCGGCGTCGAGGATATGTCCACCGATGGCGACGATGGACTGGGTGATGCGAATCAGCGTTTCCGGGTTGCGCGCTACGCTGCGCTTGTTGATGAAGTGGATGAGGATCGAAACTCCCGGTACGATCGGCTGGTCATCACCCTCGTGAATAGGCGGCAATGTGCCGGGGGGCGAGGAGTTGGCGATGGTGAGCTTGTAGCCGGCCTGGGGGTCGCGGAGCACATAGACGCCGAGCTTCTCATCGTAGTGAGCATTCACCTCCCGGAACAACTTGGCCAGCCGACGGTTGGTATCCAGCCCCGGCCAGTCGAGCACCACGAAGAGGCACTGCTTGATATCGGTGCCCGATACCGTCTGGAAGCGATGGGTGGAGGGCTGTGGTGGCTCCGCGGGCTCAGCGACCGCTTTCCGAGCAGGGGCCTCTGGCTCGGCGGGCACGGCTGGCTCGGCCGGTTCCACAGTTGGGGCAGCCGGCGGGGTGGCGCTGCGCCTGGCGCGGCCGGAAAAGTACATCACCATGCAGATCATTGCCAGCAACAGCGCCCCGCCGGCCAATAGCAGAACCACGATAGCCGGTTCCATTCCGTTCCCCTTGTTGTTATGCCTTGTTGTGTCTTGTTTCCAATCGCTGGGACGATACCTGCCTCATACAGCACAATCAATGTGGGGAAGGCGAGCACGGGCTTGCGGAAAGCGCGATGTCCAGCGGGGTCCATTCGGTTCAACGGTCATTCAATAATATGCCGATACACTTTGCCAGGCCATGGGGGGCTATCAACGCAACGGCATACGTCAGTCGCGCCGATCCGGGCAGTATGACGCTGATCGTTGAAGCCTGCCTATGGCAGGCTGGAGATGAAAAAGCCATTCTAGAGTCAAACGTCAGGAAGACGGTGGAAGAGGAGGAACCAGCCTTTCGTAGTGACACTGGCCAGTGAGGGTGCCGGACTGTCAGTAGATGGAAAGGCAAGCGGGCCAGTGTCTGAGGTGCCCTCTACTCAGGAGCGTTGCCCGATGGTCCGACTCGACAAGAAAGCCAAGCGGCTCTATGTGCTGGACACCAATGTCCTGATCCACGACCCCGCTGCCCTGTATCAGTTCGAGGAACACGAGGTGGTCATTCCCATGACCGTGCTCGAGGAGCTCGACAAGCACAAGAACGGCCTGCGCGAGATCGCTCGCACCGCCCGCCAGGTCAGTCGCACCCTCTCCGACCTGACCAACCAGGTCTCATTCGACGAAATCCAGCAAGGCATTCCCATTCCCCGCGCCGGTGGCACCCCGATGGGTCGGCTGCGGTTTCTCTGCTACCCCGAACTGAAGTCCCTAGAGCACCTGGAAGAGAGCCCCGACAACCGCCTGCTGGCGGAGACCTGCCGGCTGCGTGACGAACGTCCCGACGCCTCGGTCATCCTGGTTTCAAAGGATATCAACCTCCGGGTCAAGGCCGCCGCCCTGCGGGTACCGGTCGAGGACTACCTGACCGACCGCGTCTTCAGCGACAGCGATGCCATGCTCGAAGGCGTCCGCATCTATCCCGACTCGGAAGCCGGCGACAACGGCCCCTGGGGCCAGCTCGAGGTGGACGTCACCGTCGAGCGGGTCGACCATCACACCTTCTACCACCTGGAAGGACGCATGCCCGCCGACTGGCACCTGGGCATGCTGGTATCCGACAGCGAGAATGGCGCCAGCTTCGAGGCTATCGTTCGCGAACTGGGCCCCAACCACGCCCGGCTGCAGTTGCTCACCAACTATCGCCACAAGGCGGGTGTCTGGGGGGTCCATGCCCACGACAGCCGCCAGAACTTCGCCCTCAACCTGCTGATGGACGATGACATCGACCTGGTGACCATCGCCGGCAGCGCCGGCACCGGCAAGACCTTCATGACCCTGGCCGCGGCGTTCCAGCAGACCCTGGACGCCAAGCGCTTCGAGCGCATCGTCTTCACCCGGGCACCGATCACGATGAGCGAGGACATCGGCTTCCTGCCCGGCACCGAGGAGGAGAAGATGTCACCCTGGATGGGGGCCTTCCATGACAACATGGACAACCTGCTGCGCGACGAGCATGACGGCAGCACCAGCTGGAGCCAGGATGCCACCCGAACGCTGATCGGCTCCCGGGTGCAGATTCGCGCCCCAGGCTTCATGCGCGGCCGCACCCTCAACGATACCTTCCTGATCATCGACGAGGCGCAGAACTTCACTCCCAAGCAGCTCAAGGCCCTGGTGACCCGCGCCGGGCGCAACACCAAGATTGTCTGCCTGGGCAACGTCGGCCAGATCGACACGCCCTACCTCACTGCCAATACCTGCGGCATGGCGGCGGTGGTCCAGCGTTTCAGCAACTGGGCACATGCCAGTCATGTGACCCTGAGAAGCGTGGAGCGCTCACGCCTGGCACTCGCCGGCGAAGAGCTGCTCTGACACCATGACCCTCTGGCTGGAGCGGGCATACCGCCCTACTCCAGCCAGAACCCCAGCAACAGCAGCACCGCCACCCCGATCATCAGCGGCACGGCCAACTGCCGAAAGCGCCGCTCGTAGCGTGTCAGGCCGTCGATCCAAGCCATCGCCCTTTTTTCCTGCGCCACCAGCCGGGCTCGCAGGCGTGAGCCACGTGTTTCGAGGCCATCGCCGAACGCCTTCAGGCCGGCGCCGAAGCGTCTCGTCAGGGCAGCATAGAGCCACCAGAGATCCCCCGGCATCAGCCGCCAGACGACGCGCCGTCGCCGGGTGATATCCTCAAGCCCGTAGAAACCCAGGCCCGCCAGCGCCAGGCCTGCGCCCGCCGGCCACAGCAGGCCCGGCAGCTCGTCGGGCGGTGGCCACGGGGCGTCGACCACGCCTCCGGCAACGGGTAGCCAGAGCGGCAAACTGGTGGCGGCCACGATCGCGAACAGCCAGGCCAGGGGCATGGCTCCGAGCAAGGGTATGGCATGGAGACCCCGCTCGCGCCACTGCCGCCATAGCGCCCGTGCCATCAGTAGCGTGGTGCCCACGGCAGCCAGACTCAGCCAGGTGACCAGGGCGCCATGACCTCCCTCGTACAGCACGCCCTTGAACGCCCACTTGCTGGCCAGACCGGAAGCCAGCGCGCCTGTCAGCGAGAGCGCCGGCAGCGCCAGCAGCGGCCACAGCAGCCAGGTCGGCAGCCTCGGCGGGTGTTCGCTGATGCCGATGCCCAGGAACAGCGCCCCCTTGGTCATGCCGTGGTGAGCGGCGAACAGCACTACCGCCACCGACAACGCCGGCCATAGCGCCGGGTCGGTCAGGCCGATGCCCACCAGGGCGGTGAGCATGCCCATCTGGCTGACGCTGGAGTAGGCCAGCACCGCCTTGGGATGGCGCTGAGTGATGCCGAACAGGGCCGCGCCCAGTGCCCCCGCCACGCCCAGCACCGTCACCAGGCGCCCCAGGGGCTCGAGCCCGGCAGCCGGGTCACCCAGCGGCAGTACGCTGAGCCAGCCCACCAGGCCCGCCTTGATCATCACCCCGCTGAGTATCGCACTGGCCGGCGTCGGGGCCACCGGATGGGCCAGCGGCAGCCAGACATGCAGCCCCACCACCCCGGCCTTGACGCCGAACCCCAGCCACAGCATGGCCGCCATCCAGGGACCCTGTTCGGCGACCGCGATGCTCTCACGCAGGCCGGTAAGGGTCAGCGTTTCCGCACTGCCCGCCGCCCAGAGCAAACCGCCGAGGATCAGCGCCTCGCCGAACAGGGCCATGATCAGGTAGGCCCGCCCCCCAAGGTGGGCGTCGCGGTTATCGGCGTGGACCACCAGGCCATAGGCGGCGAAAGTCATCACCGCGAAGCCCAGGTAGAAACTGGGAATGTCCTCGGCCAGCAACAGCAGCAGATTGCCGGCAAGGGTCAGCGGCCAGAGCATGGCCAGGCCCGTCAGGCGGCGAAAGGTGTCGCCATCTCCCGCTTCGCCGGCCTGCTGCTCGGCAATCAGATACCCCCGGGCATAGACACCGGCCAGCCCCCATAGCAGGGCACTGAACAGCAGCCAGGGCCGACGCGCCTCATCGAGCTGCCACACGCCGCCAAGCAGCCACCCCTCCAGCAGCAGGGACGCCTCACCCGGCCATAGCGCCAGCACCAGGGCCGGCAGCGGTGCCGAGGCCCACCAGGTATCCAGCAGCTTCGGCCGGGGGCCCGGTCGCCACAGCGCATCCTGCTCCATCACCAGCCGCAGCGGGCTTCGCAGCATCAGCACCAGGGGCCAGAGAACGGCCAGTATCAGCAGCAGCGTCGCGGTCATGGCAGGTACTCCTCCGTGGCCACGAGCGTTGCCAGGTCCAGCGGGCTGAAGGGCAGCCCGGCCAGCAAACCCGCCAACAGACTGAACAGCGCCGTGGCCAGGGACGGCCACAGCAGCCAACCGCTGGTCTCGAAGCGCCCCAGGCAGCGCTCTTCGGGCCACTGCCCCTTGCCGTGTGCTGGCCCGGCACGAAACCATAGCCGGTGCAGGATCGGCAGGAAGTAGGCGGCATTGAGCAGGCTGCTGGCCACCAGCACGCCGATGACCCAGGGCATGCCGGCCTGCACGGCGCCCAGGCCCAGATACCACTTGCTGATGAAGCCGGCCACCGGCGGCAGGCCGATCATCCCCAGCGCGCCGACGGTGAAGGCCAGGCTGGTCAGCGGCATGCGCCGTCCCGCCCCGTCGAGCTCGTCAATCCGGTGAATGCCCAGTTCCTCGGCGTAGTTCCCGGCGCAGTAGAACAGCGTTACCTTCATCAGGCCCTGGTGCATCAGATGGGCCAGCCCGGCAATGGTGCCGAAGGGGCCGAACAGGCTGATGCCAAGCACGATGTAGGAGACCTGGCTGATGGTGGAGTAGGCCAGCCGCGGCTTCAGTTCCTGCTGCGCCAAGGCACGGATCGAGCCGTAGAGAATGGTGAAGACAGACAGCACAGTCAGCACAGTGAGCAGCCCCAGCTCGAAGGTCAGCTGGATGCCGTAGACGTCGTACACCAGGCGCACGATGCCGAAGGCGCCTGCCTTGACCACCGCCACCGCATGCAGCAAGGCGCTGACCGGTGCCGGTGCCACCATGGCCCGCGGCAGCCAGCCGTGCAGCGGCACCAGGGCGGCCTTGACCCCCAGCCCCAGCAGCATTACCAGGAACAGCCCGATAAGCAGCGGATGATACGACGGGGCCAGGTCGCGCAGCATCTCGCGCTCACCGAAGGTGACGTCCCCCACCAGTGCATGCATCCCCACGACCCCAAGCAGCAGCACCAGGCCCCCGGTCAGTGTGTAGCGCAGATAGACGGTACCGGCAGCCAGCCCCGCCGGATGCCCCCGATGCACCACCAGCGGGTAGGTGGAGAGCGTCAGCAGCTCATAGAACAGCAGGAAGGTGAATAGATTACCGGCCAGGGAGATGCCAATGGTGCTGGCCACGCAGAGGCTGAAGAAGGCGAAGAAGCGCTTGCGATTGGGGGAGTCCTCCAGGTAGCCGATGGCGTAGACCGTCGTGGCCAACCACAGCAGCGACGATAGGCCGGCAAACATCATCCCCAACGCATCGACCCTGAGCAGGAACTCGACCCCTGGCACCACGGTGAAGCCGAACGCAAACTCTCGTCCCTGATAGAGCCCCACCACCATCAGCCCCACCAGCAGCAGCTTGAGCAGCGCCGCCGAGAGGTTGAGCGCAGCCCGTGCCCGCCAGGCTCGTTCCGGCAGCAGCAGGATCAGCGGCGCCACCAGCAGAGAGGTAGCAAGGGTGATCAGTGGCAGCCATGCCTGGCTCATGGCCCACCTCCCGCAATCTCCAGCAGCGCCAGGGGCCACGTCGCGGCCAGGCCCAGCAGCAGCGAGGCAAGGGCCAGGATCAGGGCGATCAGGTCCATCCTCAGGGGAACCGCCCGGTAGTCCTCCAGCTCCACATCCTCGACGAAGGAGTAGCGGAACACGCGGAACACATAGGCGGCGCTGAGCAGGGTGCCCACCGCCAGCACCAGGAGCCAGGGCCACTGCCCGGCGGCCAGTGCCGCGTGGAGCAACAGCCACTTGGCGGTGAAGCCGGCGCTGGGCGGCAGGCCCACCAGGCTGATGGCGGCGATCCCGAAGCTCAGCAACGCCAGCGGGAAGCGCCGGCTGGCACCGGCCAGGCCCGACACCCGCGACTCGCCGGTGGCCAGCATCAGGTTGCCGACGGCCAGGAACATGGCGGCCTTGGCCAGGCTGTGGGCCAGCAGCTGCAGCCAGACGCCGTCCCAGGCGATGCTGGCCACCGCCGGGGCCGTGCCGATGAGCAGCGGGAAGCCGATCAGCAGGTAGCCCAGCTGCGACACCGTGGACCAGGCCACCACGTCCTTGAGCTTGTCGGCCCGCCAGGCCAGCAGGCCGCCCCAAACCACGGCCGCCGCCCCCATGCCACCCACCACCCAGGCCGCCACAGCTGCCTGGGGTGCGAATACCAGCCACAGCTGCAGTGCGATGAAGAACGAGGCCTTGATCACCAGGGCGGCATGCAGTGCGCTGACCGGGGTCCAGGCCGAGCCATGCACCGGCGCCAGCCAGGCATGCAGGGGAAAGGCCGCCGCCTTCAACAGCAGCCCGGCGCTCAGCAGCGCCATGGCCACCCACAGCACCGGACCCGCCTCGACCGTCTCGGCCAGCCCCGCCAGGTCCAGGCGCCCCCAGGCCCCCAGCAGCAGCGCCACGCCCAGCAGGAAGGCGAGCGAACCGATCAGGGCGAGCAGCAGATAGCGCATGCCCGCCGCCAGCGCATCCTCCCGCCCTGGCAGCAGCATGAGGCCCACCGCGCTCAGCCCCATCAGCTCCAGGCCGATGTAGAGCGTCAACAGGTCGGCGGCCAGCCAGATCAGCGACAGGCTAGCCGCCAGCAGCCCCATCAGCGGCCAGAGCCAGGCCGGCCCCCTGCCCTGGGCCTGCACCGCAACACGCAGA
Organism: Halomonas sp. ANAO-440; assembly: GCF_019915905.1. Lineage (NCBI taxonomy): Bacteria > Pseudomonadati > Pseudomonadota > Gammaproteobacteria > Oceanospirillales > Halomonadaceae > Halomonas > Halomonas sp. ANAO-440. The sequence continues at coordinate 30,203 of NZ_JAHXBV010000012.1, read as the reverse complement.
TAGGCCGGGGCATAGGCGGCGCTTGCCAGCACCAGCAGCTGGGTGAGCAGCAGCAACAGCAGCGTCAGGCCATTGGCACGCCAATGCAGCATCAGGCCGCCGAGCTCAAGCACCCAGGCCTGGGTGCCCTGGGACACGACCAGCGGCGTCAGGGTCAAGAGCGGCAGCAGGGCCAGCAGCGACGCCAGAACCGCAGGCCAGCTGCGCTTGGGCCGACAGGCAGCGCCGAGGACACCCAGCAGCAATGGCAGAACGACGACCAGCAGCGCCATCACGCTGCTACCCGTCGTGGGTAGCTGGGTCGTCACCAGGCCCAGGCGTTCGATCATGACGCCTGCCCGCCGCTGGCCGAAGCCGGCTCCCGGCTCGGCACCAGGGCACCCAGGCGACGAACCAGCAGCGCGCCCAGCGCCGTGCCGAGCAAGGCCACGACCAGGCCGGTAAACACCAGCCCCTGGCCCGCAGCGGGCGCCGTCTCGCCCACCAGGGACATCAACAGCAGGAAGATACCGGTACCGGTGATATTGAATGCCAGCAGCCGACGCAGGAGATGGGTATGCAGGGCGAAGGCCCATAGCCCCAGGCCGATCAGCACCAGCCCGCTCCAGCGCGCCAACAGGCTGCCATCGCTGGCCGGCAAGCTGTCCAGGGCGGTCGCGAGCATGCCAAGGATGGCCAGAACGGGTAACAGGTGGACGAGCCCCCGCCGCCAGATCAGCGGGACAGGGTCCCTGGCATGGGCCAGCCGAGCCGTCGGCGTTCTCCCGGCGAGGCCAACGCCAAGGGCGTGGAACAGGAAGCCGCCCGTCAAGGCGGCTCCCAACAGGGTTTCCAGCAGCGCCAACCAGAGGAAACCCAGCTTCCACCAGGCCAGCGCCACGGCGAGGGCAAACAGCACGAACAGCGAACAGGCGCGAACCAGATGGCGATCGAGAAGGACAAAGGCCGCCAGCAATAGAGGCAGCGTTACCAACAGCACATCGTCAAGTGGCGGCATAGGCAGCGCGACGCCTTATTTATCGTTACGGTTGACGACCTTCTCGATCAAGGCTTCGCTTTCGCTGCTTGAGCCCTCCTTGAGCATTTTAGCGGCTTCTTCATAGGAACAGAGATGGTGGTTGCAGGAAGCACAGACCACCTTGTCGTCGGGATTATGAGCTCCCGACACGCGGTAGAGGTGGCTGCCGCAATTGGGGCAGGCCTCGGGCAGGCGTAAGTCCTCGGAAAGATCGGGCATCGTCACAGTCTCCTTGTGATTGATTGCAAAGGCGTCAAAGCCAAGGTTTCAATAAAGAAACCTTGGGGTTTATCCTGCCTGACTCAACCCCAAAGGGCCAATTCCTACCCGGCTATCGCTTACAGACCCAGTTTTTCCGCAACGTAGTCGGCGTCCTTGTCACCCCGGCCGGAGAGGTTGATCAGGATATGTTCACCCTTGGGCAGCGTGGGGGCTACCCGCATCGCCCAGGCCACCGCATGGGCACTCTCCAGCGCCGGGATGATCCCCTCCACGCGCGACAGTGTCAGGAAGGCTTCCAGGCACTCATCGTCACTGGCCGTCTCGTAGTCGACCCGACCCAGCTCCTTCAGGTGGCTGTGCTGCGGACCGACGCCAGGATAGTCGAGGCCGGATGCAATGGAGTGAACCGGCATCGGGTTGCCCGCCTCGTCCTCCAGCACGTAGCAGGCCATACCGTGGATCTCGCCGGGCTTGCCCAGGGTCAGGGTGGCGGAGTGGCGCTGGGTGTCGAGTCCCTCGCCGGCGGGCTCCACGCCCACCAGATGCACCGACTCGTCTTCGAGAAAGGCGGTGAACATGCCGATGGCATTGGAGCCGCCGCCGACGCAGGCGGTGACGTGGTCGGGAAGGCGGCCGTGGCGCGCCAGGAACTGCTCGCGCGCCTCGCGGCCGATTACCGACTGGAAGTCACGGACCATCTTGGGAAACGGGTGCGGCCCCACCACCGAGCCGATGGCATAGATATAGTTCTGGGGATCCTTGAGGTACTCCTCGAAGGCGCTGTCGACGGCATCCTTCAGCGTCGCGGTGCCGCGGGTCACCGGCACCAGCTTGCAGCCCAGGATCTTCATCTTGGTGACGTTGGGGTGCTCCTTCTCGATATCCACCTGCCCCATGTGAATCTCGCAGGGGATCCCCACCAGGGCGCATGCCGTGGCCAGGGCCACGCCATGCTGGCCGGCACCGGTCTCGGCGATCACCTTGGTCTTGCCCATGAACTTGGCCAGCAGGGCCTCGCCCAGGCAGTGATTGATCTTGTGGGCGCCGGTATGGTTGAGGTCTTCGCGCTTGAGGTGGATCTGCGCCCCACCGAGCTTCTCGGAGAGCCGACGGGCATGGAAGATCGGGCTGGGCCGGCCGACATAGTCAGAGAAGAGCTCGGCAAGCTCCTGCTGAAAATCCTCGCGCACGCGGATCTCTTCATAGGCGGCATCGATCTCGTCCATGACCCGCTTCAGTTCGGGCGGAATGAGCTGGCCGCCGAAACGGCCGAAGTAGCCCTGGGAGTCGGGAAGATTGGCAAAGGGGGAAGTGCTCATGGCGTAATCCTGACGGCATCCGAAGTATCCGCTCATCTTGCCCAGCCCGGCCATGGCTGTCGAGGCAGACCTTGGATGAAACGGGCCTCAGGCGGCCAGCAATAGTCCCGCATTGAGCAGGATCAAGCTTCCCAGCAATACCCCGACCTTGAGGCCCATCAACGGAAGCAGCGGCTCAAGCACGCCCCGCTCCACATCGGCCGGCAGACACCAGAGCCCACGGGCCAGCCAGACGGCAGCTGGAACGGCCAGCCACATCAGCCAGGCCCCGGCGGGCAGCGCACCGGTAAGCCAGGCCAGCGGAATGACGGCGAAGGCGGCAAGCACCAAGGCCGCCGAGAGCCGGGCCGCACGAAGGGCCCCTAGTCGGATGGCCAGGTGATCGCGTCCCACGCGCCGGTCGGGCTCGATATCGGGAAGCTGGTTGACCAGCAGCAGCGCGCTGACGAGCAGCGTCGGAACCAGCGAGGCCGTCAGCACCGTAAGCGAAAGCGTTCCGGTGAGCGCCTGGTAGGCACCCGCCACCATCAGGATGCCGAAGCCTGCTCCCGGCGCCATCAGGCAGAGCCAGGGCCGCCGGGTCAGCCAGCCGGTATAGGCGACAACCAGCAGCAGGCCCAGCAGCCCGTAGGCCAGCATCACCGCTCCCACCTCCCACAGGAAGCCGGCACCGATCGCCACTACGCCGGCCAGGCAGGCCCAGGCGGCCACCCGCACGGCACCGGCGGCCGCGGGATTCTCCGGCAGCGAGCCGCTTCCCCCCGAAAACGGCGTCCGGGTGGTGAGACTGTCCAGCCCGCTATGGTAATCATGATGTTCGTTGAACAGATTGACAGCGGCATGGGCCAGGAGCGCCGCGATCATGACCAGCAGGATATCGAGCCCCGCCGGCGAATGGCCGTCGAACCAGGCAGCGGTAACCGCCAGGCCGGCGCACAGGGGAGCCAGCACCAGGAAGTTGGGTCGACTGCTGCGCAGGCAGGCGTGCAGGGACGCACCTGGTGCAACCCGTTTCATGTGATTTCCGCCCTGGGTCTGCGCGCCGACCCTAACGGGCCAGCCGCTGGCTCAGCCACTTGCCGATATCGCCGATCTGCTGGGGGCAGACCGCATGGGCCATGGGATAGCTGCGATAGTTCGCCGGGTGGCCCAGCGACAGCAGCTTCTCGTAGCCCGCCTTGCCCAGCTGCTCGGGTACCACCGGATCGAAGGAGCCGTGGTGTACTTCCGCCGGCAGGTCACGGTTGGCCTCGGCCAGGGGGACGCTGTCGGCGGTGGCGAAATAGGTGGAGAGCGCCAGCAGGCCGCCCAATGGCTCGGGGAACGAGAGCGCCGCGTGATAGGCCACCGCGCCGCCCTGGGAGAACCCGGCCAGAATGATCCGCCGGCTGTCGATGCCGTGGCCGATCTGCTCCCTGATCAATTCCTGGATGCGCTCGGCGGAGGCCACCAGCTGCTTCTCGTCGACGCGGCGATCGAGGCTCATCTCCAGGATGTCGTACCAGGCCGGCATGACCATGCCGCCATTGATGGTTACCGGGAGGCGCGGCGCATGGGGCAGGATGAAGCGAACGTTGGCATCGGCCGGCAGCGGCAACGCCGGGACCAGCGGTTCGAAGTCGTGGCCGTCGGCGCCCAGGCCGTGAAGGATGAAGACGCAGGCATCGGCGGGCTTGCCGCTCTTCGGCTCGATGATCAGTTCATCGTGGCTACTCATGAGCTTGGTTCCAATCTAGGGAATGGGCGAAAAGCGACACCCTATCGTAAAGCCGGGTTCACCGCGAGCAAGCACCGCTCAAAAGCCCCAGAACAGGGGGATCAGCGTCAGCGCCGTGGCCGCCACCAGCAGGTTGAGCAGCCCGCCCACGCGGAGGTAATCGCCGAAACGGTAGCCACCGGGTCCGTAGACCATCAGGTTGGTCTGGTAGCCGATGGGGGTGAGGAAGCTCGCCGAGGCGGCGAACATGACTGCCACCACGTAGGGCATAGGACTCACCCCCAGGCTTTCGGCGCTGGCCATGACCACGGGAAAGACGATGACAGCCGCAGCGTTGTTGGTCACCAGTTCCGTAAGCAGCGCCACCAGCACATAGGTACCGAGCAGTAGCAGCCAGGGGTTGCCACCGGCGAGCTCCAGTGCCATGCCTGCCAGTATGCCGGCGGCACCGGAGCTCTCCAGTGCCGCCCCGAGGCCGAAGGAGGCGGCAATGGTCAGCAGTACCTGGGTGTCCAGGCCCCGCTTGGCCGCTCCCACCGAGCAGCATCCGGTGACCAGCACCAGCAGGGCACCCAGCATGGCGGCGTTCATCATGCTCATCACGCCGAAGGTGGCAAGCCCCACCACTCCAAGCAGGATGCTCCAGGCCAGCCAGGCCTTCTCATGCACCGGGCGCGCTGCGCCATTGAGCTGGCTGATCAACAGGAAGTCCCGGGACTGACGGTGGCGCTCGATGAACGGAGGGCGTGCCTCCAGCAGCAAGACGTCGGAGGGCTGCAGGCGCACCTGCCCCAGGTTGCCGGCGACCCGCTCACCGCCGCGGCATACGGCCAGCACGGCAGCCCCGTATAGCGTACGGAAGTGGCCATCGCGTATGCGTTGTCCCACGAACTGGCACTGGTCGGAAACCACCGCCTCGACCAGCCTGCGCTCCTTGAAATCCTTCTCCAGGCTGGAATCGCCATGGAGCGACGGCACCAGCCCGCGAATCTGCTGCAACTCTACTGCCGCCGCCGAGGTCCCGGCGAAGACCAGCCGGTCGCCGGCCTTGAGCCGCTCCCCCGGCCCCACCACGCTGACGATATTGCCACCACGCTCGATCTCCACCAGGAACAGCTCCTGCAGGTGCCGCAGGCCAGCCTCCTCCACCGTCTTTTCGACCAGAGGGCCGCCAGGCTCCACCTCCATCTCGATGGTGTATTCCCGGGGGTTCTCGAAGGCCTGGGTCGCGTCACGGCGCTGGGGCAGCAGGCGGTGCCCAATGAAGAGCAGATAGATCAGGCCAACTGCGGCAACAGGGATGCCAACCAGGGCGATATCGAATAGCCCCATGGCCAAGTCCGGGTAGCGCTCTACCAGCAGGCCGTGTACCACCAGGTTGGTACTGGTGCCGAACAGGGTAATGGTACCGCCCAGGATCGAGGCAAAGCTGAGCGGCATCAGCAGTCGGTGCGCGGGTATCCTCAGGCGCCGACTCCAGCTGAGCACGGCGGGGATATAGGTGGCCACCACCGGCGTGTTGTTGAGAAAGCCGCTGAGCGCCGCGACAGGTATCAGGAGCCTCACGCGCGCACCGCCCGGGGTTCGCGGGCGCCCCAGCACGAAGCGAATGATCAGATCGATGCCGCCGGTGTCGCGAATGCTCGCCACCAGCACATAGAGAAAGGCCACGGTGAACAGGCCGCTGTTGGAAAAGCCGGCCAGCGCCTCACCGCTATCGATGACCCCCAGCGTCAGCAGCAGAACCAGGGCGCCAAGCAGCACCATGTCAGGCCCGATCCGCGTCAAGGCCATCAGCGGGAAGACCGCGATGACAACACTGAGTGCGATCCAGGCGTCGAAGGGCATGGGGTAGTTCCGTCGGAAATTAAGGCCCCATTGTGCCAAACGACACTTATTCCATAAAGATATTTGTGGAGATTTATCTATTCGTTAATCGAATATAATGATTTGGTATACCCTATCAAAAAGCAGGGTCCGCTTTCGCGGACCCTGCTCAGCACTGCCTGAGGCAGCGCACATCAGATCAAACCGGGTCGGTGAAGACTCAGTCGACGACCTTGATGTTGGAAGCCTGGAGGCCTTTCTTGCCCTGGGTGACGTCGAAGGAAACCTTCTGGCCGTCTTGCAGGGTCTTGAAGCCGTCAGCCTGGATCTCGGAGAAGTGGGCGAACAGGTCGTCGCCGTTGTCGTCCGGAGAGATGAAGCCGAAGCCCTTGGTGTCATTGAACCACTTGACAGTACCAGTAGCCATTGTCGAATGTCCTCGAATAGCATTGTGATTTACCGGGAAATACCCGAGTTGCAGTGGGTAAGACAAGAAACTGTTCACCGGGAAATCGATGCCATGAGCCTTCGATGACCACTTGCGATGTTCGTCTTGCTACCAACTGAGCCTAGCTTGGCTCCTGCGCCTGCAGACGTCAAATGCTAATTCACAAATGCCGAATGCAGAAAGGGCTCGCCTAAGCGAGCCCTAACCTGTGCTACCTCACGGTAGCGCACATCATGTCAATCGATTAGTCGACGGACTTGATGTTGGAAGCCTGAAGGCCTTTCTTGCCCTGGGTGACGTCGAAGGAAACCTTCTGGCCGTCTTGCAGGGTCTTGAAGCCGTCAACCTGGATCTCGGAGAAGTGGGCGAACAGGTCGTCACCGCCTTCGTCCGGAGAAATGAAGCCAAAACCTTTAGTGTCGTTGAACCACTTAACTGTACCAGTAGCCATTATCGAATTCCTCGAATAGCGTTAGATGTTACCGGGAAATACCCGAGTTATGCTGGGTAAGACAAGAAACTTTCACCGGGAGATCGACGCCATGAGCCTTCGATGACCACTTGCGATGTTCCACTTGCTAACCAACTGGCGCCAAGAATGCGCCTTTGGCAGGCCCACGTCAAACACTATTTCATCGAAAAGCCTCAAAAGCGACCAAACACAACACCTCCTTGACGGACCGCACCGGCCCGTACTGGGCCTGGGCACGGCGCGGTCGTATTACGACCGCTCCGCCAGGATCCAGCCTGCCGCCTTCTCGGCAATCATCAGGGTCGGGGAGTTGGTATTGCCACTGGTGATGGTCGGCATGATGCTGGCATCCACCACCCGCAGCCCCTCGACGCCGCGCACCCGCAGGTGCGAGTCCACCACCGCCGTGGGGTCGTCGTCGCGCCCCATCTTCGCCGTGCCCACCGGATGAAAGATGGTGGTGCCGATATCGCCCGCCAGCCGTGCCAGCTCGTCGTCTGTCTGATACTCGAGCCCCGGCTTGACCTCCTCGGGACGATACTTGGCGAAGGCTGGCTGCTCGGCAATGCGGCGGGTGACCCGCAGCGAGTCCGCCGCCACCTTGCGATCCTCCTCGGTGCTCAGGTAGTTGGGCGCGATGGCCGGCGCCTGGCGCGGGTCACGGCTCTTGATGCGCACGCTGCCGCGACTGGTGGGATTGAGGTTGCACACGCTGGCCGTGATCGCCGGATAGTCGTGCAGCGGCTGGCCGAAGGCTTCCAGGCTCAGCGGCTGGACGTGGTATTCAATATTGGGGTGCTCGTACTCGTCGCTGCTGCGGGTGAAGGCGCAGAGCTGGGAAGGCGCCATGCTCATGGGGCCGGTACGCTTGAGCACATACTCCATGCCGATCTTTGCCTTGCCCATCCAGGAGGCGGCCAGGGTATTGAGCGTCTTGGCCCCCGTGACCTTGTAGACAGAGCGGATCTGCAGGTGGTCCTGCAGGTTCTCCCCCACGCCGGGCAGCTCGTGTACCAGAGGAATGTCGTGCTCGGCCAGCAGAGACGCCGGCCCGACGCCAGAGAGCTGCAAGAGCTGCGGCGAGCCGATGGCGCCGGCGGCCAGGATCACTTCACGGGTCGCCCTAACCTGGCTGATGACGCCGTCGCGCTCGAGCTCGACGCCGGTAGCACGAGGCTTGCCCTCGCTGCCACTCTCAAACAACAGTCGGTGTACCTGGGTGGAGTGCCAGAGGACGAAGTTATCGCGCTTCACGCATGTCGGACGCAGGAAGGCCTTGGCCGCGTTCCAGCGCCAGCCGCTACGCTGATTGACCTCGAAGTAGTCGACCCCCTCGTTGTCGCCGCGGTTGAAGTCGCGGGTACGGGGGATGCCGGCCTGCACCGCCGCCTCGGCGAAGTCGTCCAGCACCTCCCACTTGAGGCGCTGCTTCTCCACCCGCCATTCGCCGCCATGGCCGTGGTAGTCGCGGTGTGCGGCATCCGCATCGCCTCCCTCGTCGAGGCGGTAGTGGTGCTCGTGCTTCATGAAGTCCGGCAGGCAGTTCTCCCAGCGCCAGGCGTCATCGCCCACCAGCTCGGCCCAGCCGTCGTAGTCCCGGGCCTGGCCGCGCATGTAGAGCATGCCGTTGATGCTGGAGCAGCCGCCCAGGGTCTTGCCCCGGGGAAAGATAAGCGAACGGCCGTTGAGCCCCTTGTCGGGCTCGGTGCGAAAACACCAGTCGGTGCGCGGATTGTTGATGCAGTAGAGGTAGCCCACCGGGATGTGCACCCAGTGATAGTTGTCGCGCCCCCCGGCCTCGATCAGCAGCACCCGGTTATTCGGGTCTGCACTCAGGCGGTTGGCCAGCAGGCAGCCGGCGGTGCCGGCGCCTACCACGATATAGTCGAATTCCTGCTCTGCCATGACGTGCTCTCTCTCGACATGCCGCCGGCAATCTAGGCCAACAGCAAAGCGTCTCTTGTAGTACGGCAGTTGATGCCCGTTCGAGGCTGCTCCGAGGGGAAGACCCCGGATCGCCGGACCGTCGATGAGGCGCTGTAAACCCATCCCTGGGCGCTACATTTGCCATCCCTGGCAAATGACCTCCTCTTCGGTCTCCCCTCGGCGCCTCTCACTAGCGTCTTTGCCCATGCTGAAGCCTAGTCGGCAGGGACTACTTATGGGTCGGCATGGCGAACTCGGCGCCGGCGTTGATCGAGTCCGACCAGCGCTGCATGATCGACTTCTGCTTGGTGTAGAAGCGCACGCCCTCTTCGCCGTAGGCGTGGGTATCGCCGAACATGGAGCGCTTCCAGCCGCCGAAGCCGTGCCAGGCCATGGGTACCGGGATCGGTACGTTGATGCCCACCATGCCCACCTGAATGCGGCGACCGAATTCCCGCGCCACGCTGCCGCTTTCGGTGAAGCAGCTCACGCCGTTGCCGAACTCGTGGTCGTTGATCAGCTGGATTGCCGTGGCGATATCGGGCACCCGCACGCAGGCCAGCACCGGACCGAAAATTTCCTCGCGGTAGATGGTCATCTCCGGTGTGACGTGATCGAACAGCGAGCCGCCCATCCAGAAACCCTCGGCGCAGCCCTCGCCGGTCGTGGCGCTATCGAAGTCACGGCCGTCGACCACCAGTTCGGCACCCTCTTCAACGCCCTTGTCGATGTAGCCGGTGATGCGCTGGTGTGCCTGAGCGGTGACGATGGGCCCCATCTCGGCATCGAGCTCCATGCCGTTCTTGACCTTGAGCGACTTCGCCCGCTCGGCCAGGCGCGGCACGATCTGATCGGCCACGTCGCCCACCAGCACTGCCACGCTGATCGCCATGCAGCGCTCGCCGGCGCTGCCGTAGGCGGCACCGATCAGGGCGTCGACGGCCTTGTCCAGATCGGCATCGGGCATCACCACCATGTGGTTCTTGGCGCCGCCCAGGGCCTGGACACGCTTGCCGTGATGCGCACCGCGCTCGTAAATCAGGTTGGCGATGGGGGTGGAACCGACGAAGGAGAGCGCCTTGACGTCCGGGTGTTCGATCAGCGCCTCGACCGAGGCCTTGTCGCCCTGGACCACGTTGAACACGCCATCGGGCAGGCCCGCCTGCTTGAGAAGGTCGGCGATCAACAGCGAGGGGCTGGGGTCGAGGGGGCTCGGCTTGAGGATGAAGGTGTTGCCGGCGGCGATGGCCAGCGGGAACATCCACATCGGCACCATCACCGGGAAGTTGAAGGGGGTAATACCCGCCACCACGCCCAGCGGCTGGCGCATCGTCCAGTTGTCGATGCCGGTGCTGACCTGCTCGGTGTAATCGCCCTTGAGCAGCTGCGGGATGCCGCAGGCGAATTCGACGATATCGATGCCGCGAGCCACCTCACCCTGGGCGTCGGTGAATACCTTGCCGTGCTCGGCGGTGATGGCCTGGGCCAGCTCATCCTTGTGGGCGTTGAGCAGCTCCAGGAAACGGAACATCACCCGGGCGCGGCGAATCGGCGGGGTATCGGCCCAGCTCGGGAAGGCGGCCTTCGCCACTGCCACGGCGCGGTCGACGTCGGCCGAACCGGCCAGGGCCACCTGACCGGTCACCTGGCCGCTGGCGGGGTTGGTCACCGCCTGGCGCTGGGTGGCCTCGGCCGCGATACGCTGGCCGTCGATATAGTGATCGATATTGGTCGTTGTCATAATGGTTGCCTCGGTTCGATGCGTTCTGCCAGGAAATCTGTGCTAGCTACCAGAGTAACGCGCTACTCGTGGCAATCAATTGAGTAATTCCTAACCAGGATATAAGCTTTTCTTATAATACAGGGGAGACCCCTCTCCCCCGCCACTCCCTTCTTCTCCCTGGAGCGCGCCATGCAGGACCTGCAAACCCTCCGCGCCTTCATCACCGTGGCACGGGAAGGCAGCGTGTCCCGCGCCGCCGAAAAGCTCCACCTGACCCAGCCGGCGGTCAGCCTCAAGCTCAAGCAACTGCAGGAAAGCCTCGGGCTGGCCCTGTTCCAACGACGCCCCCAGGGCTTGAAGCTGACCGCCGATGGCTACGCCCTGCTGCCCGCCGCCGAAAGGACCCTGGCGGCCATGGCCGCCTTCGAACAGAGCGCCCAAGCACTGCACAGCACGCTGCGCGGACGGCTGAAGATCGGCACCATCGTCGACCCGGAGTTCATCCGGCTGGGTGCCTTCCTGCACCGGCTGGTGGGTCGCGCACCCCAGCTTGAGACAGAACTACAGCACGGCATGAGCGGCAGCGTACTGAACTGGATCCGGCGCGGCGAGCTGGATGTGGGGTTCTATCTGGCGCCATCGGGCGAGGGGCCGGGAGACGATTCGCAGGATGTGGCGCACCGGGAACTGACACAGTTTCACTACCACGTGATCGCCCCCGCCGGCTGGAGCGGGCGACTTACCCGCACCGACTGGCCGAGCCTGGCCGCCCTGCCGTGGATCGTGACCCCGCAGGAATCCGTCCATCACCGGCTGCTGCAGGGTGTGCTGCAACCCCAGGGGCTTGCCCCCAATGGCGTGGCCCAGGTGGATCAGGAGGCCTGCATGCTGGACCTGGTGCGAGCCGGCGTGGGACTTAGTCTCGCCCGCGATGCCCTGGCCATGGCCGAGCGGCAGGAGCGGGGCCTGGTAGTGGTCGAAGGGGTTCGCCTGCCCTGCTCGCTGAACTTCGTCTGGCAGCACCAGCGCGGCGATGAACCTGCCATTGCCGCGGCGCTGGAGGTACTGGAGAGCGTGTGGGACGGTAGCTAAGGTTATTCGCACAGTTGCCGCAAAAGAACGTGCGGCATAGTATGGGAACGTTCCCATCCTGATCGAGGGCACCATGCGCCATTCACCAACCACCCCTCCCCCCGAGATTCTGACCTTCGGCGAGGCGATGAGCCTGTTCATCGCTGGTGCCCCCGGCAACCTGGCCGAGGTGGAACATTTTCAGCGTCGCATTGCCGGCGCCGATACCAATGTAGCCATCGGCCTGGCACGCCTGGGGTTTGGTGTCGGTTGGCTGAGCCGCGTGGGTGCCGACAGTTTCGGCACTTTCATTCGCCAGACCCTTGAAGCCGAAGGCCTGGACTGCCGCCATCTCACAGTAGATCCCGAACACCCCACTGGCCTGATATTCAAGGAACGCGCCCTGGGTGGTGCCGACCCGCGAGTGGAATACTTCCGTCGCGGCAGTGCCGCCAGCCGGCTGTCACCGACCGACGCCGCTGAGGTGGACTTCACCGCCCTGCGCCACCTGCACGCCACCGGCATTCCCCCGGCATTGTCGGCCAGCGCTCGTGAGCTCTCGCGGCATATGCTGGTGGAAGCGCGCCAGGCAGGTGCCAGTATCTCGTTCGACCCCAACCTGCGCCCCAGCCTGTGGAAAAGTGAGGCCGAGATGCGCGACACCCTCAATGCGCTTGCCGGCCTTTCCGACTGGGTGCTGCCAGGTCTGGCCGAAGGTAAGTTGCTGACCGGCCGCGACACCCCTGAGGCAATTGCCGACTATTACCTTGAACAAGGCGCCTCGGCAGTGATCATCAAACTCGGACCCGAAGGCAGCTACTATCGGGGCAATCTCGCCGGACGAGAGGAGTCATTCACCGTGTCCGGCTTCACGGTGGCAGAGGTAGTGGATACGGTTGGCGCCGGAGACGGCTTTGCGGTGGGCGTCGTCAGCGCCCTGCTCGACGGCCTCGCTCCCGGGGAGGCGGTACGCCGCGGCAACCTGATCGGGTCACTGGCGATACAGGTGGTGGGCGATATGGAGGGGCTGCCGAGCCGCGCGCAGCTGACCGAACTCGAGGCCCGACTACCGGATTGAACGCATGGCCATCAGGTAGAGCCAACGGCCTTGATGGCTTCAGCAATACCCCCGCGAATCAGAACGCGATAGGCCGACACTACCGCCTCCGCGAAGCCGGGATGCTCGGCCAACGCCGGGGGAACCACGGCATCGAGTTCGAGGAAGGCCAGCACCAGGTTCTCTTCGTCATCACCATGTGCTTCGTGAAGCAAGAAGAATGTGCCTGACATCGGATCATCGACACCGTAGGCATTGCCGTGCAGATCGCTCCCGGCGGTGTAGCGGATCCACGCCGCCACGCCGAGCGCCGTACACGGCACCTCTGCACCGGCTTGAAGTCGCGCCATGGCGCCGTGCAACCAGCGCTGGGGCAACTTCTGGCTGCCGTCCATGGCGATCTGCTGCAGGCGATGACGCAGGCTGTCATTGGCGAAACGCACCAGAAGGGAATCCGCGTAAGCCGCCAGGTCGGTTTCCTTGGGCATGCCCGGAGTCGACGCCGCCTCTTCCAGCATGTATCGACGCAGCAGCGCCTGCAGATCGCCGCGGCTGACCGCCTCGAAGACCGTTTCGATACCTTCCAGCGCCCCCAGGTATGCCAGCAGCGAATGACTGCCGTTGAGCATGCGCAGCTTCATGGTTTCGAACGGTGCCACGTCGGCTACCATCTCCACACCCTCGTCCTCCCAGGCCGGTCTCCCGAGAGGGAAGTGGTCTTCGACCACCCATTGCGAGAAGGCCTCTCCCACCACCGCATTGGCATCCTCGACGCCCAGCTCGGCCAGGCGAGTAACGTCTTTTTCGGTCATGGCCGGCACGATGCGGTCGACCATGCTGCAGGGGAAGGCCGCCTCGCGTTCAATCCAGTTAGCCAGTTCGCCGTCACGGCAGGCGGCGAGCTGCACTACTGCTGCCTGTGTACGCGTCCCATTGTCGGGCATGTTGTCGCAGCACAGCACGGTGAAGGGCGCTATGCCTGCATCACGCCGTCTAGACAGGGCCTCGACCAGAATACCCGGCGCGGTGCGCGGAGCCTGCGGCCGGGCGATATCGTGCGCGATCAGCGGGTCGTCACGCAGCAAGCTGCCCTCGGCGGGGTTGAGGAAATAGCCCTTCTCGGTCACCGTCAGAGTGACCAGGCGTGTATCAGGCGAGGCCATGCGCGTTAGCAGTGCCTCGAGGTCACGCCCCCAATGACCGGCATCGTCGCGACCGCTACGCTTGTCTTGCCCCGTGAAGTACGCCGCCTCGATCACTCCGATCTCGCGTAGGGTGACGTTATCGCTATCGGCATACTCGGCGACATGGTAGCGGTAGCCTGCATCACGCAGCGCGTCGACCAGCGCCACTCCACCGCGCAGGTTGGCACTGGCCACGCCCCAGGCATCATCACCGCTACGCTGGCGATAGCGCTCCAGATAGACCGCCTGGTGGGCGCGATGAAAGGCGCCGAGGCCCAGATGCACGATTCCGATTTGGCCAGAGGCTTCAGCGCTGTGAATTGAAGTCACGTTGGACATGGCTCTCCTCACCAATGCCATAGCGTGCCATCTTCCAGCCGGTTGACCGGCAGGCTGGCGCGCTTGTAGGGGTATTGGCCGGCCAGATTCTCATCGATATCGACCCCGTGTCCCGGCGCCTCACCGACCAGGAAGTGGCCATCCTCGAAGCGGTAGTCGTGGGGAAAGACGGCGTCTGTCTCCGGCGTATGGGGCATGTGCTCCTGAATGCCAAAGTTGGGCACCCAGGTATCGAAGTGGATCGCTGCTCCCAGGCACACCGGCGAAAGATCCGTGGGTCCATGGAAGCCGGTACGCACGTGGTAGAGCCCGGCCAGGTCGGCAATGCGACGCACGTGGGTGATGCCGCCGCCATGGGAGAGCGGCGTGCGAACGTAGTCGATCCACTGGTTCTCGAGCAGCTCGCGGTAGTCGTGGATCGAATTGAACACTTCCCCCACCGCCAGCGGCGTGGTGGTGTGCTGGCGAATCAGGCGGAAGCTCTCCTGATTTTCGGCCGGCACGCAGTCCTCGAGCCAGAACAGGTGGTAGGGCTCCACCGCCTTGCCCAGGCGCGCCGCCTCGATGGGCGTCAGCCGATGATGCACGTCGTGCAGCAGGTGAAGCTCGTCGCCGAAGCGCTCGCGCACCGCGGCAAACAGCTTGGGCACGTGGTTGAGATACTTCTCGGTGCTCCAGACGTGCTCGGCGGGCAGCTCGGAATCCGCCGGTTCGTAGCGGTCACCCTCGTGCTTGGCCACGCCGTAGATGGTGGGAATGCCGGGCACACCGGCCTGTACTCGCACGGCTCGATAGCCCAGCTTGACGTGCTTTTCCACCTCGGCCAGGCAGCCCTCGATGTCGCGCCCGGTGCAGTGGGCGTAGGTCATCACTCGCTCGCGGCTCTTGCCGCCGAGCAGCTGATAGAGCGGCATGCCGGCCGCCTTGGCCTTGATGTCCCACAGCGCCAGGTCCACCGCCGAAACCGCTGCCATGGTCACCGGCCCCCGGCGCCAGTAGGCGCCGCGATAGAGGTAGTGCCAGATGTCCTCGATACGACTGGCGTCGCGGCCGATCAGGGCCGGCAGCACGTGCTCCTCGAGGTAGGCCACCACCGCCATCTCGCGACCGTTCAGGGTGGCGTCGCCGATCCCGTAGGTGCCCGACTCGGTGACGATCTTGAGGGTGACGAAGTTGCGCCCCGGCGAGGTGACGATCACATAGGCATCGCTGATTTTCATGAAGCTTCCGTCGCAGTCAGGTGGAGGGGGAGCCCTATCTTTCGAAGAGGTAGCGTTGCACGTTGTCGTAGCACACCGCCCGCACCAGCTCGCCAATGCGGTCGAGATCGTTCGGCAATTCGCCGCGCTGGATCTGCGCGCCGAGCATCTGGCAGAAGATGCGACGGAAGTAGTCGTGGCGGGAAAACGACAGCAGGCTGCGCGAATCGGTGAGCATGCCGACGAAGTGCCGCAGCAGGCCGAAGTTCATCTGCGTGACGAGCTGGCGTTCGATGCCGTCGCGCTGGTCGTTGAACCACCAGGCGGCACCGAACTGCAGCTTGCCGGGGATGCCGTCACTGGCAAACGAACCGACCAGGCTTGCCAGCATCTCGTTGTCGCGTGGGTTGAGGTTGTACACCACGGTGCGCGGCAATGCCCGGTCACGGTCGAGTGCATCGAGAATCGCCGCCAACGGCTCGGCGTAGGTGACGTCGCCTATCGCATCGAAACCGCTGTTGGCGCCGATCTCGGCCAGGCCGCGCTGGCTCAGGCTGCGCAGCGCACCGAGATGCAGCTGCATCACCCAGCCGCGGCGGGCGTACTCGCGTCCCAGCCACAGCAGCAGCGCGGTGGTGAAGCCGGCGCACTCCTCGCCCGAGAGCGTTTTTCCATGGCGGCGGCACTCGAGCGTCCGGTCGAGCTCGGCCACGCTCGGCGGCGTGACGAATACCGGCTTCTCAAGGCTGTGGTCGGAGAGGCAGCAGCCGTGGGCGGCGAAGTGTTCTAGGCGCTGGTACAGCGCTGCCAGCAGGTCGTCGTAGCCCCGGATCGCCACACCGCTGGCGGTCTCGAGTTCGTTCAAGTAGTCGACGAAACCGGGCTCGCCGACCTTGAGCACGGCATCGGCGCGAAAGGTCGGCAGCATGCTGGGCGCCGCCCCGCTCTCACCGTGGCGGCGATGCAGCTCCAGCGAATCGACCGGGTCGTCGGTGGTGCATACGGTACGTACGTCGAAGCGTTGGAGAATGCCCTGGGCACTCAGCTGCGGCGTGGCCAGCCGCTCGCGCGCTGTCGCCCAGACCTCCTCGGCCGTGGCGGGCGAGAGCAGCAGGTTCTCGATGCCCAGCGGATGACGCAGCTCCAGATGGGTCCAGTGAAAGAGCGGGTTGCCGAGGCAGTCCGGCACCGTTTCGGCCCACGCCTGGAAGCGCTCCCGGTCACTCGCCTCGCCGGTGATGCGCCGCTCGTCGATACCGGCCATGCGCATCGCCCGCCACTTGTAGTGATCGCCCTTGAGCCACAGTTCGGTGAGGTTGTCGAAGCGCACGTCGCCGGATATCTCCGCCGGACTCAGATGCGAGTGGTAGTCGCAGATCGGCATGGCGGCCGCATGCTCGTGGTAAAGCCGGCGCGCCGGCTCGCACTCGAGCAGGAAGTCGGGCCCCATGAAATCGATGCGATCATTGAAGGTCATGACACGCTCCATCGTTGTCGGCACGTTGTCGCTTGTTCGATGCTCAGCCCATCAGCAGGTTGGGCAGGAACAGCACGATATCCGGAAAGAAGATAATGCCCACCACCACCACCAGTACCGCCAGGGCGAAGGGCAGCAGCTCACGGCTGTAGTCGAAGAAGGAGCAGCGCAGGATGCCGCACACGGTGTACATCGAAATGCCTACCGGTGGCGTCATGCCGCCGAAGGTCACCAGGGTCATCATCAGCAAGCCGAAGTGAACCGGGTCGATGCCGGCAGCCTTGATCACCGGCACCAGGATCGGGGTGAGCAGCATCACCACCACAGTGGCCTCCAGCAGCATGCCGAGCAGTACCAGCAGTACGGCCAGCGTCAGCAGCAGCGCGGCTTGGCTGGAGAACACGCCCAGCATCAGCTCGGCAATGGTCTGCGGCACTCGCTCGAAGGAAACCACATAGCCGATGATTCCCGAGAACATGATGATCAACATGATCATGCCGATGTCGCGCACGCTGGCATGCATCGCCATGAGGACTTCGCGCAGTCCCATCTCGCGGTGTATCACACAGCCCACCAGCAGGGCATAAGCCACCGCGAAGGCGCCTGCCTCGGTCGGGGTAAACAGGCCATAGCGGATACCCACCAGCAGCCACACCGGAAAAAGCAGCGCCCAGATACTGCTGCGCAAGGCCGCAAGCACCTCACGGCCCGAAGGCAGCCCATCGCGCACCGGCGTATAGCCGCGTCGCTTGGCGACGAAGTAGGTTGTCACCATCAGCGCCACCATCAACAGGAAGCCGGGCACCACGCCGGCAATGAACAGCCGACCGATCGACACCTCGCCCAGATACCCGTACAGGATCAGCCCGATGCTTGGCGGAATGGTGGCAGTGATCAGCCCACCGACGGCAAGTACCGCGCCGGAGAAGCCGGGGCTATAACCCTCCTTGACCATGCTCTGCCCCAACACCCGAGACTGCATGGCGGCATCGGCCACCGCCGAGCCCGACACCCCGCCCATCAGCGTACTTAGTACGATGCTCGCCTGAGCCAGGCCGCCGCTCATCCAGCCCGCCAGCAGCGTGGAGAGACGGATAAGCCTGGGCGTGATGCCGCTGGCATTCATCAGGTGGCCAATAAATATGAAAAGCGGAACCGCCAGCAGCGGGAACGACTGGGTCGCCGAGACGATGCGCTGAGGCCCGATATTGGTGGGCAGGAAGGTATCGGGCAGGAAGAAATAGGTAAATCCGGCAATGCCGATGGCAAAGGCCACGGGCATTCCGATAGCCATCAGTACCAGTCCCAGAACCAGCAGGAGCGCGGCTGTCATGACGTCTCCTTCACGATGTCGTGATCCGGTGCCAGGCTCTCTACGATGCCTTTCAAGGCAATGCGACGCACAAGAGAGATGATCATCAGCACCGCTCCCACCGGCAGGGCCAGGGTGATGTAGCCATAGCTGAGCCCTGCCACGCCCATGGGGCGCTGCCAGTTGTTGAGAGCCAGGGGAAAGCCGTACCACACGAGCAGGGCCAGAAAACCCAGCATCAAGAACAGACAAAACCCGGTGACCAGGCGCTGCAATGGCAGCGGCAAGCGTATCGCCAGGGCGTCGATGCGCACCTGCCCCCCGTGGCGTAGTGTGATGTCAGCCCCCAGCACCGCTGTCCAGATGAATAACAGCTGGGCGAGTTCGGCGCCGCCGGCGAAGGGTTGGCCGATAGCCCGCGCCGTCGAGCTCGCCAGCAGGGTCAATGAAGTGAACCCCAGCAGGGTGATGGCAAGCCCCGCTTCGAGTCGGTCATACCAGTACCACATAGAGGAGATCCTCTGTGCCGGAACACCTCCGGCCGATTCCTGGAAGTCGTGCGACCTGTCAGACCCTTGCCACGCTTGGCGGCAAGGGCCGCCTGGCTCACTCCGTGGCGGTCAGTTGTTCGCGATACTGGTCGTAGCCAAGTTCTTCGTAGACGCCGGCAACGCGCTCACGGAACAGCTCGATATCCACTTCGGTGAAGGTCACCCCTTCCGCTTCCATCCTTTCGCGGACGGCATCCTGCGCATCGGCGGTCGCCTGGCTGGCCTCTTCACCCGCTCGCTGCAGCTCCTCATCGAGGATCACACGCAGCTCCTCAGGCAACGCCTGGTACCACTGCTCGGAGGTGGCGATACCGGTCATCAGGTGGATATGGCCAGTGAGGGCGATATGACTGATCACCTCGTGCAGGTTCTGGCCCTCGGCGGCAGTCAACTGGGCCTCGGCACCGTCGATCGAACCGAGCTGCAGCGCCGAGTAAACCTCCGACCAGGGTAGCGGAGTAGGCGTGGCACCCATCGATTCGATCGTACGCAGCCATACCGGCGAGTTGATGGTGCGCACACGAACCCCACGCAGATCATCCGGCGTCTCCACGAGCTTCTGGGTCAGCATGTGGCGCGAGCCCTGGAACCAGTTGTAGTTGAGCAGCCGCAGGCCGCTACCTTCAGCCAGGCCATCGACCCACTCCTGGTAGAGTTCGGACGAGGTAATGCGGTCGTAGTCGGCATGGTCCTCGACCAGGTAGGGCGCACTGAGAATGCCCAGCTCCGGCTGGTATTCGGAAAGGCGGCCGGCGTCGATCAGGATGGCGATATTTGCACCGCTTCGTATCTGCTCGACCACATCCTCATCGGAACCGAGCTGGCTATTGGGGAACACCTGGATGGTGAGCTCGCCGTCAGTGCGCTCCTCGATCGCTTCCTTAGCACTTTCCATGGCCTGAACAATAGGGTCCTGGGCACTGAGCGCCGAGGAAAGGTTGAGCTGGTAGGCTGCTTGTGCGGCACCGCTGGCCATCAGCAGCGCTAGCGCGGGTACGAGTGTCTGGATCTTCACAATGGACTCCTGAATGCTTGTTGTTGCTATTGAGTAGCCGATATTTCGGCCGGAATCGGGTGTAGCAGGACAACTTGGGTCTTGTTTGTGTCGCCGCCCCCTTATGCCTCTGCCAAGGACGCTGATACCGCCGACACCTCGAAAAGTGCCGGAAATCTCCGCTCCAGTTCTGGCAAGGAAACAAGGATCTCGCGCTGATGTGCAGCCATGGCCTGAGCGGCCTGCTCCGGCTTCCGGGCAGCGATTGCCTGCACCACGGCCTGATGCTGATCAGTGAGCTTGGGGATCGGCGTTGAATCCGGGATACTCAGATAGCGCACCCGGTCCAGTTGAGCCTTGACGTCCTCGATGACCCGCCAGGCCATGGTGTTACCGACTTCCATTGCCATGGTGCGGTGAAAGGCCTCGTCGAGCTGGAAGAAGCGGTCATGGTCTGCTGGCTCAATACAGCTACGCTGCCGCTCGATCAGCTCATTCAGTTCCCGTAGCACAGCGGGGACCAGGCCCTTCTCCGCAGCCGCTCGCGCTATCGCCACTTCTAGCGCTTCCCGTATGAAGCGCGCCTCGAGGACGGCCTGTCGGGAAATACCTACCACATAGGTACCTCGCTGGGGGCGTACCTCCACCAGCCCGGCCTCCGAAAGACGAATGAACGCCTCGCGAACCGGCTGGCGGCTGACTGAAAAGGCGTCGGCGAGTTCCTTCTCGGAAAGTGCCTGCCCGGGCTCGAGCACCATCTGGATGATCGACTGCCGCAATACCTGAAAGATCCGCTGGCGTACCGAATCGCTCTCACGGGTCCCCTGCCACAGTGCTTGTAAGTTCGTATTCATTTGAATCTCTCTATTCGCGGGCAAAAGGACATGCCCTCTACCTGACATGACTAGTATGGTAGTTAGTCTAGAAAACAGGAAGCCAGAGCCACGTAGACTTTGGTCGGAGAGAAAATGGATAAGGCGTGCACAGAATCCACCAGCACACGCGGGTGCTGGTGGCATCAGGTCTAGTCGCGAGGAAAGCCCATGGGTTGGCGAGCGGTGCCTACACTCCCTTTACGCTACGGGCGGCCTCGCGGCGTCGCTTGAGTTCGTAGAGAGCGGCGATCAGTACGGTCACCAGAATAAGAATCAAACCCAGGGCATTGACTGCGGGAGTCAGCCCCGTCCGCACCTTGGACGCGATGTAGACCGTCAGGGTGGTGTCATAGCCCACCACGAACAGGGTGGTGTTGTAGTTCTCGAAGGATTGCAGGAAAGCGATGACCCCCGCCGAGTAGATCGCCGGCTTGAGGTACGGCAGCAGGATTCGCCGGAACATCTGCCACTGGCTCGCCCCCAGGTCCAACGCGGCCCGCTCCATGGTGCGGTCGAAACGCTGCAGCCGGGCGGTGACCATCAGCATCACATAGGCGGCGATGAAGGTGGCCTGGCCCAGTACCGTGAGGAAGATGCCGCCGCTCACCCCGAACTGGCGCCAGAAGATCAGCGTCGAGATGCCGATGATCACGCCGGGCGTCAGCAGCGGAGAGAGGATCAGCGCATACAGGAACGGCTTGGCGCGGCTAGACACCGTGTTGAGAAACAGCGCCGTGGCAATGCCGATGGGCACGGCCAGGCACAGCACCCCGACGGCGACGATCGCGCTGTTGCCCAGCGCCTGCCACATGCCGCCATCGGCCGCCAGCTCACCGAACCAGCGCAGGGTGGTGCCATCCCAGGGGGTCACCGTGGGGAAGCGACTGTCGTTGAAGGTGGCCGCCGCCATGATCAGCAGTGGCAGGAACAGGTAGGCGAAGAAGACCACCACGTAGAAGCGCAGGCCGAAGGCCATCAATCGCTGCGAACTCATTTGGCAATGTCCCCCAAGCCCACCTTGAAGATCTTCATCACCAGCGACATGAAGCCGATGCACAGCACCAGCAGCAGGAAGGCGTAGGCCGCCCCTTGGTTCCAGTTGCCGCCCTCGAAGAACCAGTTGTAGATGATCTGGGTAAACCAGCGGCTGCCGGGCGAGCCCAGCAGCGCCGGCACCGCGTAGCTGCCGGCGGCAAGCATGAAGGTCATGATGCAGCCGGTGGCGATGCCCGGCTTGGCATGGGGAATCACGATGCGCCGGTGGGTGCGCACGGTGCCGGCTCCCAGGTCCCGCGCCGCGCGCACCTGATTGTCGTCGAGGCTCTCGATGGCGTTGTAAACCGGAAAGACCATGAACAGGATGTAGGCGTAGACCATGCCCACCATCACTCCCGCGTCACCGCTGAGAAAGCGGATCGGGCGGTCGATCAGGCCCAGCATCAGCAGGACCTCGTTCAGGGGTCCGCGAAACGCCAGGATGATGAACCAGGAGTAGGTGCGCAGGATCTCGTTGATCCAGAAGGGAATGATCAGCAACAGGATACAGAGCGCCGCCTGGCGTGGGGTGGCCACCTTGGCCAGATACCAGGCCAGCGGATAGCTCACGATCAAGGTCAACACCGTGACCAGTACGCTCGACCAGAGGGTCTTGAAGAAGATGGCGCGATGGATATCGTTGTTGAACAGCGTCGCGTAGTTGGCGATGGTCAACCGATCCTCTGGCCCCCCGACCTGGGCCGGCAGCAGGTTGGGTCGCAGCGAATAGTCGATCATCTGCAGCTGCGGCAGGGTCACCATCACGATCAGCCAGATGCCGAGCAGCGTGAGGATGGCTACCGCCAGCGGCCCACCGAAACGAGCGCTAAGCTGACGAAACATGAGCGCCTCCCGCTGCGGTACGGCTTTCCACCATCTCGCCGGTGGTTTCGTCGACCACGGCGCTACCATCATCGGGCAGCACCACCGCGTCCGCCGGGTCATAGCCGAACGTCATTCGCTGGCCCACAGTGAGCGAGTCGGCATACTGGCGTGAGACCTCATGCCCAAGCTGGACCCGCAGCTTCTCGCCGGAGGCCGTCAGTCGCGTCTCCAGCATCACCGAGGCGCCCTCGAAATGGACCGCCTCGATTTCCCCCTCGAGCCGCGGCCCGGCGGCATCGGCGGCCACCGGCTTGAGATGCTCGGGTCGAACGTAGAGCGCCACCCGGTCGCCGTTCCCCAGGCTGACACCCTCTCCCGCGCTGCCGGCAAGCTCACCCAGCGCACCACCGTCGAGACGAACCCGCTGACCTTCCCGGTCCACGAGCCTGCTCTCGAGGCGGTTGTTCTCGCCGACAAAGGCGGCGACGAAGCCCGTCGCCGGGCTGCGATAGAGCGTCATGGGATCGGCAACCTGCTGTATCCGCCCCGCCGACATGACCGCCACCCGGTCGGACATGGTCAGCGCCTCACCCTGATCGTGGGTGATATAGATGAACGTAATACCGGTCTTGCGCTGGATGGTCTTGAGCTCGGCCCGCATATGCTGGCGCAGCTTCAGGTCCAGCGCCGAGAGAGGCTCGTCGAGCAGCAGCACCCGGGGCTCCACCGCCAGCGCCCGGGCGATGGCCACTCGCTGCTTCTGGCCACCAGAGAGCTCGGTCACCTGCTTGGGGCCGCTGCCCTCGAGTGCGACCAGCGCCAACAATCGCTCGGACGTCTCACGGCGCTGCTTCTTGCCGACACCGCGTACTTCCAGGCCGAACTCGATGTTCTCGAATACCGTCATCAGCGGAAAGAGCGCCAGGTTCTGGAAAATCATCGCCGTAGGGCGACGGTTGACCGGGACGCCGGCGACCGGCTCCTCGCCGATGAAGACCTGCCCCTGGCTCGGCACGAGGAAGCCACTGACAATATTGAGCAGGGTCGTCTTGCCACACCCCGAAGGGCCGAGGAAGCTGAAGAACTCCCCCGAGCCGATCGTAAGCGATGTCTTCTCGATGGCGGTGAAGTCGCCGAAGCGCATCACCACCTCATCCAATCTAACGCTACCGTCCATTCAATCGTTGCCTTCTTGAACTGAATGCCGAAGTGACAGCTGCTGACTCTCCCCTCGGCAAAACGGCACGTCAGCGCAATCGCTGACCACAAAGGCGTGGACCTGGCACTTCAATTGCGGCCTGCGCGTCGGATAGGAACAACATCCCTGTTGCCTATCCTCGATCGACATCCCTGTCGATCGCCGCGCGCCGCTGCATTCAGTGCCAGCGCCTTTGCGATGTCAGCCTATTGCGCTACGTGCCTCTATGCTTATGACCCAACTCACGCGCTCAAATAACGATCCTGGTACTCGTTCCGCAGCGCCACGTACCAGGGCTCCTGGATCGGCCACCACCAGAGGTTGGCCAGATCCTCTTCGCTGTAGGAGTCGGTGAAGAACTGACGCGTCTCCTCGGGCAGCAGCTCGGTAGCGCCCTTGGAGGTTGAGTTGTAGCCGGTGGCCTTGACGAACATGGCGCCGGCTTCGGGGGTGTAGTACCAGTTGATCAGCTCGTAGACGGCATCGGGGTTCTGGGCGTTCTTGGGAATCACGAAGCCTTCCATCCAGGCCAGGGCCCCCTCCTTCGGTGCGCCGTAGGCAATGTCCTCACCCTCCTGCTGCAGTCGGAAGGCGGTGGAATCCCAGGTCTGGCCGATGATGGCGCCATTGGTACGGAAAGCGGCCTGGGCCTCGTTCTCGGTATCCCAGAACTGGGCCAGCATGTGCTTGTGCTTGGCCGCTTCTTCGAGGATGACGTCGAAGTTGGCACGCATCGCCTCTTCGGACTTGTAGGAGTCGAGCATGGGGAACGGCAGCCTGCCTTCTCGCTCCAGCCACAGCCCGACACCCACCAGCGCCGAGTGGCCACGAACCGTTACGCCCTGGCCATGATCGGGATTCCACAGGTCGGCATAGCTGAGGTTGGCACGATCCACATCGGCGAAACGACGATGCCAGGTAATAGCCTCGGTCCCCCAGTCGCTGGGAGCGAAGAAGCGCTTGCCATCCACCACGCCGCCGACCTCGGAGCCCTCGATGGCACTATCCAGCGCACCATCCCAATTGATCCGTGACTCGTCCAGCGGTTGCACCAGGTCATAGTCGAGGTAGCCCGGCACCCGGTCCACCGTGGGCATGATCACGTCGAAGCCGCTTCCATCGGTGGCCCGCAGCGAGTTCATCAGCTCATCGTTGGTGCCATAGGGCGTGAAGGTGGCGCGTATGCCGGTCTTCTCGGTGAAGTCGGCCAGCATTTCATCGGTGAAATAGCCGGCCCAGGCGTAGATACGCAGGGTCTGGTCCTGGGCCAGGACCTTGTTGATGTAGAACGACGGCACGGTAGCGACCGCGCCAGCGGCCAGGGTACCTTGCAGGAAACGGCGACGAGTGAACGACATGACGGGTCTCTCCATGAGGGCTCTGACATTGGGATAACGAGACCAGTGGGCTTCGCCGCCACCGATCTCGCGATGCGCCAATTCAAGTTTCACGCTAATTCATTACGGCGGGATGAACATTTCATTGAATGACCGTTCAATACCGTTGAACTAGGTTAGCACTATGTGAGAAAAGGTCCGTATGTCGTTTCAACGTTTATCGTAATGGCGCCCTCAGCTCGCCTGTATGGCCACCTTCAGTACGCCGTCGCGCTGATGTGAAAAGAGGTCGTAGGCTTCGCTGATCTGCTCCAGTGGATAGCGATGGGTCACCATGGGCCCCAGGTCGATTCGGCCTGACTCGATCACCTGCATCAGCCGACGCATCCGCTCCTTGCCGCCAGGGCAGAGCGACGTGACGATCTTGTGATCGCCTAGTCCGGCACAGAAAGCATCCAGCGGGATGGTGAGGTCGCCGGAATAGACGCCGAGACTCGAGAGCGTGCCGCCTGGCTTGAGTACGCGCAGCGCCGATTCGAAGGTGGACTGTAGACCGAGCGCCTCGATGGAGGCGTCGACCCCACGACCACCGGTGAGCTTGAGGATTTCCGACACCACGTCGACCTTGCGGAAGTCGAGTGTGATATCGGCCCCCATCTGCCGCGCCATCTCGAGCCGCTCGTCGACGCCATCCACGGCAATGATCAAGCTTGCCCCGCGCAGCCGAGCCCCTGCAGTGGCGCATAGGCCGATGGGCCCCTGGGCAAAGACCGCCACCGTGTCACCAATCCTGATACCGGCCGATTCCGCCCCAGCAAAGCCGGTCGACATGATATCGGGGCACATCAGCACCTGCTCGTCGGTGAGGCCATCCGGCACCGGCGAGAGGTTGGCCTGGGCGTCCGGCACCAGCAGGTACTCCGCCTGGGCGCCATCGATGGTATTGCCGAAGCGCCAGCCACCCATGGGCTTGTAACCATGGCTGTGGTGCCCACCATCCTGGGCGCTACAGCCATCCTGGCAGGCGTAGGAAGTAAAGCTCGGACAGATGGCCCCGGCAATGACCCGCTGGCCCTCGGTGTAGCCCTGCACGTTGGCGCCAAGCTTCTCGATCACCCCCACCGGTTCATGACCAATGGTCAAACCCTTCTCTACCGGGTACTCCCCCTTGAGGATATGGACATCCGTACCGCAGATGGTGGTGGTAGTGACGCGAACAAGGGCATCGTTGGGACCGACTGCCGGAATCGGCTTGTCATCGATCTCGATGCGTCCCGGCTCGACGAAGATGGCGGCTTTCATCATGGCTGGCATGGTCACTCCTGTTTGGGCTCGCTGCACTCAAGAATCTGCACCCATGGAAAAGGCACCCGTTAGGTTTGGCACAGAGCCCGGCCTTTCGCCTTGATTCATGTCAAGAGTATGGAAAGCCCGCAAAGATGAGCCTCATTAACGCGACGCGCCGGCAAAAAGCCGGCGCGGTTGGAGACAGAAGCGAGGGAAATTCACATGACCGGCACGCCGGTAATCCAGACGTGGAGATGAAAGGCGAAGAGATAATAGGCAATAAGGCCGCCAATTACGGTAATGGCCGTACCAGCCATGCGGGGCGTCGTCTGCGGAGCCGGCTGGCGCCGGCGCGCGGAGCGAAAGTCCAGCACCGCCCAGACCAGGAAGGCACCGAAAAAGACGATGTCGCCCAAGCGGCCGTTGGCCAGCAAGTGGGCCAAGGCCCACACCTTGACCGCCAGCACCATCGGATGGCCCAGCTTGGCCTTGATATGATTGCCAGGGACATAGGCAGCCACCAGCAGGATGAAAGCGGGAATCATCAGAAGCGCAACGGCATGGCGCAGCCCTGTGGGCGGAAACCAGACCCAGATGGGGTTGAGGCGCATCTGGCCGTAACCCCAGATGGCAATGGCCAGACCGATGATAGAGATCACCGAGAAAATGGCCTTCCAGCGCAGCTCCCCTGTGCGCTGAATCTGTGTGCTACGCCAATCGTCAGCAAAGATGCGCACGGAGTGCATACCAAGAAAAATCAAGAGACCAAGAATCATCACGAACATGCCGGGGCTTCCTTTGCGTTGGGTATCGAACAGGTATCGAAACGGCTTTCGAAACAGCATGCAGCTTAACGACACCGGCTCGTTACACCAAGGGCTCGGCAAAAGATTCGTCTGGCGCAGCGATGGACTTCGTCATGCTAGAGTCATGGACCTGGCGAGCCGGGACTCGCTACCCGAGGCCCTCCGGCCGGGACAAGGGACGATAGGCCGGCCCCTCTATCACCTCGCCATCCGTGTCGAAGCGACTGCCGTGACAGGGGCAGTCCCAGGTAGACTCCTCCGGATTCCAATGCACGATGCATTTCAAATGTGGGCAAACAGCTGATAGCACCTTGAGTTCGCCGGCCTCGGTGCGATGAATAGCCAGTTTTTCGCCGCTTTTCGTGGCAACCCTTGCCTGCCCCGGTGCAATGCCATCGAAGGAGTCGATTCTTTCAGTTCCCAGATAGTCCCTGGCCAGATGCTTGGTAACGGTGGCGTTCTCCTTTGCATACTGAAGCGCCGACTTGCCCGGCGTAACGCGTCGCGATGCGAAGCGGGGCTGCCAGGGGTTGTCGTGGCCAAGTATCTGGTCGGCGATGATTCGACCTGCCAACGCCCCCCAAACCAAGCCATCAGCGGCGAAGCCGGTGGCCATGTAAAGATTGTCGTGACCATGCATCCGTCCGATATAGGGCAAGCCATCGGGCGAGCTGTACTGCTGGGCAGACCATTGACGGCTGAACGCTTCAATCTCGAAGTGACTGCTAAGGTAGTCGCGCAACCGTTGATAGTACTCACCCTGTTGTTCACCGGTCTTGTGCTTCTCGCCGACTACCATCAGATATGACGTGTCGCCATGACGATAGCTGCGCAGTGAATGGAACGGGTCAAGCAGCCAGAAAATGCCCTCGGGGTACTCGCCACGTTTCAGCCTCGCTGCGACGGTATATTCCCGTGACACCAGCATACCGGCCTGCAACAGGCTGATACCCTTGGGTGTATGGGTCGCATAAACGATATGCCGGGCCGTGACGCTGGCAGTGTCGGTCTGCACTACGCCCTCTTTCGCCTCCACCCGTCGCACGGGGCAATGTTGATGAATGGCCACCCCCATGCCGATCAAGACGGATGCCAGACCCTGGACGTAATGCAGCGGATTGAACTGGGCCTGGTCTGGGATACGAATACCCCAGCTGTCAAAGGGCAATCCAGGACCTTCGGCTGATGCAACGTCGAGCCCCGCCCTGAGCAGTGCGTCACGCTCGTCGTTCAGGCTGTGGTCGCTGTGCTGCCTGTCGCCGGTCAGCAGACGATAAGCCGATTGACGTCGAAACTGGCACTCGATGGAGAAACGCTTTATCAGCGCCTCGATATCATCGATTGCTTCGCTTCTCGCACACACGACGTCGGCTGCCACCTCATCGCCCCATTTCCTGCGCAATGCC
Organism: Halomonas sp. ANAO-440; assembly: GCF_019915905.1. Classification (NCBI taxonomy): domain Bacteria; kingdom Pseudomonadati; phylum Pseudomonadota; class Gammaproteobacteria; order Oceanospirillales; family Halomonadaceae; genus Halomonas; species Halomonas sp. ANAO-440. The sequence goes on along the minus strand of NZ_JAHXBV010000012.1, from coordinate 1,578 downwards.
GCCTGGCCTGAGGCCAGAGTGCTGTAGAGATTGCCCGTGGAGCCACCCGTCACACCACTGCCTACGCCCTTAGCCTCGAGTACGACGACTCGCTGTCCGGCCTCGACCAGCGGCAGGGCCGTCGTCAGACCGGTAATACCAGCGCCGATCACTACCACATCGGTTTCAGCCTGCTCCTCCAGAGGGGCACAGACCGGCAATCCAAGGCTCCCCAGCCTCCATATCGCTTCCATAACAACTCCTTTCGTCAGGGCAATGCATGCATGCTGCTACTAGGTATAGAAGGTAGTGGGGAGCGGTGCGAATCCGGATGCACCTGAATGTTTTTTCAAGCTGACAAACAGGTGAACGGGCTCTTACACAAGCCAACATTTTGCACGACCGTCCTTAACAACTTTCTTGCCATAAGCAGCCTCTCCCTCGCCCTACGCCTGCTATGTTGAAACAGCTCATCTGAGCATGGAATGCAATCGCAAAAGGGAGCAGAACATGAATATCAAGAGTGCCAACGAGCTTTTCGTCCGCCTGCTATCCGAAGCCAACAGTGGGGAAAAGCAGATGACTCGCGCGTTGCCCAAGATGGCACGAGCGGCCCACGACCCCAAGCTGGTCGATGCCTTCAAGGAGCATCTCGAGGAGACCCAGGGTCAACTGGAGCGAATCGAGAAGGCAGCGGACTCCATTCCGGAGATACGGGTCAAGCGTATCAAGAGCTATGCGATGGAGAGTCTGATCGAGGAGGGCCAGGAACTGATCGAGTCCACCGAGAAAGGTCCCGTGCGTGATGCCGGCATGATCGGTGCCGCACAGAAAGTGGAACACTTCGAAATCGCCGCCTACGGCACCCTGTGCGAGCTGGCCGAACAACTTGGCTATACCAAAGCCAAGGAAATCCTGGCCGAAACGCTCAAAGAGGAAAAAGCGGCCGATGACAAGCTATCAAAGCTGGCCAAGGCCGACGTCAATCGCAAGGCTGGCTGAGCCGACAAAATCATTATCCCTGGCTGTTCTGGATGCAAGCCAATACCCCGGCTGCTCTTTTCTCACAGATTTGCGAGCAGCCGATTTTATTGATCTCCCGTGACGCCGGAAGTGCAAGCTTCAAGCGGCACTATTATACAACTGAACGTGCAACTCGCCCGCGTCAACCTTGCGCCGGGAAACTCCCAATACCGAGCGTGATGGTACAGTGGATCTCGGTAAGGTCAGCCGCTTACTCCGCCTGGAACCTGGGCTATGGAGGGCGATTCCTTCATAGATGTTGAGAGTGTAGGTGTTGCAAGCGCGGAGCTGCTATTGGGCTTGGACAAGGTATGACGAGCCAACGCCGGCCGGCCCGCTTGACTGATGGGTGATGGGCATCCATACCTAAGCGGAATGCCCAAACGAAAAGGAGTTCGTATGCTACGTTTGCTCGCGTTGGCTGCCGGCGCATATTGGCTGCGCAAGCCTGAAAATCGCAAACTCGCCGAAGACAAGCTGAAAGAGGCCTGGAATCGTGTCGTGCATGGACCTGACAAGCGCAAGCAATGTTCTGGTCAAGTCAGAGCGGACACATTTTCAAGCCGCAGCTGCCAA
>NZ_JAHXBV010000011.1:153140-201884 GCF_019915905.1 Halomonas sp. ANAO-440 | reverse complement strand
TTCAGAGTCTAACAGCCGCTGAGGCTCCATCTAGCTTGACAGTGGGGGGTTATCAGCGCGCACAAACCTAGAATCAGCAATATATTGCCAATATTGCTCCCCACAACGTTACCGATTGCGATGTCTGGCCGCTCACTCAAAGCCGCTTCGATTGAAACAACCAACTCTGGAGCAGACGTACCGAAACCTACAATCAGCAACCCGCTGAGCAAAGGTGAAATCCCCAGTCGATTTGCAGCAGCCAGTGAACCTCTGATAAGCGCCTCACCGCCACCTGTCAGAAGCAAAACCCCGATCGCGACAAGCAGCAGGTTCAACAAAGTTTTAGCCTCAAGGTTCGGTATTAATAAGAAATTTCTGAATTTTCATGAAATAACTAACGGCAATGACCATGCCTGCTGCCTTTTCCTGAATGTCATTTTTGCGTCATAAGCAGAAAATTGCCTTGCATCAAGCATAGGCGAACCTTCCACTTTCGGCCAGAAGCGGACGATGAACATACGCTTGTATATGTTATTTTCATCTCGCGGTACATCTTAAGTCAGTCGAAGCTGCAACCGAAAAACTGTCACGGCGCTTGGCTTGATTAGGAGGGAGCGGTACCACCATTAATTGCGCTACTAATGGCAATTGATATGAGAGTGCTTAAAGCCTCTGAAGTTTTCGACTTAGTAAAGCTTGCGAATCTCTCACCTATAGACTCACTCCCCTCCAGCGAACTCGGTACTTGACGGAGTGCTTCCAACCCCTTTTCACTAAGTACCACCTCAACTTCGTAACCGCCAAGTGTCGTATAGTCATTAACAATCCAAATATAGCCAGCTGTTTCTAGCCACTTAACAGTACTTTCAAAATATTCTGGAAAGTTAAACGCCCCTTCCTCGTCGCTCTGATCTATTACTTTTTCCAGAAATTTCGCCGCATCGAGTCGATAAGGAACCGGAAACTCTTCGTACAACGTCCCGAAAAGTAAAGCGACCAACCTGTTGAACTTTTCCATTTAACTCTCCTTAAAACTAACTAGACTAGACTTTCAATTCGCTTATTCGCTGGTCCACACCGACACCTTAGCTCTAGTTATTTCGAGCATCGCTCACGCACGCAGCCAATCATAAAAGAATAAAAACCATATACTGGAAATGAAGTGCGAATAACCCTATAGGCTGGATGATATTGATAAACTATCATGCAACTTGTCCCTACACCAGCTATGGATTGCCAACTGCCTCCGCAACTCCATCAGCATAGGCTGAAATTCACCATTCGGCCAAGAGCGGTCATTGGAAATATCCTAATGTAGGACGACTACAACACTTGATCTGAAAAGCGTAGCTTATCCGTCAAGCGATTACTATTATTAGCAATTTTCCTTTTCAACATTTAAAATATCAATCCCTACTGTCTCGTACCGCGCAAAAACACTACCGCTTTCATCGTTCCAATTTTTTGGCATTTTTGACCTTAGACCCGCAGCATTTAATTTTTTGTCTTCTTCTTTTGTAATGGCGCAAATCACATAGTACTTATTTATTACATTTATTATATTCTCATTCGTCAACTGATCTAAAGAAAGAAGCTTATCCATTACTATTAAATGCGGAACAACATGCTCATGAATCACATCCTTTCGTTTCAAACCTTTTGCCTTAACCGATCTACAGAAATTTATACCTGAAACCTCATCTAAAGCATAACGCACATACTGTGAATATACTCTTTTTGGATCTCCTACTTGAATATGATCTTGAGCATTAAGAATAACCCTTCTTATACACTCTATTTTCTGTTCCATGGTTCTCATTCTTGATACCTAACGCGTGAGCTCAGGTGACGTTTGAGGCGAGGCGTGCTTTTGCGATAGCAAAAAGTGCGTGGCGGATCAAACGTCACCTGCAGCAATTTTTTAGCCGGCAACTGCACTGACGTTCTCACAGACCGAAACTCCGAGCATGTTTCTAAGGCCGACCAATGAACGAGGAAAGTTTCCGCCAAGTGCGAGAATTGCCCTAGCGTTCTGGGGCTTCCGCTCCACAGACTGCCGAGCATCCAACACTGCAACATACTTGATGCACTGGTATAGCCCTCTGACGATCTCGGCCTCCCCGGACGAAGCGGGCTTAACTTCAACTGCGACTTGCTCAGCCCCCTTTTGAAAAAGTACATCTATTGAGTCACCGGACGGCAACGGATGCTCCTCCTCACCGTTTCCGAAAGCTGCGGAAATCCCCACTGATTCTGGATGTGTGCAGATGAACTCCTTTAGCGCTTTATGCTCGGGCCCCTCACCGCCATACCCCCGGGCTGCTTTAGTTTGGAGATTGTTGTAATCAGACGCATCTGGTTTGAGCCCGAAATATTTGAGCACCTCAGGCCAGTGCTTGTAGGAATATATTTTGGTCAGCTCTGCTTGAACCAACTCCCGTTTCTGCTTCATTGGTAGTTTTTTGTACGTCTTTAGATCGCTCAAAAACCACGCAATTCCCTCGCCTGGTAGGCGGGTGGTCTTGTTCACAACCAAGCACTGAACAGGTGGGACTTCTTCCTCCCAATCCTCAGCAAGATTGCCAAGGGCAGTTCCGATGCTTCCGAGGACATAGTTCAGATTGCGTGGATTTGGCATTGCCAGTTCATCTGCAAGATCCTCATACGTAATCGGAGTACAAGCAAGCGCCTGCCTTACAAGAATTGGCAAGGCCTTACGCGCTCGTTTCTGATACAGCTTGTCACCTGATAGCGGTTCTGCGATTTCGGCTGTCTCCATACCTTTCCCCCTTGACGGCTAACTGTTCAGCATTTGTTCGCTGTGCGCAGCATGGCGAATAAATGCCTGTTGGACTAAGCCGCCCGTCAAGCTGCTGCGCCGCTTCTATAGGGTATTGTATTGGCCGCTGCGCTGCCTGGGCAGATAGATCGCTCGGCCGCAGTGCCCTGGTGACGTGTATAAACAATGTTCGTGATCACTATGCCCATCTTTTCCCGACCCAATTTACCCCAACGTAACGCGCCGACTGGCCAAAAGCCATCGCCAGAACGAGTGCCGCCACGGCCCGCTAGCGGGCCGGATCGTCGAGTCCATTGTCTGGCCCGATTCCGTGGTATGTCTGGCGTTACCTCATGCTCGATAGCGTTGTCCCCTGTGGTTGGGTGGTCGACCGAGGGGCGGCCGCTGAGGCGTAAGGGCCCCGGTGGCGCGCAGTGTCGATCGCCGGCAGTGCGGGCAGGTGTAGACGCGATCTTCGTCGTTGGTGGTAGTAACGGCCTCCGGTGCCGTCTCCGCCACCATCAGCGCTTGGCGGATCTGGGCCAGTCGTCGTCGCCGGCAGCGATTGGCCAGAAAGCCGTAGTGACGGACCCGCATCAGCCCCTTGGGCAGGACGTGAAGCAGGAAGCGGCGCACGAACTCTTCGCCATCAAGAACGAGCCGTTTGTGGCGGTCACGGTCACGGTAATCCTTGTAGAGCAGGGTGACCTGGTGGTCGTCCACGGCGAGGATGCGGGCGTTACTGATGGCGATCTGGCGCGTGTAGCGTGCCAGGTAACGGACCACGGCCTGGGTGTGCTCGAGGCAGTCCTTGCTGTAGACCACCCACTCGGTGGCCATCAGGGCATTGAGCTGGTGATCCACGTCACCGGGCCGGGTGACCCGGTGGAGCTCGCCGGCGGTAGCCGCCCGGCGCAGGGCGCTGACCATGTGACCGCGAAAGTGGCGCGATAGCGCCCGCACCGGGAACAGGTAATGGCTACGCGCACCATGCCAGCGGCCATCGTCGCCCAAGGCTCCGCCAGGAACCAGGCAGTGCAGGTGCACATGCTGGCTCAGGTTCTGGCCCCAGGTGTGGAGCACGGCACTCATGCCCATGTCGCCGCCAAGGCGCTTGGGATCGCGACCGAAGGTGCGCAGCGTCTGCCAGGCGCTCTGGAACAGCAGCCGGTGGATCACCTCGGGATGCAGCTGAACCCAGCCGTTGAGGCGGTGGGGCAGCGTGAACACGACATGGTAGTAGCGCACCGGCAGGATATTCGCTTGCTGACGCTCGGCCCACTGGTGCATGGCGCGGCCCTGGCACTGCGGACAGTGGCGATCACGACAGCCGAAGTAGTGCGGCTGGGTGTGGTCGCAGTCCGTACACGTGAGGATCATGCCGCCCATCGCCTCGGTACGACACGCCAGCAGGTGATGGCATACCCGGCGGCGTTGACGATCGAGGCTGGCCAGGTCAAGAAAGCGCAGCAAGGCCTGTTGGAGGGTGGCGGTCTTAGCCATGCCCCACCTCCAGGGACGCGACCAGGTCGATAGGCGCCTGACCGGCCCCCTGCTGCCCCGGCAGCCAGTGCATGTAGCGCATCGTGGACTGGACGCTGCGGTGGCCCAGCAGACGCTGCAGCTGATGCACCGGCAGCCCCTGTTCCAGCACATGCGTGGCATAGGCATGACGCAGGCTGTGGATGCCTCCGATGCGCTCGACACCGGCCAGCCGCTTGGCCTTGCTAAAGGCCCTCTGTGGCGCACTCAGATGCAGCGCACGATCCGGGAACAGGGCACTCGGAAACAACCAGGTCCGCGGTCGATAGGCTCGCCAGTAATCGCGCAAGCGATCGATCAGGGTCGCCGTGAGCAGCACCATACGGTCTTTGGCGCCCTTGCCCTGGGCCACACGCAGCTGACCGCGCTGGCTGTCGATGTCGCTGACCCGCAGGTGGCAGACCTCGCTCACGCGCAGTCCGCAGCCATAGCACAGTTCGAGCATCATGCGATGCTTGGGGTTGTGGCACGCGGCCAGGATCCGCCTCACCTCGTCGCGCGTCAGCAGCTCTGGAATCCGCTGCGGTGCCTTCGGCACCACCAGCGATACCTCCACCGACGGCCAGTGCAGCACGTGCAAGTATAGGAAGCGCACGCCATGCAGGTAGACGCGGCAGCTGGCGGCGGACAAACCACGTTCCTGGACCAGATGGTGGAAGAAGTGCTGCAAGTCGTCGGTGCTCAACGTGTCAGGCGACCGATGGAAGTAGCACGCCAGGTCGGTGATCACCATCAGGTAGGTCGTGTGGGTACGTTGCGCAAAGCCACGCTGACGCATGGCCTCGATCATCTTCTGTCGTAAGGCAGTCATCGTCATCACTCCTGTTCTCTGACCCACGTGGGTCAATGAACAGTGTGGTGCGATGGGGCGAAAGACAGGATGCGACGACAGCTACCGCGAAGCGGTTTAGTTCAACAGGCATTAGGCCGCACGCTTGATATTCCACCTGAACGCGCACGCACGTTCAATAATGTTATCTTGCGCGCTCGCCCATCTCTTATATTATTGAAAACACTAGAAATTAAGTAATATTTTGAAACGTAGCACCGATCATCGTGCCTGCTGCAGATCCCCAATGAACGAGCATGCTGCCTTTTCCGGCATGTCCGCTTTGGGTCGTGAAGCGACATCCCATCTGAAGCGTTCAGTGTTTCGATCATGGCATTTATTCTTAGGATTCTAATGTCCCGTCACCCTAGCATTTTCATCACTAGCTTGCCCATGCTCAGCGAGCAACCGTGAAAGGCAGGCCTTGGCAGGAGCCGTGCCACAGCTGATACTGTACATAGATACAGCATACAGAGAGAGGCACCATTCCATGCAACCCAATACCCCCTATCGCGCTCATCCCGCGCCGCCACCATTGGCACTACCGTACCCGCTAGCCCTCGGCCGCGCTGGGCTGTCGGGCTTTCCCAGCCCAGCCCAGGACTACGAGGGCCGCACGCTCGACCTCAACGAGCACCTCATCAAGCGCCCCGCTAGCACCTTTTTCATGGGCGTCACTGGCGACAGCATGGACGCCTTCGGCATTCACGACGGCGATACCCTGGTCGTCGATCGCTCCCTTGACCCGCGCCCCGGGCACATCCTGGTCGCCCTGGTCGAGGGCGAGATCACCATCAAGCGCTACCAGCAGATCGGCAACCGTCCCTACCTCTGCTCGGGCAACCCGCGCTACCAGCCCGTCGCCCTCACCGACCTCGACTGCCAGGTGTGGGGCGTGGTCCGCTCCGTCATCCACGAATTCCAGGTGTAGCCATGATCGGCCTTATCGACTGCAACAACTTCTACGTCAGCTGCGAGCGCGTCTTCAACCCGCGCCTCAATGGCCGCCCCGTGGGCGTCATGTCCAACAACGACGGCTGCGTCATCGCCCGCAGCAACGAAATCAAGCCCCTGGTCGAGATGGGCGCGCCTGCCTTTCAGCTGCAGCACCTGGTGCGCAGCGGCCAGATCCACCTGCTTTCCTCCAACTACGAGCTCTACGGCGACATGAGCCGCCGCGTGCAATCCGTGCTCGAAGAGTCCACCCCCGAGGTCGAGCCCTACTCCATCGACGAGATGTTCGCTCACTTTCACGGCTTCACCCCCGCCGCCCTGCTCGAGCACGCCCGGGAGCTGCATCACAAGGTGCGCCGCTACACCGGCATTCCCGTCTGCGTCGGCATCGCCCCCACCCGCACCCTGGCCAAGCTCGCCAACCGCGCCGCCAAGAAGATCGACGGCTACGGCGGCGTCTGCGTGCTCAACGCCGGCAGCGCCGAACTCAAAGGCATCCTGCAGCGCACACCCCTAGACGATATCTGGGGCGTCGGCGGCCGCCTGCGCGAACGCCTCGCCGTCATGGGCCTGCGCACCGCCTGGGACCTCGCCCAGCAAGACCACAAAGCCATCAAGCGCAAGTTCAGCACCACCCTCGAGCGCACCGTGATCGAGCTGCAGGGCAAGCCTGCCATCGACATGAATGACCCCAACGAAGGCCGCCAGCGCATCATGACCTCGCGCTCATTCGGCCGCCTCACCGAGAACAAGGCCGAGATCCACCAAGCCATTCGCCAGCACGGCCAGCGCAGCGCCGAAAAGCTCCGCAGCCAGGACAGCCTCGCCCGCGCCGTCATGGTCTTTCTCAAGACCAACCGCCACCGGCCAGACCTGCCGCAGTACTCCCCCAGCGTCGTCGTCGAGCTCGCGCACCCCACCGACGACAGCCGCGAGATCCTCCACGCCGCCAGCCACGCCCTCGAGGAGATCTACCGGCCCCACTACCAGTTCATGAAAGCCGGCGTCATGCTGCTCGACCTGGTCGATGCCAACCGCCAGCAACTCTCGCTACTCGATACCCCACAAAGCGAGGCCGAGCGCGAGCGCAGCCACAAGCTCATGGCCACGCTAGACAAGCTCAACCAGAAGATGGGCCGCGGCACAGTGAAGTTGGGTACCCCAAGCCCGGGCGCTGCCTGGCACTTGCGCTGTGCCCATCGAACGCCGCGCTGGACTACGCGCTGGGAAGAGATACCCAAGATAAGCTGAAGCCCTACGCTGATCATCCAAGGCGCTGTGGCCAACGTGCCTCCGCAAGACCGGATGGGGTATGCCCTGAAGAGTGGAAGTGGTGGTTTGCAGAAAGGAATTAACGGGATACAGAAAGAATGCACTCAATGCAGAAGGCTGAAATCAAGGCGGGGACGGGCTCTCGAAGTGAGTCAGGCGCAGCTCGATTGTCCGAGAGGCTCCAGGAGAGTTCAGGGGAAGCCAGGAACAAAGTATGGGCTGGAGTATGGGCTATTGAAAGATGTAAAAAGAAAAAGCCTCTGAAATCAGCGGCTTATCTATATTCAGTGGCGGAGGGGGAGTCCGTTATCTTAGTTTCCCAGGATGTCCTGAAAGCTCTACTCATCCATTTAATATCAGACACTTGTATTGCATCAACGTCCCGCAAGGTCTATCGTAATCCTATCATCTTGGGGGACCATTTGGGGGACCAGCATTCCCCTGCCATGGAGAAAGGGCAGCGATGGCAATACACAAACTCAGTCCACGCAAGGTCGCCACAGCAGGGCCTGGCAAGCATGAGGATGGCGGCGGCCTTCGTCTGGTAGTCTCAGGGGGCGGAGCAAAGAAGTGGGTGCTCCGATTCACGCTGAAGGGCAAGCGCCGTGAGATGGGGCTGGGAAGCTTCCCTGACACCGGCCTGGCTGATGCTCGTCGCAAGGCTGAGCATTACCGTCGTCTCGCCAAGGACGGAGCCGACCCGATTCAGGCACGAGATGCAGAACAGCAAGAGACCTCTACGCCAACCTTCACGAGTTGCGCTGCTCGGTACATCCAATCCCACCGGCGCAGTTGGCGCAATGCGAAACACGCTCGACAGTGGGTCAGCACGCTGAAAACATACGCTCGCCCGGTAATTGGCAATATGCCAGTGGACGAGATCGACACCCAAGATATCGTATCGATTCTCAATCCTATCTGGACATCGAAGACAGAAACAGCCAAGCGGGTACAGGGGCGAATCGAAAACGTCCTGGACTATGCCGCAGCTCACAAGTACCGCGATGAAGCCAATCCTGCGCGATGGCGCGGCCACTTGGACAAGCTGCTGGCCAAGCCCTCCCGGGTCAAGAAGGTCAGCCACCACCCCGCTATGCCATACGATGAAGTTGCTGCCTTCATGGCCGAGCTTCAGGGCAATACCAGCATTTCCTCCAAGGCGCTGCAGCTACTGATGCTGACAGCGACACGCACCTCGGAAGTCCTACGCTCGGAGTGGCCAGAAATCGACCTCGACAATGAGACCTGGGCGATACCAGCCGATCGCATGAAAGCGCGCCGGGAGCATAGGGTTCCGCTATCCACCCAGGCTGTGTCACTGCTTTCCGACCTGCCGCGGGTGCAGGGTAACCCATACGTATTCCCTGGGGCACGGCTCGGCAGGCCCCTGTCGAACATGGCAATGCTGCAACTGATGCGCGGCATGGGGTATGGCGTCGGTGGCAATTGTGGAGACTATGTACCCCACGGCTTCCGCTCGAGCTTTCGCGACTGGACCGGGGAGGTCACCAGCTACCCCCGTGATGTGGCCGAAATGGCGCTGGCTCACACCATCGAGAACAAGGTGGAGGCTGCATACCGGCGTGGCGATCTGTTCGAGAAGCGGCGTGCGATGATGCAGGAGTGGGCTAACTATATAACGAAAAAAGCCTGATAAGACAGCAGGGGTTCTCCTGCTGTCTCAGCCAACTTGCCATTGCAACTTTAGTTTCAATTTTCATGAAAGCATAAAATTGTCTAACTCACCATCATTATGGATTAGCTGTTCTTTTGGCACATCAAACACTTCCGCAAGAGCTAAACTACGCTCGCGTAGGCCATAGTTAAGCTCTACCATGAATGCAGCCTCCATAATGCTACCCAGTGCGGCATATTCAGAATTTATTTCCGCAAGTAGCATTTTCGACTCGGCATCAACACGTTCCAAAAACTCCTGCATGTCCGCTTCGAGCCGTTCAGCAACTTCTGCAGTTGCACCTGTCGCAGCTTCAGCAAGTACCCTACCAGCAAGCGCGCCCACGAAAGAACCAAGAACTGGGACTGGAATCGCTGCCTGTCCTGCTACAGTGGCCATCGCTACAATTGCAGCTTCCGAACAAACTATCATCCCCAGATCGACAAACTCATCTGCATTAATTTCTCCTTTCTTCAACTGTAAGGACAAAGAGGCGACACCTTTGGTAGCACTCACTACTGAAGAAGCGAACGGCGCCCCCATGCCAACATAATTGGTCATAGCATAGAGTGACGCGCCCGCAACCGCCCCGCCAATAGCCCCCTTAGCAGTTGTAATACCTACTTCCGCCCAGTCTTTCTGCGCAAAATCACCTCTGAAGGGGTTCTTTCCCTCACGATACTTCCCATATAGAGAAACACCTAAAGCAACGCCACCACCAATACCGGCAGCAATCCCGGTTGCCTTAACCCCTTCAGAAAAAGAGGCTTCGTGCTCCTTATAAATCTCTTCCTTACGACGCTCATTTATTTTCTTAATATCATTATCATGGCGATCAAGGGTGTCATGAATTGCGCCTTGCTGAACCTCTGAATAATCAGAAACCCCAGGCTTAACAGCCTCATTAAAAGGCAAACCGGTTCGCCTCTCAATCTCCTCAACCTTAGCTCTTATTGAGTTAATTGTGGAGTCATTCAGCTCGCCACCCGAATAATTAATACCAGAAGCCTCTCCTGAGGCAATCCGATTTACAATATCATATTGATCTTTTGGTATATGGTAGTAGCCGCCTGACTCAGTAAAATCAGAATACTTGCTTAAGTGATCGACTATGCCACCAAGCGACCCACCACCTGGCCCATTGTAAAACTTTGACTGAACGTCCAAGCCATCAATGAGATAATCAGCTCTGGCTGTTCGTCCGACCCCCTCGAAGGTAGCGGTCATAGCCTCAAGGTTAACGGCAGCACGGGCATTACGAATACCAACTTCAACTTGCTCAGCGATTTCACCATGCTTGGTGAGCGGATTTCCAAGTATATTTTCTGGGCTGCCGATGAACGAGCGAATCTTATTGACTTGCTCCTGAGCTTGAAAAAAAGCCTGATCTTGGCCAGCTTGCCGAAGTGCTTCTGCCTCATGCCTTACTTTATTTACACTGTCAACCACTAAGCCAGCAAGCTGGTCCTTGATCAAGTGATCTCTAGGAGGATGATTAGCCATTGCTTACCTCGACACAGTCTTATTGATTAGCGGTGTGAGAATTTGCATATGGTTAACCAAGGCAGCTAGCTTATCCTTACTTTCTTTATCAAAATCTTGGTAGTCTTGAGCTCCATTTACGCTTAGCCATGTGAGCAGAGCGTCCATACCTGAGGCGTGCTCCTTAGTTGCATCATGTAAGCTCTCTATATCCACAAGCGAGGCTTTTAAAGCTGCATCAAGAACCTCTATCTCCTTACGTTTTACATGACATTCCTCGGCAATTTTACGATTTTTTTTCCGGGCGAAGAAGCCACTACCAACCAAAGCAGTAACACCGATTGCAATACCCACAGGATTGGCGAGACCAAGAATAGCTGCACCCCCTGCCATTCCCTTTCCACCTGCTACCAAAGCACCACCTCCCAACCAAGCCAAGGCTGCTTTAGAGGCAGCAGCACCTGAGAGTGCCGAGATAGCTGTTCCAGTTGAGGCAGTGCCAAAAGTAGTGGCAATTGCCATTGCAGCACTGGGTGCAAATGCAGCTGTTGCAACACCCGCACTAATACCTGCCGCAGCGCTACCTCCGGCTTTAACCTCAATCCTCTCTGCCTCAGCTCTTACCTCCTGCATGAGACCATCGAAAGCCTGATACTCAGCTTTAAACTCAGAAAAGCTCCGATCGAACTCTTTGGGCGAGTTCGCCAGAGTATTTATATAGCTTTCTACCCTCCCAACTAATTCTTCACTACACTTCGCTCGCGTCTCCATTAGCGCCTCAGCTGCCTTAGTCACATCGGCAGCCCGCTTTTCGTATTTATGATGTGTTGCTTCTAGTTCAGATATTGCATCTTTTTTTAGGCTACGATTAAGCATGACAATTCCTTTATCAAACTTTAATTAGTCTTTTAGCAACCAGCATATTCTTAATAACAAGAAAGCCAGTGCAGTATTTATTATCGGCCAAAGCCGAAGAATCTTTAGCGAGAAAATGCAGATTTTTCCGAGCCAACGTTTGACGGAGAGCTCGTCACTCATTTCACACAGCCGACCACTGCACTATAGGAGGGAGCATTTGAGGTAAACACCAGGATTGACTGAAAAATGCGACACAAACCGTCGCATCTATCCGCGAAGCTTACTGCTCGGTGTATGCGATCAAAGGATAACGGTCATGACAGTCAACCAGGAAGGCCAGGCCCGCCACGGCGAACACAAACTTGAGCACCAGCAATATGCCTTGTGGCAAGCCGATCGCGTTAATTGGCGGATGTCTCAGCCAGTCAATGCCTTCCTCGCCGAACATCTTCCACTCGTGATCACGCCGAATTCGACCGTGGCGACGGCCACCACCGATGGCTCTCGGCTCCTGGTGAACCCAGACTGGAGTGCTGGCCTTGATGACACTACGCGCCGCTTCATGCAGGCCCACCTGGTCTGGCACTGCGCAGCGGGACACTTCCGTCTTCAGCCTGCTCCCAACGCTGACCTACGCCGCTGGCACCTGGCCTGCGATCATGAGGTCAACGCCGCGCTGCTGATGCTGGGGATGCACCTGCCGCCGCAGGCGGTGCTGTTTCCCGCCTGCGTGGGAAGGCCGTTGCCAGAGGTGTATGCCTGGCTGGCCGACAACCCGCTGCTTGATGACGAACACAGCCTGGACGCCCCTCCCTGGCTCGTCGTGACCATGGAGACATCCCTCCCCAGCACCACTTGGCCACCGCGCATCCATGAGCTGGTGAAGCGATACCTAGGCAGTCCACAACTGCCTGCAGTGATTGCGTCATGGCTGCTCAACCGCTGGTGAGCAGACTTAAATCCGGTTAGGCTATAGGCCATCTTGGCCGCTCACGACAAGGACCGTCCATGTCCGAGATCCGCGATACCCTGTTCCGCTACCTGACCCTTCTGCAGCTGATTCCGCGTAGCCCCGGGCGCATCTCGACACCGGTGCTGCTCGAAAAGCTTCACGAGCGTGGCTTCCAGATCGACACCCGCTCGCTCCAGCGCGATCTGCGCGATAAGTTAGCCCTGCACTTCCCGCTCACCTGCGACGATACTCATAAGCCCTATCGCTGGTACTTCGATCGCGACTTCCACCGCAACCTGCCGGCACTGGACGTACCCAGCGCCCTAACCCTGGTGCTGGCCGAAGAGTACCTGAAGGGCCTGCTGCCGCCGGTGGTGGTGGGCCAGCTGTCACCGCAGTTCCGGGATGCCAGGCAGCTGCTTGATGACCTGGAGACAAATGGCCTGAGCCAGTGGGCCAGGCGCGTGCGCGCCATCCCCAACGGCATGGCATTGATTCCGGCGCCGCTGGAAGAGCGTGTGTGGCAGGCTGTCACCCAAACTCTGCTAGAGCAGAAGGCACTGGACGTGCGTTACCTATCGCGCAGCGCCGAAGCGGAGAAGATCTTCACCTTGCACCCTCAGGGGCTGGTCAGCCGCCACAGCGTTACCTATCTGCTGGCCACGGTGAATGACTACGCGGACATCCGCCAGTTCGCCCTGCACCGCCTCAAGTCCGCCACGATCAGTGACGCCCCCTGGCGGGAAGCCCCCGACTTCGAGCTGGACGACTACATCCGCCGCGGTGCCTTCGGCTATCGGCAGAGCCCCGAGGATGTGACGCTGGTCGCCGACGTGGCGCCCCAGGTGGCCTGGCTGCTGACCGAGACCCCCCTGGCTATCGAGCAGAACCTTGCACCTCTTCCCGACAGCGACTGGAAGCGCTTAACGGCCAAGGTGCCCGACGAACAGCAGACCCTGTGGTGGCTGATGGGCATGGGAGCAAATGTGGAAGTGATTGAGCCGGTTGGTTGGCGGCAGGAGATTCTCTCCACGGCCCGGGCGATCGTCGCCAGAACGGAGGGCGATCCCCATGGAGGTTACGCGCCTTCCTATGGATCGCAGACCAGTCCCCCACCAGACAGGCAATCAACTACCTGAACGCGGTGTGCTCAACCGCGTCACGGACTCGATCAGCTCGGCGCTCTCATTGACCACGAGGTTGATACGCATCGACACCGGTCAAATGATGAGCGCCTCAGCATCGAAGAGCTTCTGATCACCTCCTGCTGCAACGGCTAGAGATCATAGTCTGATGCGGAAACGTCACCATCAGGATTTCATCTCTACAGGCGTGCGTGATTCTGTTTAGCGTACCGGATAGCAGGCATCACCCCAGTGTTTGCCGGCGTTGTCCAGCAGGATCTCGATGATGACAGGTACCACGTCGCCCAGGATTCCTTTGGCGTCCCTGAGCTGCTCGCGGTTCACCGAGCTGTTCCAGGTCGCTCCTCCGTGAATCAGCTGGTTGCGCAGCGTGTACAGCCTCTGGAAGACGATGCTCAGCACGGTGCCGGTGGCGTGGCTGGCAAGGGCGGCGTTGGCCGCTCGCCTTGCCACGTCGAAGCGCTCCTCCCAGTCCTCGCTGCCACCGAGACCATTCTGGTGATCCCAGTACGGCTGGAAGACGTAGCGATTGTCCAGCAGTAGGCGGATGGCTGTGGGATAGCGGCTCCAGGTCAACTCATAGAGACGGTTCTGGTCATCCAGGCCGTCCAGCCGCTGGAGGAAGTCACCAAACATGCGGCCCTCGGTGATGCGTAGTTCTCCCAGGTCATTAGCGTAGGCGGCGTTGAAGGCGATCCACAGGAAGATGAAACGGCCATCTTCATCTTCACACTGCTCAGCACGATGCAGCCAGCTCAGCGCACGATGAATACGCAGGGCGATGCCCTCTGCATGGGCATGGCGCTCGGCCCGCTGGCGCGACTTGAGGTGGTCGTGGGTCAACATGTGGCTCTCCTACCTGGGATAGTGGCCCCCAGTATGGGGCATGCGCTCGCCCGGTTCAGCCGGCTCACGTCATGACTCGACACCTGCTAATCTTTCATCGTACTGGCAAAGATCTCGGTCTTCGCCTTAGGTTTCTCCGGCGGCTGAAGAGCAAGGCCTTGCGATAGCCAGTGAAGAATACTCAGGCAGCGAATACAGGTTATTAAACTAGCTCTTCTTCTGCCTTTTTCTGATCATACGGGACAATGACATTTTCTCTGGCACCACCAAGTGAAACAGCTATCCTAGGAAAAATATTCTCTAGATCCGCATGATCTTCCTCCAGCCATTCAGGGAAATCATGCGATTTGACAGTCTTAAGTGAAATATTTCTGGCTTCGATATTTTCTCCCACCATGCTTCGCACAAACGGGAGCGATGCACCGCCTCCCGTCAGCACCAAAACCAACTCTTTACGCGGAGCAGTCCTGAGAATAAAATCATCAACTTCCTCAAGCACCTCTACGATCTTGTTGCGAAGCTCTTTCTGAAATTCATGGATAGATTGAGATTGAAGCAGCTCCTCAAGCATCACCTCGATGACTTCACCGTTTGGAAGCGGCACATCGATACTGCCGGTTTCAAACAGCTCCTCTTTATACACTCTGATCTTGCGTTCGAGATCATTTCTGATACGACGATAATTGTCTGACTGGTAGGTTATCGCGGCTGACGAAAGAATTTTCTGCACCAGCACACGATCGATGTAATTTCCGGCCATAGTCAGACCGCGTGCAGCGCCAGGGACCTGATTGGCAACATAAACACTCTCATTGGAATCCACGCGAATACGGAAAAGACTAATATCAGTAGTGCCAGCACCGATATCGATAACCATGGATAGATTATTTGCGGCACCATCCTCACTAACCAGTGCAGACGCAACGCCGAGAGGTTCCGTGACGGGGCTTCCAACAAAGGAGTATTCAAAGTTCTTTTCCTGAACCTTATCACAAATAAGCTTGAGTTTATCAAGAACAATGCCTTCGCTTATCTCCTCAGCCACTAAATCAGCTACCACCTGCGCATCCCCCAGCATGCGGGAGAGCATGCTCGAATACTGTCGTGCCTTGCCAACCTCGAAGCATGGCATAGCGAACCGCCGGCAGATCGCCTTCTCGTAACCCAGCTCATCCGAGCATTGGTTGATCACCCATGTCAGGTAGACAAGGTAAAATAGAACGATATCGCGATAGTCAATCTCGACACTGGTCGGATTGAACTCATCTGAAAGAACCTGATCGATACCGTCTTCGGAGAGAAAACGTTTCATGTTATCGATACGCTGACGGTTGCCGTCACCGGCTTCTTGCTCGGAGACCTCCAGAGCATCCTTGCCAAAATAAACAAAGCCATCGTTGCTAATGTAGACGGAGGAAATCAACAGCTCTAGAGGGCCGTCGGAAGGGTCCTGACCAGCGACTTCGCCAAGCTCAAGCACCCGGATCTCGTCGCCTCCGTCCTTTCCCGCTCCATCGTGTACCAGGGTTACCTTGGACATAGCCGTGCCAAAGTCTATGCAAAGTCTGAAGTCCGGCGATACAGGCTCATCAGCGAAGCTAGGCAAGCTGATCTCAATTTCATCATCTTTCGACTCTAGTGGCTCTTCGATCTCAACGTCACAATCGACTGGCTCCGATTCTACGGCAGTTTCCTGCGCTTCGTCCGCTAAGGCACCACTAACGCCACTGCTATACTTCTCAGCAACAATACTGGCTACCGGCTCCCTTGCACGCAAAGAGGGTGTATCGGTGGGCTCTTCCGGTGTCGTCTGAGGTGGTGTACTCAATGCCCTGATAGCTGCTGCTAATGCCTGCTGTTCCGCTTCGGTGATAATGCCAGGTAGCTCCTGCTTTCCGTCGTTTCGATCAGCCAAACGAAATAGCAAATTCTCCAGCAGCCACATTGCCTTGTTGTTGTCCATCCCCCCTCCGTTCCCTTATATTTTTAGTCGCCTGCTGACTATACCGGCTCAACTAACGCTTTCACCACGACTCTTTCACGACCATAGAGTTTTTGCACGACCTGATCACGTACGACCCTGACTTTCGTCACCCCCGGCTGATGCCCGCTAACCATTTCATGTCGGGTGCGGTTGTAGGTGATGATTTCTCCCTCAAGCTCAGACAGTTCCAAGCGTCGCATGCGGCATAGCTGACGCAGGACCGTGGAAAGCTCCACGAAGCCACCAAGCCCCTTGCGCAGTGAAGCGGCCACCACAGGATCATGAACGAACTCCTCGATCAGTGGCAGCAGATTGGTTCGCACATTGTCCAGCGGGCGCCGGGCGCTTTCGCCTTCCAGCAACAGCTGGCCGATCAGCATGTCCTCATCGGACTTTAGCGATTTTTCCTTCTTAGCGTTGGAGGCACGTTTAGTGCCCCCTGAGGTCCACCACTCGGCCACTTCGGAATCCAACTCGTGATGGCCTTCGAAGTGGCGCCTCAGGTCATTGCCCATACTAGTACGAGTGGCATACATCACCTTCATGGCATCGAGCATGGCCATGTCAGTCTGCCCCTGGCGTGCCAGCACGAGACACGCCTCGCGCAGGCAGGAGAGCACCCGGGGCTTGACGGCGGAGTGACCACGCAGATAAGTCCATAAACGAGTTCCCAGATGCGCCTTCAGGGTAGCCAGAGGCGCATAGGTAGCCGACTCCAGCGCATAGGAGAACCGAAGCTGCACCACGCGCAGCAGCAGTTCGAAGAGCAGGTCACCAACTTCATTTGCGAGTGCTTCTTCCTTGGCTCCAGTCACTTTGCTCATGGCCGCCTTGACGACACGGGAGATGGCTTCCCCTGGGTTTGCCTCAAGCGCCCAGAAGTGGTCTTGAGCTACTTCCTTCCAGGCCTCGAGCACCCGCTTGACTCTTCTCAGCCGTGCATCCGGTGCCTCGATCTGCAGGCCATCAAAGCCCTGAGCCAGGCTGTTCAATATCGCCAGATAGTCGTCAGAATGATCCCTTAGAATGATCAGCAGTGCCTTCCTGGCATTCTCGGCGGCATCCAGGGCGAAGGCCTCACGAATGACGTAGTCACTCAACCAGGCAGGGCTGAGCTCTCCCAAGTTGGCTAATGCCAAGGCAGCATAGGCCTTCTCGTCACCATCCTGTAGCACTGCCAGTGAAGCCGGTGGCTCCGTCATGAAGTACTGAAAACCTTCAAACACCTCGCCGCTTCGGCCCCGCGCTACGGCAGCAAGGCGTCCCAGCACCGAGGCCAACAACAGCCTCTCCTCAGCACTATCCAACTCACAAAGCGCCTGAGCGCGCTGTACAATCAAGGAAAGGCGGTCGCCATGGATGAATTCCTGCACATGGCGAGCCGCCATAACGGCAGTCAGCTGGTCATCCAGCTCACGAAGACTCTGGGCTTCACTGATATCAGCAACTTCATCCTGTAACGTCTCGCTCACATCCCCTCCCCTGCTCATCTCGACAAGAGCTGTTTTGCGCCGTCATCTAAACGCCTAGCCACATCGTGACTAGTCCGACTGTCTTTCTTCATATCCCCAAGCTGCCTGAATATGACATCTCGAGCTGCGCTTAACAGCAGAGGATCCGCATCGACTTTTAGCCCATCATTCTTTTGTAACACTGGCCACAGAAGCTTGTCCTTCAACGCCAGCATTCCACTACGATCCGGCGCATCAAACTTCAGGTGAACCCGTTGTCCATGTCGGTTGTTGACGTCAGATCGGAACCGATCGATCTCAGCAATCTGGTTGCTTGGTGTATCGGGATTGGATTTTAGCTTCAGCTCAGCGAGGCTGGCGGATACGGTATCCAGCATGACCTTCTGCTGACGCCCTATCCGGTCATCTTGCCGTTTCACTGCTGGGAGTGAGCGTTCCACCAGCTCAATCTCACTCTCTTTACCAATTTCAACACCAAAGGCTTCTTCGGAGGTGTTCAAATCTTGGCCAGCTACGCGCACCGATCCTAGTGGTTTGCGCGCCTGCCATACGGCTTGTACCGCTTCAAGCGGTTGGAGCATGTAGTCCAACAGTTTCTCAAAGACGGGGTCGCCATAGGTAGCAAAGTGCAGTCTGCGATGATCAGATTCCCCAAGGCCGTGCTCATAGAGCCCCCGGGAGGTCGTCAGCAATACCTCCTGTGGTAGCCCAGGGACGTCGACCACCCGGTAAGCATCTCCATGCTTGAAGCTCTCGATGCCGCCTCCCAGAGCCCTGAGATACTGGCTCTCGCTGATGGCCCGCCAGATATCCTCCAGAGTGGCGGGCATCGACACTGCACGACGCTGGGCCTCGAGATGCTCATAGGCCGCTTTCTGCTCTTCCGCCTTGAACTCAGTGAGTTGTTGTCGCTCCTTGATGCGCTCGGCATGCCGATGGGCACGACGAATCAGCTCTTCTTCGTCGATCTTGCCTTCCTCACCCTCGGCCTTGGCGTAATCCTCGAAATCCTCAGGCTGTATAGGCAGGAGCGAGAATTGCAGCTCGCCGGATACAGTAAGTGCCTCACGGAAACGCCTGACCAAGCGCGAGTACACCACCTCCTCCACGCTATCCTGGTAGAGGTAGTTCAACACGTGGATATGCTCGTGATGCTGACCAATCCGATCGATGCGGCCAATACGCTGCTCCAGCATCATCGGATTCCACGGCAGGTCGAAGTTGATCAGCAGGTCGGCGCTTTGCAGGTTCAAGCCTTCAGCTGCCGCATCCGTACACAACAAGATGTCGATGTTGCCAGCGACAAACCGTTGTTTGATCGTCGTGCGGTCAAGTCTTTCGGGATGGTACTCACCTGCATGTCGCAAGGAGCCACCAGCCCCGGAGAAAGTGCCGATCGGGCAGCCAGGGAGTAGCCGCCTTAGCTCACCATGGAGGTAGTTCATGGTATCGGCATAGCGTGTAAACAGCACCAGCTGCCGTACACGGTCGGTGCCATTGATTCGCCGCTGGTCGATATCCTCTAGCAACCTATGCATCTTAGAGGGGGTTGCCGGTAGTCGATCCATGGTGGCGATCAAACGAGCTACAGCGCCTTGCTCCCACGTCAGGTCGGTCTCGGTGCGGTGCTTGAGAACCAGGCTCTCTACTTCTTCATCACGTAGCTCTTCCAATTCTTCCCGGTCGGCGTCGCTATTGGCGAATTGCTGCGCCTTGTGGTCCAGGGTCTGCTGGATTTTTACAAGGCGCCGCTCGAGGGAGCAGCGCAGGGAATGGAAGGAGGAGGCGTAACGCAGCCGCAGGAAGCTCAGATAGAAGCCGATTGCGGCACGCTGCCGGCCCTCTTCCATATTGGCGGCCATTTGGCTTGCCAGGTCAGCACAGTACTCCTGCAGTTGGTCATAGACCTCACGCTCTACCTTCGTAAGGGGGATGATGCCAGGGTGGACTTCCCGCCATGCCAGGTTAGCGTTCAATAAGCCCTCTCGCTGATAAGCACGTAGAAGCGAGCGGGTGTGACGAAGCATACTCCGGCCCAGCGGTGCCAACAGGCTCAGCGCCGGTTGCACCTCATCCCAGCCAAATATAGGCTCTACCCAGCGCTCCACAAAGTCGTCCAAACCACTCTTACCAAATGTAGAGAGCACATGCTCTTGCACGAAATGCCACTGCTCAGGAGATGAGGCGCGAACATTGTTCAGGTAACGGTGCAGCCACTCACTCTCGTAGTCCGCCATGGGCTCGTTGTTGAGCAGCTTGTCGCGTACTCGGTAGAAGATCTCGCACAGGTCCTCAGAGAACTGTACGGCGCCGGCAGAAGGCATCAGCTTGAGCAGATCAAAGGCCTCGACTCGGTTAAGCTGCATCGGTGTCGCCGTGGCCAGTAGCAAGGTCCCTGACTTGCCATACAGCGAGCTCTGCAGCTCCTGATAGAGCTTGTTGAAGCGAGGCACGGTGGTCTGATTATCGGGCGTTTGGCGCCTGGCCTTGTGAGCCTCATCCACCAGGACCAGGTCTGTCTCTGGCAGGTTCGCCAGCAATCTCCCCCCATGGCGGTTGATAACCAGGCCAGTAGAGACAATTTCCAGCGGGGCATCGAACATCTGGCCATCGCCCTGGATGGGCTCGCCGCTTAGCATGTCAAGACGCTCCCAGCGTCCTTTCCGTGTGGTACGGCGCACGAAAGGCAGGAAGAATTTCTCGGCCATCTCCACCAGCCACTGTGAAGTGAGCGAGGCAGGCGCGAACACCCGAATCGATCCTGCACGGCCACTGAGCCATAAGGCGCGGAAAGCCAGGCCCGCCTCGATAGTCTTGCCGAGACCTACCTCATCACAAAGCAAATGATTACGTGGGTAGGTGTCCAGCAAGCGGCTGGCAACGAAGCGCTGATGCGGCCAGGGCTCGATTGGCGTGGTCTCGATCCCGACTCGCTCACCACCGGGGAGCAGAGGTGCCAGGCGGATCATGGCGAAGCGTAGGCGCTCGGATGGGCTCGGCTTGAACTCTTTTTTTTCACGGACTTCATGTGGATCCCGCGACATGGGCGTGCCATCAATCTCAAACAGCCCACTGGTGCTACTGGCAATTTTCACCAGCTCTGCCTTGACCGCTTCAGGAAGAGAGAACGTCTTGATAGCAGGATGCTTCCCCTCCCAAAGAGCGAGAAAGCTGCGATGCTTTTGTACGAAGAGCTTGCGATTCCACTCTTCCCACGAAGGCTGGACGGTGATGTTTTCGGCATTGATGGCAAGCGCCGTTCGAGATTCGTTCAACGAACCCGAAATGAATAGCTCATCCTGGCCATCGCCAATAATCGCCCACTTCTCATGCAGATAGCCATCCTGGGCAAAGTCCATTGACTGTGGGGTACCATCCTGAGCGTGTACACGCAGACCCACCCGAATGGAGAGGTGTCCGTTGGCGACCATCCACGCCAGCAATTCGACGCCATGGCGTAATGCGGTCGGCCATTGCTGGGAGGACTCGAGCTGAGCCAGCATCACCTGACTGGCACGCTGCTCATCGCCTTGCAGAATCGCGGCGGCATCTTCCGGGTCGAGCTGCATGCCGACCACGAGCCGCGCCACACCACCGTTCTCGACGAAACGCGAAAACCCTTGTGATGCCGCTGCAAGCGAAGAGGACGTGAAATAGCCGGCGACACGATCATAGTGGGTCGACCGCCTCAGTGCCGGGATATAGAAATCGTGTAGCACATCGACCAACTTGCCATCCTCGCGGATATCGGAGGTGGCGTAGCTGGGCTCCCATTGGTAATCGCGTAGTGTCATGCCTGCCTCCGAACTTTAAACCTCAACGAGCTCGAGTCCCTTCAAGCTCCAATGATTCGCCAAAACCTTAAGCATGTCCTTTTGCCGCTCCTGAACCTCTTTTGGCGTCCAGCTCTCATGGTTCAATACTTGAGTGGTGCATGCATAGGGAGACACTCCCTTATCGGTTTTGAAATAAACCTCTTTCTTTTTCTTGAAGTCATGATTGGAGGCCTGCGGATTCTTCTTCCTGGAAAGAAGCACTAGGTTACCAAGCCGGTGCGTCCATCTCACACGCTCTTCTTCTGTCCAATCCTTGTTCCACACCGATTCTTTTTTTGGGTTTTGCGGCAGCACATGCTCAATTGTCGTGACGCTGTGCTCATAATCCACACCCTCGCCAGATAAGAATGAATCCAGGCGAAGCATCACATAGCTCTTTATCGGACCTGCATACCAGTAAACATCTCCGTTAAGGTACTTGAGTACCTCAAGCTGTGTCTCCTCAGCAATGTCCAGCGCGGAACCAGCCTGGAGCAGGTCCTCTCGGGCCTCTATCGCTGCCAGCACTCTAGAGTATCGCTTTATTCGAGAATTGACATAGCTGCCACGAATAAGGATTGCGGCCGCCAAGCGCTCCAGCTTTTCCAAATGTGAAAGCAGTATCTTGGGCTCACTTTCAAATATCCTTACCAGCTCCATGGCAACTGGCACCCAGTCTGAGTTGTTTAGCCGCCCTAGCCAAGTTAGCAACTGGTTGATGTTCTTCCCTTCTTCACTCCCCCCATCTTGATAGCATTGATGACTAATTATAGTCAGCGCCTCGCTATAAGGAAGCAGAACATCATTAACTACACTCTTCGAATCACACCCCTTAACAACCTCTCGCCTAAACTCCTCTACGGTAGACCTCCTAGCTTTGGACTTAGCTTTAATCATTCTCACATATGGGAATAGTGAATTGAACGAATCGCGACCCAGCCTCTCCTCCATCTCCTCCCATATCTCATTGTAGTCCGTTCTTTCTTCAGAACTTTCTATCTTGCTTATTATTTCCGCTTTCAGAAGATCGCATGCTTGAAGATCAAGGCCTCGGTCATTCATGACTGAAAAGATACGATATGCAGTTTCAATTCCTTGAGTTGTCACAAAAACAACCACACATCTGGCAACAACAAAGCGACCGAGCTCTAATATCTCCTTTGAGCTCATGCCCCCAAGCCGGGTCAAAAAGAACAATGCGTTCTTGTATATATTAAACTGAGAATCCTTCAAGCTGGATTCCTTTACAGACTTAAGCCCTTCGACACCACTTGGATCTTGAATAAATTTTTTGAAAAAATCTCTATCATTCTTCCTGAGAAAAAGCTTAGGCTGCGGAGGTATGTTCAACGATACATCAGAAGGCGCAATATACTGTTCAAACGCTCCTTCTCCTTTCTCACCAAGCAGACAATGAGAAATAGCAGAAAGCAATATAGTCAAAGTGGTAAGGCGTTGCTGCCCATCGACAACATCAAAAGTAAAATTATCTTCAGGGCTTTTAGCGACAACTATACTTCCAAGAAAGTAATCATCAGACTCTTCTTCTTTTTGAAACCCAATCAGATCGCCCAAAAGTTCATCGCACTGATCCACACCCCAGGAATAAGGCCTTTGATACTCAGGAATAATGAATTTATTCTCCTTAGAGAATATTTCGTGAATTTTCTTATCTTGACCTGTTATCGAATTCATCCCTGCGTACTCCTCCTCCGAATATCGAAATCTAGTTCACCGCCAGCTCATTCCATTCCAACGCCCTTGACCGCCAGTGATCCTCAATTTGTTGCACGAAGTCCGGATGAACCAGCTTGGCGCGGTGTTCACACCACTTTGGCCCATCCTGGCGGATCACGAGGCCTTCCAGCTTGCCATCCCGGTAGGCGCTGCGACCGGTATGCACCAGAGCTTCCAGCTCCTTGACGGTGAAGCACCCCCGCTGGAGTAGCGGTACAACAGATAGGCCGAGCCGACTGGCCAAGGCATTGCGTCTTTCTTGGTTCCAGAAGCGCTGGGCCTGGCGATCGAAAACATCGAAAACCATGAACCAATCCGGCAAAGCGACATAATCCAGCGAGTGGCGCGCAGCGCACCACTCGCCGAAGAGAATGACGTGATCGGGTAAGTGCTGTTGGAACACCGCAAGGTGCTGCATCAGCCACTGGTTCAGGCGAGAGAACTGGCCGCGGTAAGGGGCCTCGAGGTAGGCACCACGGTTCTGCACACGCAGCTGGCCTTCATCTCCCCGGGAAATGCCCAAATTGGCGCCGTCGAGCTTCTCCTCTACCAACACGTCGCCCGCTAGCAGCGCCTCAACCTCGGAGCGATCGAGCAGCTTATCGTCACGGGGCTTGCCCTCGCCAAGCCAGGCAAGATGCGGTGTATGGGGGAAGCGGAAGAACTCACTCATCCTCAGGAAGCTCCGGTACAGGACCGTCGAACTTCCCACGGTAGAAGCGCTTCACATCCTCTGGGCACACAAAGCGGAAGCGAACCCCTGCCTCGGCAAGCTGCGGCCACCAGCTCAACCATTTGCAGTCGGCGGCCTGAAGCACGTGCGGGTTACCATCATCGGCGGCTGCCACAGCGATAAACTTGCGATCCGGCGGATCAAACTCCCGCTGGAGACTATGTCCAGGAAACTCCTCGAACCAGTCCTGTGCCGTTTCGGTTACCGGCACCTGGACGACATGCTTCGTATTGGCCTGGCGCTGCAGCAACCATTTGAGAAAGGCATCCCCAGGCTCGGGCTGGCCTTTGTTGGGGTTCAGCTTGTGATGGTACTCACCAAGTATCTTCCACTCGTCATCAATGACCACTACGCCTCGGCGGCGAATCTCATCAATGGTCTCGATACAGGCAATGATGCATTCCTCTGAAACACCCTCATGATCATCATTCGCCACCAGCAGCACGTTGGTATCGACTACGGCACGTGTCATGCATCGGCTCCCTGTGCCTTTTGGGCCCGACGCTTGCGGGCGGCCGCCAGCGCCCGCTGAGTGATGTCCTCCATGTCATCACCGAAGAAATCATCTGGCCAGTTCTCGATATCGCCGTACTCGTTGAGTAGTAGCGGCTCGAGGTGGGCGCCAAGACGATTGCGGGTTACGAAGTAGATCGCTACCTCATCGGGTGTCACCCCGCCTTCGGCAATGCGTCGCTGCAGACGATTTAGGAAGTGCTCGGAATGGCTCTCGATGATCAGTTGGGTATTGCGATTCTCACCGTCCTCTCGCGCTTGGATCGCGCTGATGAAGGCATCCGCCAGATTGGCTTGTACACGTGGGTGCAAGTGAATCTCGGGCTGCTCCATCCATAGCACCGAGTTCGATGGGGCATAAAACGCCTGCACCAAGGCAGGCAGAACTTGCGACACGCCGAACCCCACATCGGTCAGCTTGACCCAGGGAGCACTGCCATGGGCCTGAATCAGTACCTCATACTCCTTGCGTCCGGCTGCAATGGGTTCGACCTTGAACTCGTGGATGATTCCGAGATCCTTCAGCCAGCTGGCGATGAAAGTATCGAACGGTTGATACTTCTGCTTTGGGCCACGATTCAGCTTTCGGCCTTGCTGGGTGGCCGCCAGGAGCGCCGGTATGGTCAGCTCCCCTTCCGCACCGACATCAGGCGGGGTATCTCCCGACCAGGGATAGACTCGCTTGGGTGGGCTGCGTAGCGGTCCCAGGTGGTAGAAATTCTCCAGCAGGTGCTCGGCTTCCAGCACAAAATCGGTGAGGAAGTGCGCGTTCTGGTAGCGCGATAGCGTCTTGTCAGAGAAGCGGTAGAATTTTTCTGGCGCCTCGACCCCCCAGTTCCTGCCCTGTGCATGGACCAGACGCAGCGGATGGCAATCCAGAAATGGCTTGCCATCGCGGCGACCGTGACTAGCTATCAGTTCCTCATGACCCTGCTGGTGCAGGGTATAGGTAAAGCGACGCGTCTCTGGCTGCTCGGTCTTGCTGGCTCCGATCTCAGCCATCAGGGTCAACTCATCGCCCTGAAAGATTGCCGACGGATCGAGGATGTCCTTCAGAACCAGATCGCCACGACTCTTCCAGCTCAACGCAAAGCTCATCAGCCTGGAGAGGTCGTGGTCATATAAGCAATCCTCGAAGGTGCCGAGGTCGATCAGCGAGTTTTCATCTCCTAGGTGCAATGAGCGCTTGCGGTCCGTCAACAGCACGGTCTGCTTAAGGGCCAGCAGAAGATGGCCCAGGCTCGACTTGCCTGAGCTGTTGGTGCCGAAGATCACCGTCAGCGGCGCCAGGCGCATTGACTCGGTGTCCTTCCAGGCCTTGAAGTTCTGCAGTCGCAGCTCAGTCAGCATGGGCCAATCTCCTTACAGCTCATAGTCGATCATCTGGGCTTCGCGCTTGAGCTCGTCATCGCGGCACTCCTTGGCCCATACCTTGATCAGGCCGCGCAGGGCTTCGCTGTCACGCTTACCGTGCGCGGTGAGGTAGTTACGAGCGGCCACGATTCCGCCGTCGCGATAGGTAACGATCAGACCACCCAGCACATCCCACAGGGTTTGCGGATTCTCCAGGCGAGCGGCAGCGCGCTCTTCCGGCTTGAGCAGACGCAGCTTGTTACCCTTGATGGCCAGCGGGGCGGCGCGCTCGTCTTCGCTTACGTTGGCGTAGGCCACCACATCGTCGCTGACGCGGTAGTTACCGTTACGGTTCTTCAAGTGGAAGCTTAGGGAGCGGCTCATCTGCAGGGCGTCATCGAAGGCGAAGTCGCCAAGGCCGTTGATGCCGAGCGCGATCACCGCCAGTCGGGATTCGGCATCCAGGTCGTCGACGGTGACGAGGCCACCGGAAAGCCTGCTGACCTCTTCCTCGGCCACTACGCGGGCGGCTTCCTGCATGGCGCGGGTCGGCGGTACGTCCTCGTCGCCATCCTGCACCGGCCAGTGGGCGGAGTAGACGCGCAGGGCTCGGCCCCAGGAAGCGATCATACGGTCGACGGGGTTGAGCTTGAGACGCTCGAACTCGCCCAGCCCCTCACGCACCGCGGTTTCCAGTTTGCCTTTGACCTCATAGGCCCAGCTGGAGGGCTCGCGATCACGGCGATCCGCGGGTCGGCATGCGATAAAGATGGTGGAGGCGGCCGAGGCCATATTCATCTGGTGGGTTGAGTAACCGCTTTCGGATTCGACCGGCATACAAGCCGTAATATCCCAGCCAGACTGAATCAAGGCATTGGTCAACGTTTCCCAGGCATCGGAGCTCTTGTGGGTAAACATCAACGTCATGATGCCATTCGACTTAAGCACCCGCTTGCTTTCTGCGAAGATGCCCTGCATTAGCTCCTCGTAGCGTGTCTTAGCACCTTTAGCTGAGCCATCTCGTGCAGGATTAGCAACCGCTTCTAACGCCTTATCTGTCACCTCATGGTCAAACCAGCCTGGATACAGGTCGCCCAAGGTCCGTTTTTGCCATACATAATAAAAATCAGATAGTTCGCTATACTGAACATTGTTGTAGTAAGGAGGATCCATTACTACAGCATCGACACTATGGCTTTTAACTCCTGACATATCGGTGGCGGATCCTTGAAGCTGACGAATATCTCCCGCTTCAAGCCCAATCACTCCGCGCTCAGCCACTAACTCCTCGATACCTTTATAGGCGTCCATTGCCTGAGAAAGACCCCAACGAAACCCAGAAGATGGGCCTGCATATACCATCTCACCAAACGTCCATTTTAGTGAAAAATCATGCCTTCCAAAGCCGCCCTTAATTACTCCTCGCGTATACTCCCACCGAGTCTGCCGACTGTTATAATCCACTATCTTGTCGATAGCAAACTGAAGATAAGTAATAATCGCACGTCCTTTTTCCTCACCCAATTCAGCCAAAATCTTCGGTTTGGAATTCTGCAAAGCCTCCATTACAGTCAAGTGGCCTAACAGTTGACGCGAAGTAAACATATCTGCCCATGTCGGCATGCCATAGTTAACCGGGCGCATGTCGTTCCCTTGCGGAAATGGCTCGTTAGGAACCAAACCCAGCATCTCGAAGTCCAAGCGGCGCTCTTCCAGCTCCCGCTCGGCCGCCTGTACCGCTTTCAAATCTGTCTCGTTGGAAGCACGGAAATAGCGAATCTTCTGTGTCTTGATCTCACCCTTGCGGTGGCCACTCGCGTAGCGTTGCACCTTGCCGTGCTTGTCAAGCTTGGGCTCCAAGCGGATACTAACCACACAGTAAAGCACGTCCTTCCACTTGCCGTGCTCGGACTCTCCGCGCGCCTGTCGCTTGATTTCATCACTAGAAATGGCTTGATGGCAATGAACACATTGTCCGACACCGTCGGCTACCGTTTTTGTTAAGGTGCCTTTCTTGTCTTGATCAACGATTTCCTCTCCATTTGGACCATAAAAGTAGGTTTTACTGCCTTCTCTCCTTGACTTCTCAGTTTCATATGGGCGAAATGTTACTTTTTTATTATTCGTGTCTATAGCAACCCCCCACTTATTACCTTCACGAGATAGCCACTGTGAATTGAGTAATGGTGCATCCCCTCCACAGTGGGGGCAGGTCACCTGCCGGCAATAGAGCAGCCCCATGTGATCATGTTCGGTAGCATACGCCTCGACCAGCTCAGGGTGCTTGTGTAGGTGAGCTTCCAGCTTGGCTCGCTGATCGGCAGGGATGGGGCTGAAGGGGGTAAAAGGCGCCATCCGAGCTTCGACCTTTTCCCTGAGCTTCTCACCCCACTCCTGAATGTCATCCAGCAGGCTCTCGCCGAAGCGCAAGGGATAGTCTAGCGTCGCCTTGAGGATGACGCTGGCAACAGGGTTGAGCTCGTTGGCAATGACCTTATGGCCGAGACGCAGCGCCTCGAAGGGAATGGAGCCCCCGCCCGAGGTGGGATCCAGCACCACCTTGCGCTCACTCTCTGGCAGCGGCTGAATCGGCGTGGCAAACGCGCGAGAGTAGCCATAGGAGTCTTCCGAGTCCCAACGAATCGCTGTACCGAGAATCTGCTTGACGTCATCACGCTTGGCGAACTCAATCTTCTCTTTGACGCCGGCAGGGTCGGCAGTTGCCTGCACCACATCCAGTTTGGCACCAACATAGACGCCCATAGTGGGCATCTCCTGAACCTCTGCTTTCCAGTCCTGCACCACGGGGTCTTCGTGGAACTCGGGGCTTCCCTCTTCCAACTGGTCGATCATCTCTCGGCAGGCTTCGCGACGTTGCTGCTCCTTATCCACTGCCTTGAGCACCGTCTTGTCGACGGGCAGCACCCAGCTGCCATCATCCTCTTGATACAGCCGCTTGGTGATGGTGTCGCCGGTCAAGGTCCAGCGCTGCTCACCGAGCTTTGCCTGCCACCTCACGATCCCCAGGTCACGAATAAATTGCTCCGGATCGGCATCGGCAGGTAGCAAGGACGCCAGGATGGCCGCGCGGCTGGGGGTCAGGGGCCGCCGAGCCCACCAGACGTGCAGGTAGTAGAGCGGGGGCAGTGCCGAACTGGCACCACGTTCACGCTGGGTCTCCGCCCCCACCTGGTGACAAGGAAAGCCGGCTTCGATCAGGCGCTGATCGTCGACCAATGACTGGGCGGTGCTGGTGGCTGGCATGCTGGTAGCAGGCAGGCCTGATTCGTTGACGTCCATACGGTTGCTTCCTCTAACAAGGCGACAGCCAGGCAACCGGCCTGGCTGATCATGCATTCTTGGCACTGCCGCTCTTAGCGCGGCTAAGCTGCCATATCCGGCCCACTCTGCGAGCCACGTCGATTCCTAACCCTCAGCCACGGGCGCGCACTTTCTCCAGGATGCGCGGCACGCGCCTGTCACCGGCCTCGCCGCACAGCAGCATGCGCAATCCACTGGTGGCCCAGCTGCGCAGCGCCGGGTCGGCGGTCGTCACGTTGGCAAGCCAGTAGATAGCCTCCTCCCGGGAGAACATCGCGACACGGCGGCCAATCAGCTCGATGCGGTCGACGTCCTTCACCTTGGTCTGCAGGCGGAAGAACAGCGCCAAGCGTGCGCCAGCGGCTTCATCCAGGGGAAAGTTGATATCGGTCTGCTTGAGCCCTTGGGCGGACATGAAGCGCTCCAGGCCCAGCGCGATGCCCTGCTCGTCCTTTACCTCTTCCAAGATGCGCTTGAGTACCGGTAGGCAGGCGCGCACGCTCTCGCCGTGCAGGGTTCCGCGCTCCACGTGCTTGGCCCGCGGGTTAGTCAGCCCTTCGGTATCGTCACGGTCTTCTGGGGCGATGCGCTCCTTGACGACCAGCACCGGGGGCGGCAGATCCTTGTGGCGCGTCAGGCGCAGCACATAGGGCGAGCGCCTGGCCAGCTTGGCCAGTTGCGCCTCATCGGCCTGTGAGCTCTTGCGGCGCCCGCGGGGCGACGTCTTGGTGGCGGTGGTGGCCATCAGTCGTATTTATCCTTCCAGTTGCTCGAGCATCTGGGTGAACTTGCAGTTCTGGTC
Organism: Halomonas sp. ANAO-440; assembly: GCF_019915905.1. Lineage (NCBI taxonomy): Bacteria > Pseudomonadati > Pseudomonadota > Gammaproteobacteria > Oceanospirillales > Halomonadaceae > Halomonas > Halomonas sp. ANAO-440. Next base: position 171,838 of record NZ_JAHXBV010000011.1, on the reverse strand, counting down.
CAGTTCACCAAGGGTCAGACGGACTTCATGCCGGCCTTGCTCGAAGCGTAAACGGTTATTCAGGGCCGCAAACAACGCGCGGCTTTCTACCAGGCCCCCTACAGTGGTAGGGCCCATGGCCAGCTGGAAGCGCCCCTTATCGGGCGTTTCGGCTGAAACCTGCAGGGTTTGCACTTCGCTGGTGGAGTGGCTTAGGACAGTACCAGCTAACAGGTTGAAGAGCTTTTTGACGTTATCAGGTTTCCTCAAAACGTAGGAGCGATTCTCCACCTTGGGCTTGATGATCCAGCCCCGGGCCTGTGCCGTCTGGTAGGGCACCACTATCCCACCCGGCACACCACCTACGGGTACGGTATCGCCCGTCATCGCCTGCTCAGGATCAGCATCCCCCTCCTCGTTGAAGGCTTCCTGAGGGTAGGCAGCCAGTTGTCGCTGAGCAAAGAGGTTCTCCAGTTGCTGCTGGTAGACGTGCGGGTCGACCTTGTCGTGCTCCTGCTCGATGATCTGCGGCAGTTGGCTGAGATCGACCTGATCACGGCTTTGGATAGTCTGCTCGATCCAGGCGGCGACGGTGTTGGGATCGCGTACGATGCTTTCCAGCCAACCCAGCTGCTTGGCATGCTCCTTGGTACAGAGAATCCAGCCTTCGCCGTCCTTCTCCAGGGGCTCCACCGTCAGAGGCGGCGGGTTGTCCTTGTGATAGAGGGCATCGGGCTTGTGGGCCTTCTTGTCTGGCATGTGACCCAGACACCAGCTGCTGCGCTTGGCACCTTCCACCAGCACGGTGGCCAGCAACGCAGGGTGTTGCAGGATAGGCCAGTTGCGGCGGGTCGCGAAGCGCTCCACGAGGTCACTGACGTTGACCTGTTTAAGGCTCTCGAAGAACAGCTTGCCAAGCAGCGTTGCCGCTTCTGCGGTGGTAGCGCGCTCCTCGGTGATCAGCTCCCCTTCTTCGGCCAGCTGCTTGAGGATGGCATCTTCCAGATGCAGGCCGCTGGAGCCGCCTGCTGTGGGACCAGCACCACGCTTGCCCAGATCACGCACCACCACACGGCCACCATCACGCCCCGGGTAGATCAGGAAGCGATAGGACTCATCGATTGCGGTGCGCAGCTCGGCCGGACCCTTAGCGGCCCGCTCTTTGAACTCCCCCTTTTGAAGCTGCTCATGACTGACACCCCAGTTCTCGGGGTTTTCCTTGAGGCGCTCCACGGCGATGGCCTTGCGCGCCAGGGTAAGGATGTTCTGCCGGGTGCGGTGCTCCTGGTGCGTACGCGCCTCTGTCCAGGTCGAGCCGGCAATATGGGTGGTGCTGGGAGCCAGCAGGAACACCTGGTTCTGGTACTCGCGAACTGCCTCGCCTCGGCGCTCGATAAAGCGCGCCGGATCCAGCTCTTCCACCTCAAAGGCGATAACGCCCAACTGCGGCTTGCGCGTCTTGTCGGGAATCCCTTCACCATCGTCGATATTGGGATGGATATCGAACACGGAGGACTGCTTGATCAGGCCCCGAACGACCTGCTCGACGCGCGTCATGGCCTCCGCGTAGGCCACGTTGCCCTCGATACGACGCAGGATGTTGTTGAGCGTCGGTACCGTGTCGGCATACAGCCGACCGTTACGCTCGCGAAGGTAGTTCGCCTCGCGCTCGATGGTTTCCAGGGCGGAACGCACGGTGGCCGGCTTGATGGCGGGTGAGGCCATCTCATAGACCGCCGAGGTCATGTCGATGCCGAACTTCTCGTCCTGCAGACCACCTCCACGGCCGATCAGGCTGTGCAGGAAAACCACGCGCCAGGCCCACTCGTGAACAGGGTAACCATCGGGATGGGGGTTGGCGGCATCCAGTTCGCCGGCCACAGTGCGGCTAGTGGACTGAGTCCCCGAAGCCTTACAGATATCGGAGTCGAGCACGGCGACGAAATCTGTGTTCTTGGTCTTGCCCAGCAGCTCGCTGCGGATGGTGCCGTCGGAGAGGTCGATGTGGCCGGTCTGGATCAGCGGAATGGCCAACTTGGCCTCCCAGATCCGCCGCACAGCCCGCGCAAGGGTACGCAGCAAGCCGCGTGTACCTTGAAACTCTTCCACCTGAGCCAGTTCCTCGGAGAGGAACTCAATCAGCGTGGGATGGAAGGGATAGTGCGCTACCAGGCGATCATGCAGCTGTGGGTCGTTGGCCCCGGCCGGCAGATCCGTCCCAGCTTGGCGATAGGTCTCGATGAACGCTGAGGCAACTTCGCTTGCTGCCTCGAGATCGACCGACACGAACAGGCGCTTGGCCATGATGCGCGACAGGTCGCCCTCCTGAACCGGCGTCGTGGCCTCCGAGGTGCGGTTAACGACGTCCAGCACGCCGCGCTGTGCCTCGCGAACCACGGCCTCCGCTTCTGCCGAGCTCATGCTGTGCGTGGACTGCAGCTTGCGGATCAGCTTATTGAAATCGCCGAAAGCATTGGTTGCCGATGCCAGACTCAGCACCACGGCCACATTGGGCTTGCCTGCCGCGTAGGTTGAAAGCGACATCAGGAAGGCAGCGGTCTGCTCGGCACCCACGCCAGGGAAGGCGGCTTCCATGCGCGATAGATATTGGGCGATCTCATCGACGATGATCAGTGTCGGCCGGTCGCCGAACAGGGTCTCGAAGAACTCATCCGAGGCCGGCGCCGAGGCATCATCCAGGCGCGCCTGAATGGAAGCCTGCTGGTCGGATGAAAGAGTCTGCTGGGCGATCTGCCACCACAGGGTATTGGGCTTGCTAGACGAGCCTCCGGCGGTTTCCCGCAGCGTGTCCACGGTGTCACCGATGATTCCCACCACTTGCACCTGGCCTGGCTTCGGCAAACGCTCGGGGGCCAGGATGCCGGCCATGTGCTCTGCAAGCGGCTGGCCCTGCATGGCTGCGTGGGCAAGGGCTATCAGGGTATGGGTCTTACCCCCACCGAAGGCGGTATCGAGACGCTGCATCGCCGGTCTCGACAGGTCGCCGTTGGTCAGCCTGGCTAGCGCGTTGTCCAGAATCGTGCAGAGGCCTTGGGTCGGGTGCGTCGCATCTCGGAAGAAGGCCACTGGGTCGGAATACAGCGAGTTGGCCCCTTCTCGGGCCTCCCCCTTGCGATAGTCATTCAGCACGCGGCTCAGGCTGGCCGTGAAGATCTCTGGGTTGAAGGTGCCCGCCAGGATCTCAGGGCGTGGCTGACAGGTGGAAAGAACGTCTCGCATCGGTTGCTCCCTGCAGCGCAGCAGGCCGGTGTAGCATCCCAGCAGGCTGCGTGGTTCAAGGCCAGCATGAAGGCATGCTTGAAGAGGCACAGGCCTTATGACAGCTCAGTTATGGGTATTAGCATGCCATGTTACGCTAGCTGACAAAGATGGGTAAGGGGAATGAGGCCGGTCTTGGGTCACCTACTACTATACGGCGAGCCCTTCCTCCCCTTGCTCCGGCTACCACAGCTGAACGCTCTCGATCCTGCACGTCACCGAATCGAGTTGAACCCGATGGACCTCATCAAACGTATTGAATCTGAAGGATAAATTCATAGAGTTCCAGTCGGAGCCGTGAGAATAGAGTGAATGACTGAACCAGTTGGATTCTGAGCTACTTCGGCGCATGCCGTTGACAGCATGGCGAGTCATCTGGGCATCACAAGAGACATCCACACCCAGGGACGACTGCCCTCGGTAGTCGGTCGTCAGTTCGTACTCGGCGGTCACGTCGCAGCTTCGGTAGGTGCCGCTGGAAAAGTCTTCACGACAATCCAGGTTGGTATTGATGATATTCAAGCAGACCTCTGCCCCGGAACGATATTCCGTTTCGCAGCTCGAACCACCGACACCGGACGCAGAGGTTAAGCGGAAGTGCTGGCTATGGATCCAACCTTCGCGAGAACGACTGGTGTCCCCTCCTTCGAAGTACATGATCTTCAGCCAGTCCCCCTGCATATCCAGCACGCCAGCAACCGTGCCCATTGGCAGAGAGGCCACCACCTCACCCGAGGGCGCTGATCGGACATTCAACGATTGCGCCGTCGTCATCCCAATCGGCATGGCCACCGCCATAACCACCGGCATCAGCCACAACAACGCAAAAATTAAAATTCTTCTCATTATCATCCCTAAGTTCCCTTGTGCCCCTATCCAAATGCCCCGCCACCGACAGCAGCGTGGGTACGTGTGCAGTCAACCCCGCTCCTCCGCATCGGTATCATGACATCTCAGCAAGCGAAGCTGAATTAGACTTGACGACCTGCCACAGTAGCCTGGGAATGGGGTAGGTTAGAGAGGCATCATCCTGTGCGGGGAGCACGCTGACTTGGCAGGTCACTCAATGGCAGAGAAAGTCATCATCGATACACCCGATACCCTATTTCCTTTCATGCCACCGGTATGGGAGCTTGTCGGTTGGCTCGACGACAAATGCACCGGCATGCACACCCTCCTCCATCGCATGCAGGAAGATGAAAGTCTAAAACTGGAACCAGTCCACAGACAGACTCTCAAGACGGCCTGCCAGGATGGGGTATCTCCTCGCAGTGCCAAGAAGATAGAGAGAAACCTCCATAAAGTGACGGAACAAAAAAATATGGCTGAGCTGCTCAGTCATATTACTCCAAAAGAGCCCATAGTTAGAGATACTAATGGAACCAAGTGGCTGGTATTCAGCCAGGGACTTCTGGAGGAAATCAACCAGCATCAGCCAATACAGAAGCTAGAACTTCCCCTGACGCTCTCTTTCCTGGAGAGGCGCGCCAAAGCGGAGAGGCAACTGATTCTTACGTGCCATCAGGCCAGGAAGATGGAGGCCTCGCCTGAAGAGAAACTTACTCGAATGCGCAAGGCTATCTGCGAAGCGTTCAGGCACCAAACCTTGCTAAACTCACAAGAGATCCAAAGCTATAGCGCTGCAATGATCGATGCCAGTCGGCCTGGACAGCCGAGAACGACACCGATGGTAGCAAACGTTCTAAAATGTTTATTTTGCCTTCGAGTCGATTTTTACCATCAACTCCTTGCCAACCTCATGGCTGACATGCTGGAAATAAAAGAATCGCTCAGGCTGCCAGACAAACTGACAGATACTCTGGTCAACCACGGTGGCATGGGGAAATTGATGCCTCTGCTAGCAAAGGGTAAGTTAACAACTCCGACGTATCAGCTTTACGAATTCTGGCGGGATGTTCTCTCACCACTCGGCGAGAGGCCGATGTCGTACCGACTCATGGCGCAGCACTTGCCCCGCCCTAATGAGGGTAGGACAAGAGTCAGAGGGCTGGCGGATCAACAAGATATCAAGAATGCTGCCGATGCAACCCGGCTCACCAGGCTAAAAGAATGGAGGGCTGGAACTGTTCCTGAAGCCGAGCAGCTGATCGGTTTTTTGGAATCTCTGACAGTTGAGAATTGTGATGCTTTTTTTCCATTTATCATGGCACGCGTAGCCACCGTCTGGACCAAATGGATAGAGCAAGAGATAACCCTACTTAATCAGCTAGCTAAAGAAACCCCAGCCCTTTCCGAAGAAATGAGTCCTGAATGGCTTGTGGAGAGGTTCTCCCGATACCCGGAGTACTGGGCGCATGTAAAAGCCCAGGCCACCAGCGGTGAGCCTGGGCCATAGCACTGGATGGCTACTTCTTACTGCGATTTCCACCCGTATTGTGAGCGGCCGCTCTGGTAGCTCGAGCAGCAAAGCTACCCTTTGACACATTGCCACCGCTCGATTTCGCCGTGCTGCTCTGGACACGTGAGGCAGCTGCCTGGGTCATGGGTGTCTTACCTTTTGCCATGATGATCATCTCCTGTGATGGGTGAACCAGCAGCAGAATGAGCTCACTGCGCTACTGGTACTGAGATGATCGCCGCGGTAACGCACTCCTGGGAGGGGAGTCGAAGTGGGAATTTTTAAAGCTCCTCGCGGTGATACGTCTCTACCCACCGCCGAAGCAGCGTTGTTCCGGGGGCCTTGGGCATCCGCCGGAACTGTAACCACTCCTCCAGGGTCCGGTGCGGCACACCCATCTCCTCGGCCATCTGTGCCTGTGTGATCTTGCGGGTCTTGGCCAGCGCCTTGGCATCCCGGATCAGCCGTCGCTTGGGTTCATCTCGCTCCATCGCATCGAGTCGCCGTTGAGCGTCTACTGGCATGTCGGCAGCACTCTGCCAGGGCAATGGGCCACTTGAGTGGCTTGCGTTTGGTTGAGCGGCGTCTGCGGCGTTCTGATGGGTGTCCGGTCGGAAGCGGAACGGGAACATGGCGAACTCCTTATGGTAGAACGAAGAAGGCCTGCTCCCAGAAGGGCAGGCCGTGTGGCGTGTGGCGTGAAAACCAACCCGGCATTAGTCGTCGGCGGGCGGAATCCCCGGCTTTTTCCCGTGACCGCCGGGACGTGACATAGCATAGGCAGGTGGGATGTCAGAAACTCAGCTCGCCGTAACACCAGGTGGCGGGAGGCTGACGTGGACGCCCAGGGCGAGGTCCTTCAGGTACATCAGGCAGGGGGCTGGTTTGGAACTTGCGTCCGGTTACCAGCATGGCGGCGTATTCGTCGACCTTGGTCAGGTAGCGAGCGATGTAATCCAATCCGCGCTGCTTCTCAAAGTCGTGGTAGTCGACGCGCCCCAAGGCGTTGTAGTGATAGACGTTCTCAGCATTGCGATTGCAGTTGAAGTAATGCCCTTGTCCGCCGGTGATCGAGCGTGCCCACAGCTCGCCAATGCGCCGGGCCTGGGTAATGTCTTCCTGCACCTGGTGGCCATCGAAGAAGAACACGAAGTGATAATGGAAGCCTTTCTTGGGCTTCCACTCCAACTTCCAGGCATAGCCAAGCAAGTGCTTGAAGAGCGGGTTCGTGTGGAATACCTGACACAGCTGCTTACGATGGTAGCGTGCTGTCTCGTAGTCGACGTAGGGGCCATCATGCTCGCTATAGCTTAGATCCACTCTCAGTACCGTCAGGCGGCTATGGCGAGCGAACAAGGCATCCATCAAATCCCGGAGACGCTGGTAGTTGTTGCGGCTATTACGGCGATTCCGGCTGCACTCGTAGGCAAAGTCCGGCTGCTTCAGGCATTGATACCAAGCCGTCAGTCGTTGGTTGAGTTCCACGATCGTCTGTTCTGCTACCTGCCGGCTCATGGTGGGGGACTGATGAAACCCCACCTCGCGCAGGTAAGCGCTGCTCGCAAACGCCCACAGAAAACGCAGAGCGTAGGGGCTCGGCCGATAGTGCTGACCGATATCGGTCTCCTGGAACATCGTCACCAGCACCGTATAGAGCGTGGTCAGCGTGTCCAGCAAGGCATCCGGGGCCAGCACCACGATATCGCTGCCGTAGCCATCCGGCAGAATTAAACGCTGGCTGTCCAGCAAGGCCTCTGTCGTCGCCAATGCCTTGAGCTGGCGATCCACCTCGATCAAGTCCTGTCGCCAGAGGTGGTGGGACAGCGTGGCGATCTCCTGGCCCAGAGCGGTGGTTTCCAACACGGTACTGTTCATGCCTTGGCAGATGGCCAGCATGTCGGCTTCGTTCAAGGTGTCGTCGTAAACATCATCGAACATGGGGAAAGGCCTCTCTTGATGGTCATGGAGCGGTCTGCTCGTACCATCGCCGAGACCTGTAGAAATTTACGTCACCACCGGGAAACGGGTCAGTCCATCCTCAAAGCGCTTGCCCATAGGTACCTGGGTCGCTACCGCTGTTGGGTGTCGTGACGTTGCGTTGCCGTCACTCCCTTGTGGGTCTCGTCTTTCATGGTGTTCTCGCAGATCGTGAGGTCGGTTCGTTGCTTAGGGGATATCCCTCCCAGCCTTCGCCTCTCCCTGCTGTTCTTCCTTGTGGACTCTTACTACGTGAGTCCATTGGTCTCTCTGAGGCTATTGATTAGCTCTATTAGAACTACCGGTTATAACTAATAACATACAAAGCCAAATCAGCATGGGTGGCTCAGGTAGAGAATACGGGAAGAAGAGAACCCTCAAGGTCGGTATTCGCCGGGAAGTTGGGCCGTAAGCGATTGAAAAAGTTAGTGTCGAAGACCAGGCTTGCCACTGTGTTGCTGAATGCCCACCTACCGATTCGAGTCAAAAAAATCTCAGCCCTGTATTACCTCCATGAAGCTGTCAGGCGATAGCTTCGATGAACGTTCACACCACGACTCAGGAGGTAAGCGCATGTCGATCCATTGTCCGAGCTGCGGCTCGCATCACGTCATCACGCGCAACATCGGTCGCAAGGTCGGCGGCACAACCGGAGCGGTTGCGGGCACGGCGTCAGGCGCTGCCGGTGCTTTGACAGGGGCCAAGGCCGGTGCCCTGGTCGGTGCGGTGGGTGGTCCCCTGGGGGCCACCATCGGCAGTCTGGCTGGGGCCGCCTTTGGTGGGCTGGTCGGGGGAACAGCAGGCGGGATCACCGGGGCACGTCTGGGAGAGGAGTTGGATAACAAGGTGCTCGACAACTACCAGTGCTGTCGCTGTCATCACACCTTTCGTCCTCGCGCTGATTAAACCGTGAGTGTGCCATCACGCTCCGGTCCGATTCTCCCCCTCTTTCTCTTTTCACTATGTCATGACTAGCCCGCTGCATTGAGGTAGCGGGCCGTTATGCCGTGACTGTAAATCATCAAGGAAATAGACCCATGGCACACCAAATCGAACAGATGGCCTACGTCGGCGACACTCCCTGGCATGGCCTGGGGCAGCAACTGTCGCGTCATCAACCGCTGGAGGTCTGGCGGCAGCAGGCCGGCATGGACTGGCACATCGAGGAATCGCCGGTGCGCTTCATCGCCGATGGCGCCGCCCACCTGGGCAGTATCCACTCCTTCCCGGAGCAGAAGGTGCTCTACCGCTCGGATACCCGGGCACCGCTGTCGGTGGTCTCACAGCGCTACAAGGTGGTCCAGCCTGAGGAGGTGCTGGAGTTCTACCGCGACCTGACCGAGTACGCCGGCTACGAGTTGGAGACGGCGGGGGTGCTCAAAGGCGGCCGCAAGTTCTGGGCCTTGGCCCGCAGCGGCCTGGGCACTGCCATCAAGGGCCAGGACCAGGTCAACGCCTACCTGCTGCTGGCGACGTCCTGCGACGGCTCGCTGGCGACGGTGGCGACACCCACTTCGGTGCGGGTGGTATGCAACAACACCCTGACCATCGCGGTGGATGGCATGAGCCAGGGCGTGAAGGTACCGCACAGCACCGAGTTCAACCCGCAGCAGGTCAAGCAGCAGCTGGGCATCTCTGTCTCGCAGTGGGACGACTTCATGTACCGCATGAAGATGCTGGCCGAACGCAAGGTCAGCCAGGCAGAGATCAAGACCTACTTCCAGTCGGTGATCTGCAACGCAGAGGAACCGCTGGACGATCCTTCCAAGCTGCCCAACGTCCGGGCGCTGAATCGCGTCCAGAAGCTCTACCACGGCGAAGGGCGTGGCTCCCAGCTGTGTACCGCTCAGGGCACCGCCTGGGGACTGCTCAACGCCATCACCGAGTACGTCGACCACGAGAAGCGCGCCCGCAGCAACGACTACCGCATAGACTCCGCCTGGTTCGGCCAGGGGGCGAGCCTCAAGGACAAGGCACTGGAGTCGGCCATGGCGTTGGTGGCCTGATCGGCACCCGCCGTCGCCTATCGTTCACGCTCCACCCCATTAACCTTCCCACCCATTCCACGGCATGGCGCCCGGTCCTTCGCAGACCGGGCATTTCTGTTTTTCGGAGGCACTCATGCAACCGCCCATGACATTCGAGATCTGCCGCGCCTTGACCCAGCTATCCCAAGAGCTGCTGGGGGCCGGTAAACAACATGCTCATACCCACGTGCTGGCCAAGGGCCAGGTCTATCGCGTGGTCGTGTCCCTGGAGCCGGTCCCTGCCGACCAACTACATGAAGTCTTCAACCGCTATCTGTAAGGAGGCCATCATGGCTACCCCGATCCAACCCCAGCCTGCCAAGGGCAATAGCCAGCTATCCACCCAACCCGCTGCCCAGCCGCTCCAGGAGAGCACCGCGATCATTCAGGTGATCGAGCGGGCCGCCCTCAACCCCGAAGTCGACATCGACAAGATGGAGCGCCTGCTGCAGATGCAGGAGCGCGTCCTCGACCGCCAGGCGCTGATGGCCTACAGCGCTGCCATGGCGGCAATGCAGACGGAGCTGCCGAGCATTACCGAACGAGGCCAGGGCAACAACGGCGCCTACGCCACCCTGGAGGACATCGTCGACACCGTGCGTCCGATCATGCAGCGCTTCGGCTTTGCGGTGAGCTTCCGTATCCAGACCCAGGAACGCGGTATTCAGGTGACCGGCGTACTGATGCACCAGGGAGGTCATCGCGAGGAGACCAGCATGCTGTTGCCGGCGGACGTCAGCGGCAACAAGAACGCCGTGCAATCCTTCGGCTCCTCCACCAGTTACGGCAAGCGCTATGTGCTGTGCGCGCTGCTCAACATCACCACCCGCGGCCAGGACGACAACGGTCATGGCGCCGCGCCACCGATGAAGGTGGTCACGCCGTTCCAGGCGAGTCAGCTCAAGCAGCTGATCACCGCCTGTCCCATCACTACCCAGGAATGGTTCGTCGGCAAGTACGGCGAGGTCGATCGGGTCCCCCGCAGCGATTTCGACAAGCTACGAGCCTCGCTGCAGAAGCGGGTAAAGCCCAACCGTCAACGCCATTGAGCCATCGGCGAGGGGCCTTCCCTCGCCGCTATGCCGTCATGCCATCAAGGAGATCGTCATGCAGATCCTGACACTGGAACAGGGCACGCCCGAGTGGCATGCCGCCCGCCTCGGTATCGTCACCATGTCCGAGCTGAAGACCCTGCTGGTCAAGGGGAAAGGGCCAGCTGGTTTCGGTACCGGTGCGCTGAGCTACATGCATCAGCTGATCGGCGAACGCATCACCGGTGAGCCCTCGGATGCCTTCCAGGGCAATGCCCACACCCAGCGTGGCCACGCGCTGGAACCGGTGGCCCGTGAGCTCTACCAGGAAGCCACCGGCCAGCCCCGCCTGGAGCAGGTCGGCATCATCCTCAACCACGGGGTGGGCTACTCCCCCGACTGCCTGGTGGACAGCCAGGGGCTGGCCGAGATCAAAACCAAGCTGCCCAAGTACCAGATCGAGCTGCTGCTCGAGGGTGAGCTCCCCCAGGAGCACGTGGCGCAGTGCCAGGGCGGGCTGTGGGTTAGCGAGCGGGAGTGGATCGATTTCGTCAGCTACTGGCCGGGCATGCCGCTGTTCGTGAAGCGGGCTTATCGGGACGAGGTGTTGATCCGCACCATCGCCGAGCGGGTCGATGCGTTCTACGAGGAAATGGAGCGTCGCATGGCGCAAGTGATGGCGGCCTGAGGAGAGACACCATGAACCATCGCAAGCTGAGTGCCGGCGAGACCGCCGGCACCTATCGCATCACCGACACGGTGACCGAAGCAGAGCTCCTGAGCATCGCCCAGGCCTTCGCCCGTCGTCGTCTGGCCCGGGGACGCAAGAACACTCAGCCGGCGCTGGCATTCGAGTACCTGTAGATTCTGCTGCAAGACTACGAGCATGAGGTAATCAGTGCCATCTTTCTCGACAGCCAACACCGCGTCATATGCTTCGAGGAGTTGTTCCGCGGCACAATCGACTCGGCCAGCGTGTACCCGAGGGAGGTCGTCAAGCAGGCTTTAACCTGTAACAGCACCTCTTTAATACTGGTTCACAATCACCCAAGTGGCGACCCCGAGCCGAGCGGCGCATCACGCAGCGCCTGAAAGAAGCGCTGGGACTTATCGAGGCAAGAGTCATTGACCACACTGTAGTCGGTAACGAAGGCTGTTCTGAATTTGCAGGCCTTGGATACCTATAAATTCGCGATATATAGGCTACTGTGACGCCGGTGGGCGTCACAGTAGCCTATGGCGATAGGATGTTATTTTTTTGGTCCTAAAATGATGGAACAGATTATGCTGATGGGTAGGCGGCTCATTGAGCCGCCAATTTCAGTATGCAGTTAAACCATAGTCATCTCTTTCTCTTATTCTTTCAAGAATCCAGTCTTCCACTTCACTTTCAACCCAAGCAACATTCCTAACCCCCAAGGAGACTGGTTTTGGAAAACTCCCATCGGAAATGTACTTGTAAATAGTTGAACGTGAGAGCCCTGTATTATCCATGACCTTTGCAAGCTTGATGAGCCTCATGAGAAAGTCTCCGATTTTATCCCATGAGATAGGCCATGCATGTGAGAAATTACTAAAATCACTCCCATCGAGCCGATGCTGGCTTAAGTGGACCCCATCCAGTCCCAGACATATAGTCAGGCTGGATGGCGGACACCCCCAGCTTCCAAATGAGTCATTCAAGATTGAGCAGGCTAAGCTAAACATTCACACCCCCTAATCGCCCACAGCAGAAGACTGGCGCTCGCAGCCGCCACACACCTTGCATTCAGAAGAAAAATCCGCCATTTGCGCCGACGCAGTATCAATAAGCCATTGTATTTTAATGAGTTTATGGATTTTCTTACAATAAAAAAAGTTTGTAAATTCTACAGGAATGCCTTGAAAATCCATTGACATACAAACATAATTCTTGCTATAAATATACAATAAATCTACGTAGTTCTATAATTTAAAAAGACATTTCAAACTGTTTAAAACGAGAAGGAAGCAACTAATGACTATCCACAAAGGAAAAAAACATGAGGCGATTAAAGGCCTAGATGGCACATCCCGCAGAGACTTTGTTTTTTATTCAAACCTGCTTGCTATTAACAATCAGACATTTAGCACGACCGCCGCAAGCCCTGATGCATGCAGGCAAGTAGTAATAAATTATCTAACTAGATACACAGGTGCCGATAGAACCGAAAAAATAAACTGGCTTAACTCATGTAGAAACTTAAGCTTGTTGCCAGATGAATGCTTCGACTGGATAGAGACCGATGAGCGTGCATGCTGTTGGGCTTGGGGATGGCTAATGAAAAATCATCTCAGCGAACCACCCGCCAATCCTGACGGAAGCAAATCTTACCCTCCTGCAACCGAATTCCAGAACAGCTTAGTGACCTTCCCTACCAGTCCCAAAGAACGATTCTATTCGATAGTTTATTTTTTCGACACTGGACCAGTAAATTTAGAAGCTAAGAAGCAACTTATTGAGAGCATGAAAACAATATGGATATCGGTTTTGGACAATCCACATCCGTTGAAATTTATCGACCCTTCAAATGAGACACAGTGCGCCTGGGCGTGGGAATACTTGCAAAAACATGGTGTCAGCACGCCCACTTTCAGCCCAACAAACAATAAAGAGAAATACCTTTCAGCCGTTGCCTCCATGGACTTATCTGGTGTCCATAGGGATACAAAAAGAATTTTCCTGATGAACATGAAGAAGGCATGTGATCAGAAAAAATATCGCGAAAACCTAAAAGGGAAAAAGCCTTTAAATACATTCATCAACGAAGATTCCAAGCAGAGGCTTGATTATCTGGCCAAGCAGCGCGGGCAAAATATAAACAAGACACTCGAGTGGCTGATCGATAAAGAATATGACAGTCATATTTGAGGGTGTTGAGCGGACCTCCCGGTAGGAGTGCTTCAAGTAGCGGTCCGCAGTCTCACCCTTTATGACCTCGGTCTAGTCCTATGCCCTGCATGCGTGCTGCTATCCAGCCACTGAAGGGCATAGAAGACGAAATTGATCTCTGGGCCAAGGGTCGGCTACAGCCGAGGAGTGACAGGGCAGCAATGACGTTGCCGAAGGAAAGGCTGGCATCTGTCGCCGGCCCGCTGCCACAGATGGCGAACGATGGCTCAAGGGGCCTGAATAACGCGGTCCCCCATTACAAAAACGGCTGGGGGACTGAGTGGGGGACTGCGGATAGTCAGAAAAAGAAAAAGCCGCTGAAATCAGCGACTTATTCGATATTCGTGGCGGAGGGGGAGGGATTCGAACCCTCGAAGCCTTTCGACTTACACACTTTCCAGGCGTGCTCCTTCGACCACTCGGACACCCCTCCACATTGTGGTCCTCACGCCCTTGGGCTGTGCCTTGCACGTCAGAACGGCGCAAAGTCTAACGGCTTAAGTGCGCGTTTGCAAGCCGGTTTTTGGTTCTGACGCCTTCAGGCAGCGGGCAGCACGGCGTAATTGCCATGCGCTTCCAGGCATAACGTGTCGCCGCACCAGAGCTGCTGAACCAGGCCGATCCGCCCTCGTCCACGGCTCGTCAAACGCTCATCGAGCCTCTCGGGACCCTGCACACTCTCGGGAGCACAGGTGAGTCGGTAGTCACCGGTGACTGGCGCCAGGAAGCGCTGTGTGGCTTCGGCCACCACGACGTCGCGCGCATAGCCGCGCTCTCGCAGCCATAGCGTGGTCCAGCACCAGCCCAGCAGCGTGGTCTGGGCAGTGAGTCCACCGCCGAAGCCGGTGCCCTTGTCGTTGAGGTTGGGCACCAGAGAGAGCTCCCACACAAGGCTTTCCCCTTCCCAACGCATCTCGTGAATGCCCAGGTGCTCGACCATGGGGATCGCATCACTGAGCCAGGCCAGGAAGGCCTGCGGGTCGTCCCGTTGCCCAGGTTCGGGCAGCGACAGGCGTGGATGGGGTATGCCGACTTCGCGCATTGTCAGGTCCAGCGTTCGACAAAGTCGCTGAGGCGGTGCTCGGGAACGGGACGGTGACGCCCCCCGAGCTGCCCCAGGTAGATGAAGGCAATCAGCTCGTCGTCTTCATCCAGGCCGAGCCCCTTGCGTACGGTAGGATCGAAGGCGTACTTTCCGCTGCGCCACATGGCACCCAGCCCCAGGGCGTGGGCCGCCAGCAGGATGGCGTGGCCGGCACAGCCGGCCGAGACCACCTGCTCGATCTTCGGCACCTTGGGTATATCCGGTGTCACCTTCGCGACCACGGCAATGATCATGGGGGCCCGATGCGGCTTCTTGCGCACGGCATCCAGAGCCGCATCGCCGACTTCCGGGTCCTCGCGGAACTCGGCCTCGGCGAACAGCTCGCCCAGACGCGCCAACCCCTCCCCCGAAAACTCGATGAAGCGCCAGGGCCGCAGCTCCTTGTGGTCGGGTGCCCGCAGCGCGGCCCGGTAGATCGCTTCGAGTTGCTCGGGGCCAGGCGGCGGCCCCATGAGCTTGCCCATGGAGCTGCGTTCATGCAGCAGCGTCATCGCATCCATGATGTTCTCCTCATCGGTGGCGCATGGCCCCGTTGGTTGCCGATTCGAATCCTGAGCACTTTACCCAAGCTGCTATTGACGTGCCAGCCGCAGCGGCTCGGGCGGTCGCTCGCCGGGGGTGGCGCGCCAGGGAGAGATATCCAGCCCGCCGCGACGCACGTAGCGCGCCAGCACCAGCAGCCGTTCCGGGCGCGCCCGGGCCATCAGGTCGGTAAAGATGTGCTCGACGCAGTGTTCGTGGAAATCCTGATGCTGACGGTAGCCGATCAGGTAGCGCAGCAGGCCTTCACGGTCGAGCTTCGGTCCACGATAGCGAATCAGCACGCTGCCCCAGTCGGGCTGGCCGGTCACCGGGCAGTTGGACTTGAGCAAATGCGAGTATAGCGTCTCCTCGACGACCTCCTCTGTTACCCGCAGATGCTCGGCGCTGGGCGTGTAATCGGCTATCTCGATATCCAGCTCGTCCAGGCACTCGCCCGGCAGGCGCTGTACGGCAAGGGCGTCGTCGTCGACACCGAACAGCTCAACGGAGACCGGTGCACCCGCGGCGGCGGAAAGGTCCGCCACCAGGGTGTCGATCACCTGCTCGCGGCTGTCGAAGCGGGTCTGGTTGAAGCCGTTGAGATAGAGCTTCCAGGACTTGGACTCGATCAGTTTCGGCGAGTCTGCCGGCAGGCGGAAGCGCGCCACGGCAACGATCGGCTTGCCACGCCCGTTGAGCCAGCTCACCTCGAAGGCATGCCACTCGTCCTCGCCGACGAAGGGCAGGCTGCCCTCATCGATGCCAAGCGGCGCCCGATTGGCGGCACGGGGAATGGGATAGAGCAGCCCGGCGTCGTAGCGCTCCGGGTAGGCGGACTCGCGCCCCAGCGGGGCGTGCTCGAGGGTGTCAGGGCGATCCATATTCTTAACTCCTGATGCCTTTGCCATTCTCCAGCATCCATAGGGCGATGCCGAACAGCACCACGATGAAGGTGACGATCGCGACCAGCGCCCAGCCAACCGGAATGTCGGAGACACCCAGGAAGCCGTAGCGGAACACGTTGACCATATACAGGATCGGGTTGAGCATCGACACCCCCTGCCAGAAGGTCGGCAGCAGCGAGATCGAGTAGAAGACCCCGCCCAGGTAGGTCAGCGGCGTCAGGATGAAGGTCGGCACGATCGAGATGTCATCGAATTTCTTGCCCAGCAGTGCGTTGATGAAGCCGCCGATGGAAAACAGTGCTGCCGTCAGCACCACCACGCCGATGGTCAGGAATGGATGTGCCACGCTGATGCGGGTAAAGAAGAGCGACACGATGGTGACGATAAGCCCCACCCCCAATCCGCGGGCCATGCCACCGAGCACAAAGCCGGCCAGGATTACCCAGTTGGGCATGGGCGAGACCATCATTTCCTCGATGGAGCGCTGGAACTTGTTGGAGAAGAAGCTCGAAGCCACGTTGGAGTAACTGTTGGTAATCACCGCCATCATGATCAGCCCGGGGACGATGAAATCCATGTAGCTGAAGCCATCCATCTCGCCAATGCGCGCCCCGATCAGGTTGCCGAAGATGATGAAATACATGGTCATGGTGATCGAAGGCGGCAGGAGTGTCTGCGGCCAGATCCGCGTGAAGCGCTTGATCTCCTTGTGTACCAGGGTCCACAGGGCGATGGCGGTCTGGATCGGATTCATGAACGGGCCTCCGTGCGTTCAGCCTCTGCCTTTGCCTCGTTGCCCTGCTCGACCATGGTAACGAACATCTCTTCCAGCCGATTGGCTCGGTTGCGCATGGAAACCACCTGAATATCCTGCTCACTCAGCGCGGTGAAGATATCGTTCACACGCTGTCCGCGATGTACCACTACCGCCAGCTGGGCGGCGTCCACCTGGCGAACGTCGAAGCCCTCGATGGCCGGCGCCTCGCTCACCGGATGGGCCAGGTCGAGCAGGAAGGTCTCGGTATCGAGCTCGGCGAGCAGGCCTCGCACGCTGGTGTTACGAATGATCTCACCGTGGTTGATGATCGCCACGTTGCGGCAGAGGCTCTCCGCCTCCTCGAGATAGTGGGTGGTCAGGATAATGGTGGTTCCCTGCTCGCGATTGATGCGGCGCAGGTACTCCCACATGCTGCGCCGCAGCTCGATATCGACCCCGGCAGTGGGCTCGTCGAGGATCAGCAATTGGGGGCGATGCATCAGCGCCCGGGCGATCATCAGGCGGCGCTTCATGCCGCCGGAGAGCATGCGGGCGTTACCGTTGCGCTTGTCCCAAAGCCCCAGGTCCCTCAGCAACCGCTCGGCCCGGGGCAGTGCCTCGCGGCGAGTCATGCCAAAGTAGCCCGCCTGGGCCAGCACGATATCGATCACCTTTTCGAACTGGTTGAAGTTGAATTCCTGTGGCACCACGCCCATGAGGTACTTGGCCTTGGCGAAGTTACTGTCGATGTCGATGCCAAAGATCGAAACCTTGCCGGCGCTCTTCTGCACCAGCGAGCATACGATACCGAGGGTCGTGGACTTGCCGGCACCATTAGGGCCCAGCATGGCAAAGAAGTCGCCCTGCTCGACGTCGAGATCGATACCCTTGAGGGCGTGAAAGCCATTACCGTAGACCTTGGTCAGGCCACGGATCGACAGCGCCGGTTCGGCCATGAAACATCCTTGGGTTGGGGTAGCTTGCGTTGGGACAGAATGCAAGTTCAAGAGATTAGGGCGCGAAGCATTTTTTCAAGTCGTGACCGGGAAAAACGCAGAAGCCCTCGCCCATGGGCAAGGTAATCAAATTCTATAGGGGGAGAAACTGGAGCGGGAAAGGAGAGTCGACGGTCCGGCGCCCCGGCTCTCGGGCCGAGCCTTGGCACATTCGAATTTGGAAAAAGAAACTGGAGCGGGAAGGAAATTCGACGGTCCGGCGCCCCGGCTCTCGGGCCGAGCCTTGGCATCTTGGAGATTGAGAAGAAAACTGGAGCGGGAAAGGAGACTCGACGGTCCGGCGCTCCGGCTCTCGGGCCGAGCCTTGGCACGTTCGAATTTGGAAAAAGAAACTGGAGCGGGAAAGGAGATTCGAACTCCCGACCCTCGCCTTGGCAAGGCGATGCTCTACCACTGAGCTATTCCCGCTTATTAGTGTTGCCTGGATACATCAGACTGTATGGCGTCCCATAGGGGGTTCGAACCCCTGTTCCCGCCGTGAAAGGGCGGTGTCCTAGGCCACTAGACGAATGGGACGAACTGGAGCGGGAAAGGAGATTCGAACTCCCGACCCTCGCCTTGGCAAGGCGATGCTCTACCACTGAGCTATTCCCGCAAAACGAGTGGCGTCCCATAGGGGGTTCGAACCCCTGTTCCCGCCGTGAAAGGGCGGTGTCCTGGACCACTAGACGAATGGGACGCAATGACTTCCGTAACCTCTTGAGCAACAGTGGAGATCGGCCAGCTGGCTTACCAGCTCACGATCTTCACCTAGACTTGCTCATACCTGCCGAAGCAGGATTTGGAGCGGGAAAGGAGATTCGAACTCCCGACCCTCGCCTTGGCAAGGC
>NZ_JAHXBV010000011.1:0-153077 GCF_019915905.1 Halomonas sp. ANAO-440 | reverse complement strand
TCCCGCCGTGAAAGGGCGGTGTCCTGGACCACTAGACGAATGGGACGCAGCCGTCTCGCTTCAACGAGGTGGCGCGAATCTTACTCAAGCGCCCCGGAGCTGTCAACCGTCGACCTTGAACGCCGCGGGGCTGGAAATCCCAGGCACATCCGTTGTCTCATGGGAGACATGAAGGCCAGTTCCGACATGGATGGCACGATGGAAAGCACCGCCCCCAGGAGGAGAGATGCCATGCGCAAGAAGATCGAGAAAAGCGATGCCGAATGGCGCGCTCAGCTCAGCCCGGAGCAGTATCGCGTGACCCGGGAGAAAGGCACGGAGCCGCCCTTTTCCGGCGACCACCAGGTCAGCGACGAGCACGGCATCTACCACTGTGTCTGCTGTCACGCACCGCTGTTCGAGAATGAACACAAGTTCGACGCCGGCTGCGGCTGGCCGAGTTTCGACCGGCCGCTGGGCAAGGCCGCCGTTGAGGAGAAGCCGGACGGTACCCATGGCATGCAGCGCACCGAAGTGGTCTGCTCCCACTGCGATGCCCATCTTGGCCATGTCTTCCCCGATGGCCCGCCGGAGTCCACCGGGCTGCGCTACTGCATCAACTCCGTGGCGATCAGCTTCCACCCGGGGGAGTAAGTCTCGCCAACTGCCTGGGCCGCCCTTCTGCTATGATGGGCGGCCTTTTTCTATCGGTTTGCGGGAGTGGTGCAATGCTCGGCTGGTATCCGGGACACATGAACAAGGCGCGCCGCCAGATCCAGGAGGCACTGCCAGAGATTGACGTGGCGATCGAGGTACTCGACGCACGCCTGCCCTACTCCAGTGCCAACCCCATGCTGGCCGGCCTGACCCGCCACACGCCGGTGCTGAAGATCCTGTCGCGAGCCGACCTCGCCGACCCGGAGCGCACCCGCGAATGGGTCGCCTACTTCGATGCCCAGCCCGATACACGTGCCCTGGCCGTGACCACCACCAATGCCCGGGAGCTCAAGCGCATTCCCAAGCTGTGCCATGAGCTGGCCGGCCATATCCGAGCCGACCGCGACGTTCGGGTCATGGTCATGGGCATACCCAACGTGGGTAAATCGACCCTGATCAATGGCCTGGCCGGGCGCAGCATTGCCAAGACCGGCAACGAACCCGCCGTGACCAAGCGCCAGCAAAAGGTGCGCATCACCGGCCGGGTGGCGCTGATCGATACGCCCGGGGTGCTGTGGCCGAAGATCGAGGACCAGGCCAGCGCCTACCGGCTGGCCGCCACTGGCGCCATTCGCGACACCGCCATCGACTATGTCGATGTCGCCGTGGTTACTGCCGCCGAACTGGCCAGGCGCTATCCCGAGGCGCTCCGGAGCCGCTACAAGCTCAACGACCTGCCCGACTACGCGCCCAACCCCGATGCCGACCGGGTCGAGGCCGACGGTCCTCAGCGGATCGACCTGCTGGCCCTGGCCGGCTTCGACGGCCATGCCATCCTGCGTGACATCGCCAGCCGCCGAGGCGGCCTGCGTGCCGGCGGCGAGGTCGACCTGCATCGCGGTGCCGAGGTGCTGCTCCACGAACTACGCGACGGCAAGCTGGGGCGACTGACCCTGGAGACCCCGGACGACATCCCACCGCCGCTTCCCACGGAAGCGGAGGCAGAAGCGGCCGCGCAGGATAACGATAGCGGCGATGACAGCGAGCCCGCATAATCATCAGCGCTGACCGACGGCCAAACTGATCGGGCAGCCACTGGACACCACTGGAATTCGGACACCTCATGGACACGCCCTCCCTTTTCAGGAAATCGCATAAGCTCGACAACGTCTGCTACGACATCCGCGGCCCCGTGCTCGAACACGCCAAGCGGCTGGAGGACGAAGGCCAGCGCATCCTCAAGTTGAACATCGGCAACCCGGCGCCGTTCGGCTTCGAGGCGCCGGAGGAAATCCTCCAGGATGTGATGCGCAACCTGCCGACTGCCCAGGGCTACTGCGACTCCAAGGGTCTCTATTCGGCGCGCAAGGCAATCATGCAGGAGTGTCAGCGCAAGGAGATTCCCGGCGTCGGGATAGAGGACATCTTCATCGGCAACGGCGTTTCCGAGCTGATCGTGATGGCCCTTCAGGCGCTGCTGAACGACGGCGACGAAGTGCTGATCCCTGCCCCCGACTATCCCCTCTGGACCGCCGCCGCCAATCTGTCCGGCGGACATGCCGTGCACTATCGCTGCGACGAGCAGGCCGACTGGGCACCGGACATCGCCGATGTGCGTGCCAAGGTGACAAGCCATACTCGCGCCATCGTGATCATCAATCCCAACAACCCCACCGGGGCGGTCTATCCTCCCGAGGTGGTGCGCGAACTGCTGGCCATCGCCCGGGAGCACGACCTGGTGGTTTTTTCCGACGAGATCTACGACAAGATCCTCTACGACGGTACCGAGCACATCTCCACCGGTGCATTGGCCGATGAAGATCAACTGGTGGTGACCATGAACGGCCTGTCGAAGAGCTACCGCTGCGCCGGCTTCCGTTCCGGCTGGATGACCCTCTCCGGCAGCGTGGCGATGCAGCGTGCCCGGGATTACATCCAGGGCATCAACATGCTGGCTTCCATGCGCCTGTGCGCCAACGTGCCGGCCCAGCACGCGATCCAGACGGCATTGGGCGGCTATCAGTCGATCAACGACCTGATCCTGCCCGGCGGGCGCCTGCTGGCCCAGCGCGATATCACCCATGAAAAGCTGAATGCCATCCCCGGCGTCTCCTGCACCAAGGCCAAGGGCGCGCTCTACGCCTTCCCGCGGCTCGACCCCAAGGTCTACCCCATCCAGGACGACCAGAAGCTGGTGCTGGACCTGCTGCTGCAGGAGAAGATCCTGCTGGTACAGGGCACCGCCTTCAACTGGCCCGAACCGGATCATGTGCGCATCGTCACGCTGCCCTGGGCCGACCAGTTGGGGGATGCCCTGGATCGCTTCGGCCGCTTCCTGTCGCGCTACCGTCAGTAACCAGCGTCGGCTCGCGCTGCCTGACACCACCCCGAGGGTCATTATTTCGGGTGCGACTTGAAACCCGGAGTAACCGGCCGTATCTAAACATCAGTTTATTTCAGCCGCGGCCAACGCGGCCCACCTTTCCTGGATAATGACCGGAGTTTCCGAACGATGATGAGAATACTGCTCTTCCTGGGCACCAACCTGGCGGTTATCGTGGTTGCCAGCATCACGTTGCGCCTGCTGGGAGTTGAAGGCTACCTGCGTGGCCAGGGCATCAACTTCAATGCCCTGCTGATTTTCTGCTTCATCGTCGGCATGGCCGGCTCGATGATCTCGCTGTTCATTTCCAAATGGATGGCCAAGCGCTCCACCGGCACCGTGGTGATCGAGACGCCGAGCAATGCCACCGAGAAGTGGCTGCTCGATACAGTCGCCGAACTGTCACGGGATGCCGGCATCAAGACGCCAGAGGTGGGCATCTTTCCCGCTCAGCAGTCGAACGCCTTCGCCACGGGCTGGAACAAGAACGACGCCCTGGTCGCGGTATCCGCCGGCCTGCTCAATCGCATGCGCCCCGAAGAGGTGCGCGCGGTGCTGGCCCACGAGATCGGCCACGTGGCTAACGGCGACATGGTCACCCTGGCGCTGATCCAGGGCGTCGTGAACACCTTCGTGATGTTCTTCGCCCGTGTGGTGGCCCACCTGGTGGACAGCTTCCTGAAGAGCCGCACCGATGGCGCGGGGCTGGGCTTCATGGGCTACTTCGCGGTGGTGATCGTCGCCGAGATCGTCTTCGGCATCATCGCCTCGGCCATCGTCGCCTGGTTCTCGCGCTTCCGCGAATACCGCGCCGACGCCGCCGGTGCGCAACTCGCCGGCTCCGGTGCCATGATCAATGCCCTGGCCCGGCTCAAGGCCGAAACCCAGATGCCCGACCAGATGCCGGACACCCTGCGCGCCATGGCTATCACCAAGGGCCAGACCAAGTCGCTGATGGAACGGCTGTTCGCCAGCCACCCCCCGCTGGATGATCGCATTCGCGCGCTGAAGGAAGCAGCCTACCGCTAAGGAACTACTGGACAAGTGCCTGCGCGAGCGAATCGCTTCCCTAACCGACCTCTCCTGGCCGATAACGATAAGCAAGAAAGCCCGCCATGGCGGGCTTTCTGCGTTTTATCGAACCACGTTTCCAAACCATGTTATCAATCCACGCGACAGCCCATGCCCTCGAGCAGCGGGGCCAGCTCCCTGGCTCCTTCGCGCAGCTCGACCTCGAGGGTGGCTAATTCACGCCGCAGCGGATAATCGGCCCGGCAGGCATCGAAACCGGCGGCCATACCGCGCTGGCGCGATTCGCGATACAGCGAATCGTGATCGCGGCGCACGTCATAGACCGCACGCAGGCAGCGCCTCAACGCGTCCTCAGGCTCCAGGCCACCATCCAGCACCAGCCTGGGCACAGGCGGCGCCGGCAGCAGTGAATCCAGCGTCAGCCGTGCCGGCAGCCCCAGGTAACGACAGAGCGCCGCATAGACCTGATGGGAGCCGCGCAGCTTGCCGTCCATGCTGTACCCGGCAATATGGGGGGTGGCGATCTCGACCAGATCACGCAGCGCGGCATCGATTTTCGGCTCCGATTCCCAGACGTCCAGCACCGCACTGATGTCACCCAGCCCGGTCAGGCGCTGGCGCAGGGCCAACCCATCGACACAGTCGCCACGCCCGGCGTTAAGCAGTACCGTGCCCGGTTCTAGCCGCGCAATCCGCTGGGCATCGAACAGATGACGGGTGGCGTGGGGTCCCTCGCGCACCAGCGGCGTATGCAGGCACAGCACGTCGCACTCGTCGATCAGGGTGTCGAGGTCGAGAAAAGGCGCCATGCCCGCCTCGTCACCTTCCGCCTCGGCACCCTCCGTCTCGGCCCGGGGCGGGTCGCAGGCCAGGCACTCGATGCCCATGGCCGCCAAACGCTTGCGCAGCCGCTCGCCCACGTTGCCGACCCCGACGATACCCACGCGGCGCTCGGACAGCTGCCAGCCCTGGCGCTCGGCCAGGGTCAGCAGGCTGCTCAGCACGTAGTCCACCACTGCTTCGGCATTGCACCCGGGCGCGCTGGCAAAGCCGACTCCATGGCGAGCCAAGGCCCGCGTATCCACATGGTCGGTGCCGATGGTACAGGTGCCGACGAAGCGTAGCCGTGACTTGCCGCTCATGGCCGCATCCACCACCGCCTCATCGATACGGGTGATCGAGCGCACCACCACGACATCGGCATCACGCAGTGCCGCAGCGTCGATCTCGCGCCCCGGCAGGCGAATCAACTCGCCCAGTTCGCCAAAACAGGCGTCGGCGGCGGGCACGTTGGCATCGACCACAATTCTCACGAAAACTCTCCTTGATACGGTACTTGTCCAGTCTGCTCGAACCCTTACAATACCGCCACCTGACATTGGCACGCCGCTACCCGGCGGCGCCCGACTTGCTGGAGCCTTCGTGATCATTCGCTGGGAAAGTGACCATGACTATGTACTGGTGCATATCCACCAGGACATGTTCGGCGACTGGATCTTCAGCCGCGCCTGGGGACAGATCGGCACACAGTTCGGTGGCTTGAAACATATACTCGCCGAGGATCATGGCCAGGCCATGATGTGGCTGGGTGATGAGACCACCATTCAGGCCTCACGCGGCCTACGCAAGGTGCTGGAAGTAGAGGCCGAGAGCGCCGAGGGGCAAGCAGCGGTCCGGCAGCTCTCACTGCTGGATTCTCTATAGTTTTCCTTGGGCAAGGTTGCTTTCATTTATCCAGAATTGAAGAACGTCCTGCAACTCCTCGCTGACCTGCGCCACCTGACGCGCATGCTGGTTCAGGTCTTCACTGCTTCCGCCTGGCTTGAGCAGCAGCGCCTCCTGAGCAAGCTGGCCATAGCTGGCGTGAAGGCTGGCGATCCGCTTCATCTTCGGTGTGAATCCAGCCTGGCCTCGCTCCCGGCAGGACAGCCACACTCCCAGGCGACATTGGTTGCAGTTTGCCTCTGGGGGTTCGGATTGTGCGCCTCTCAGATAGTTCAGCACGCCTGCGGCACAGGCGCGATGGTCGACCATGGCATAAATGGCCTGTCGTTCCTCAGGCAGGGCACATTGTCGTTGCCGCCAGGATTCATCGGGACGCCAGGTCTGTAGCCAATCCGGAATCGCGTCTGCGGGCATGGGGCGGGCTATGGCATAGCCCTGGCCCAACTCATAGCCCATCGCCAGCAGCATGCGCCCGTGCAGCAGTGTCTCCACGCCTTCGGCAATGATGCCCCGACGGAAGGCAACGGCCAACCCAAGCACGGCCTCTAGCATCGTCAGATCCGCAGGGTCATCGAGCATATCGCGAACGAAGCTGCGGTCTATCTTCAACACGCTGGCGGGAAAGTGTCGTAGATACGATAGCGAGGAATATCCGGTGCCGAAGTCATCCAGCGCGAATGCAACGCCAAATGCGCGGCATGAGCTCATTACGCTTGCCACATGGGGAATATCTTCCAACGCATTGGTTTCGAGCACCTCCAGCTCCAGATCGCCGGGCCCAAGACTGGGGTGGCACTCGACTTCGGCACGCAGGCGCTCGACAAAATCGCCCTGCTGGATCTGAATGGCATCGATATTGATGCTGACCGGTAGCCTGATGCCCGCGTCGACCCAAGCATCGAATTGACTCAGCGCCTCGGCCAGCACCCACTCACCTAGGACGATGGCGAGAGGATGTTGCTGGATGGCCGGCAGGAAGGAGGCTGGAGCCAGGAGGCCACGCTCCGGGTGCTGCCAGCGAATCAGCGCTTCGACACCGAGGACCTCGCCGGTGGCCATGTTGACCTTGGGTTGGTAGTAGAGCACGAACTCGTCATCGGCCAGGGCCTGGCGCATGCGTTCGACACTTTCATGATGTCCGCGCACCGCGCGGTCGTGTTCGGCATCGAAAATATGAAAGCGATTCTTGCCCGCCTGCTTGGCCTGATACATGGCCTGGTCCGCCTGGCGAATCAACTGCTCGGGCTCGATTTCGTCTTCGGGAGAGAAATGAACCACGCCGATGCTGCCCGAGACCTGCAGCAAGGTCTCTTCGATGTCGATGGGTTCGGCGATATGGCGCAAGAGCCGAACGATCAGGCCACTCACAGTCACCACATCCCTCTGCTCCGGGAATACGATGATGAACTCGTCGCCTCCCAGGCGGGCCACCGTATCAGCCTCACGGAGGGCCGACGTCAGGCGCTCGGCAATGGTCACCAGCACCCTGTCGCCAACGTCGTGACCGAGCCGGTCGTTGATCTCCTTGAAGCCGTCCAGGTCGATGTACGCCAATGACACCTTGCATCCGCTGCGCCGCGCCGCCAGCATCGCCTGGCGCAGCCTGTCGGCCAGCAGGATTCGGTTCGGCAGTCCGGTCAGGCCGTCGAAGAACGCCATGCTCTCGAGCTGACGCTCATGCTCCTTCTGGCGGCTGATGTCGGTGAACACGGCCACGAAGTGAGAAGTCTGGCCTTGCTTGTCGCAGACCTTCGATATGGTGAGCAGTTCGGGGTAGTCTTCGCCGTTCTTGCGCCGGTTCCAGAGCTCTCCTTCCCAGGCGCCCTTCTCCAGCAGCTCCTTCCACAGCGCCCGATAGAAGCCCACTTCCTGATGGCCCGACTGCAGGAGACGCGGGTTCTTGCCCATGACCTCATCGCGCTGGTAACCGGTGATACGCGTGAAGGCCTCGTTGACTTCGATGATATCGCCCTTGGCATCGGTAATGACGATGCCCTCCCGCGCATGCCGAAATACGCTGGCGGCCAACTCCAGTTCCGCTGTCTTGCGCGATACCAGCTGGCGAAGCCTGACGTTCCAGGCCACGACCATGGCAACCAGCAGTGCCAGGCCCGCCGCGTAAGGCCAGTACGCCTGCCAGGCAAAGGACCTGCCCGGCAGCTCGGCCCCCACCCACTTCTCGTGCAACCGGTCGAGCGTGCCACTGGCGCGGGCATGGTCGACCCCCTTGTCCAGGATCGACTGGAGCAGATGATTCCCTTCTGCCACCGCCATGGCGTTGAGTCCGACATACAGCGGCTCGCCCACCCGCTTCATGAGTTCGTGCAGACCGTTGCTGTAGAGGTAATAGAGCACGATCTGCTCGTCGCCGACCATGGCATCGGCGCTGCCCTCTATCACCGCCTGTGCCGCACTGGCGAAGTCGTCTGTCTCGACCAGCTCGAAATCGAGATCGAGCGTGGCGAGAAACTCCTTGGCGTAGTCACTGCGCTGCGTAGCCACGCGCTTGCCATCGAGGTCCGACACCATAGCGATATCGGGCCGCTGCGTGGCGACGAAGATTGAGGCTGGAACCTCGAAAACGGTCTGAGTGAAGTCGAACTGCTGGTCTCGGGCTTCGCTGTAGAAAAAGCTGGTAAGGACATGGGCATCCCCACTCAATACACGCTGCTGCGCCTGCTGGAAGACGGTGTCGGTGAATTCGGCATGAAAGCCGGCCTCGGTAGCTATCCACTGAGCCAGTTCCACCATCATGCCGCGACGCTGCTGGTTGGCGTCGATGAATTCGAAGGGGGGGTAGCGGGTCTGACTGACGAAGACGATGGGTTCGTTCTGCTCCAGGAAGAGCCGCTCTTCCTCGGTTAGCAATATCCCGCCGGGTTCCGCAGCGCTCGGCACCGTGTACACAAGCGACAGTAGCAAAATAGAGCCCAGAGCAATGTACTGCCACCGCCTTGGTTGCGGTGCATCCATTTCAAGCCCCCCTGAGCGTTCGAACCCATCCTTCGCAACTGTTGATATAACAATAATGTTATAGAAGTGATACCACCGAGAAACAGTACCGTGATTACGCTGCGTCAACGTAGCCGACTCAGAGGAGATAGCGCCGCCCCGCGGGCCGCGGGCCAGACGGCTTTCGCTCCTCCTCCCGTGGCTCGGACTCGCCCGCATTCAGACGCTGCCAGGCGGCCTCATCCAGCCAGTGCCGCTCGGCCAGCCACACCGCCAGGCGCGGCGGCTCGAAGCCGCGGTCGAGTTCCTCCCCCGCCTCGTCCGCCAGCACCGGTATGCGCACCCCGTAGCGTTCGATGAGGGCCTCATCGTCGCTGATCTCGATCTTCTCGAGGTTGTATTCACCTTGCAACAGCAGGGCCAGCAGAGACTCCTGCCGCTCGCAGAGATGGCAGCCCAGGGTGGTGTAGAGCCTAAGTCGAATCATGCATCCTCCCGGTGGCGAATCAGGTAGCAATGATGCAGGTCGGGACGCCGCTGGAAATCCGGGTCGAAGGTCTTTGCCGAAATCTCCTGCACCGCATAGCGCTCGGCCATTTCCGGGTCTAGCTGGAAGCGACGCTGATTGTTGGAGAACACCAGGGTACCGCCAGGGGCCAGGCGCGCCATGGCCAGCTCCAATAGCCGACCATGGTCACGCTGCACGTCCAGGGTACCGTCCATCTTCTTGGAGTTGGAGAAGGTGGGCGGGTCGAGGAAGATCAGATCGAACTGCGCCCTGGCGGTCTCCAGCCAGCGCAGGCAGTCGTCGCGCACCACCCGGTGCCGCGCCGGATCGAGTCCGTTCAAGGCAAAGTTGTCCCGCGCCCACTCCAGGTAGGTATTGGAGAGGTCGACGCTGATGCTGTCCGAAGCGCCACCCGCCTCCTCGGTGCCCAGGGCCGCCTGAACCGTGGCCACGGCGGTATAGCAGAACAGGTTGAGAAAGCGCGTGCCGGGCGCCATCTCGGCCAGCATGCGCCGCACCGGACGGTGGTCGAGGAACAGGCCGGTATCGAGATAGTCACGCAGATTGACCCACAGCCGGGCACGCCCCTCGCGCACCTGGAAGCGCTCCCCGGTGCTGGCCTGCTTGCGATACTGCTCCTTGCCACTCTGCTTCTCGCGGCGCTTGATCACCACCCGGCTGGAGTCGATGCCCAGCACCTCGGGAATCACCTGCAGGGCATCGAAGAGACGCTTCTGGGCCTGGTCGGCATTCACCGAACGGGGTGGCGCATATTCCTGTACGTGGACCCGGTCGTCATAGACATCGATGGCCAGGGCATACTCCGGCATGTCGGCGTCATAGAGCCGGTAACAGGTCTCGCCGGACTGCTTGAGCCACTTCTTCAACCGCTTGCGGTTCTTCTCCAGACGGTTGGCGAACATCTGCGCCCCTTCGCTGCGCGCCGGCCCTTCCGCTTTCACCGGACTTTCCGCGCCGGCAGCCGGCGTCACGTTCATCAACAGCAGCTTGGCATCGAGCGGCCCGTTCTTCAGCGAGTACTGCTTGTCGGCCCGCAGCCCGATGCGATGGCCAAGATCGGGGTTGCCGGTAAAGACGGCCAGGCGCCAGCCGGGGAATGCGCGGCGCACCCCCTCGCCCAGTTCGGCATAGAGCGCCACCAGCTCGGGCAGTTCCCCCAGGCGCTCCCCATAGGGAGGGTTGGCGATCACCAACCCCCGCGCCGCCTCATCGAGCTCGTCGGGCCGCTGGAGCTGTTCCAACGAGGCGCCCTTGAAGGTGACAAGGGCCGGAATACCGGCTCGCATGGCATTGGCCTTGGCCGCGGCCAGCGCCGGTGGGCTCTGGTCGAACCCGAACAAGCGATTGCGACAGCGCTTGCGGCCGATGCTGGCACGCGCTTCCGCCTCGCGCTTGAGCTCTGCCCACAGAATCTCGTCGTGCTGCGCCCAGCCGTGAAAGCCAAAGCGTACCCGGCTCAGGTTGGGGGCCATGTCGGCGGCCATCAGCGCCGCTTCGATCAGCAGGGTGCCGGCACCGCAGAGGGGATCCACCAGGTGTTCACCGGCACGCAGGCGCTCCTGCCATCCTGCCCGCAGCAGTAGGGCAGCGGCGAGGTTCTCCTTCAGCGGCGCATGGCCCACGTCACGACGGTAGCCACGACGATGCAGGCTCTCTCCGGAGAGATCCACGCCAAGCGTCAATCGACCGCGATGAAGGTTGGCATAGAGGCGAAGGTCCGGGTCCTTCAGGTCGATGTCGGGCCGCGGCCTTCCCGCCGTCTGCAGGGCATCGACCACACCGTCCTTGACGGTCTGGGCACCGAAGCGGGTATGGCGGACCTGCTCCGAGCGGCCATGGAAATCCACCGCCAGCGAGGCACCGGCTCGCAGGTGGCGGGTCCAGTCCACGGTGGTGACCGCCTGGCGCAACGAATCGGGGCTCTCGATCCCCTCCTCGCGTACCAGGCAGAGCACGATGCGATTGGCCAGGCGCGACCAGAGGCAGGCACGATAGGCGGCTGCCAAGTCGCCCTGGAAGTGGACGCCTGCCACGGTGGTCTTGATCGGCTCGGCCCCCAGGGCACGAAGCTCGTCGGCCAGCAGCTCTTCGAGCCCCTTGGGGCAAGTGGCCAGGAAGGCATGGAGTTCAGTTTGGAGTGACTCGCTCATGGTGTCGTTCCCGCCCCTCGGGTCGGGCATGTTCCTTTTGTTACAAAATTGAGTCCGGCTTTTGACGAAAGATAGGTCGACAATGACACCCGAAATGCGCTAAGACTAGTCCTAGTAGCTACTGTAAGGATGCATGCGTTCTCTTGGCGAGTCCTGTTTGGACTTGCACCCATTCGCTCTGCCGTTTCACACGGTTATGCGGGCGGTGGAACGTCGGGTCGTACATGTCGTGCGCCCCAAATTGGTACCTTTACGAGAGGTCATCCGATGAAAAGACAGAAACGTGATCGCTTCCAGCGCGCCTACCTCCATGGCTACAAGGCAGGCATTTCCGGGCGCTCCCGCGACGACTGTCCCAGTCAGGATGTCAATATACGTGAATACTGGATGAGTGGTTGGCGTGAAGGCCGTGGGGATCAGTGGGCCGGTATGACCGGCGTCTCCGGCATTCACAAGAACCCCATGGTGTTGTAACGCATTTCCCACCCAATCAACCGTCCCTTGCCGCCCATCCTAGGCGGTAACGACACAAGCCCGTGAGTCGCATCACGGGCTTTCTTGTATCCGCCTCTTGTCTTTTCAGCCCCGCGCCGTCTTGAGCGCCTTGGCACACTCCCCGACCAGGGCCGGGCCGCGATAGATAAAGCCCGAATAGAGCTGGACCAGATCGGCACCGGACGCCACCTTGGCCATGGCCGCCTCACCGCTGTCGATTCCCCCAACGCCGACGATGGGCATCTCGGGCAGGTGGCGGCGCAGCTCGCGAATGACGGCGTTGGAGGGCTCGAACACGGGCCGCCCCGATAACCCACCCTGCTCGTCGGCATGCGCCAGCCCGGCGACGGCGTCCCGCGACACGGTGGTGTTGGTGGCGATCACCGCATCGATGCCATTGGCCGAAATACTGGCGGCGACCATCCCCACTTCCTCTGGCGTCATGTCCGGCGCGATCTTGACCGCCAGAGGTACCCGACGTCCCGCCTGCTGATCCAGCCGGCTGCCGGCTTCGCGCAGGGTGCCCAGCAAGGCATCCAGGTGCTCGCCGAACTGAAGGTTGCGCAGCCCCGGCGTGTTGGGCGACGAAATGTTGACGGTCACGTAGTGGGCGTGGGCATGGGCCTTTTCCAGGCAAACCAGGTAGTCGTCCACGGCCTGCTCCACCGGGGTAGTCAGGTTCTTGCCGATATTGATGCCGATGACGCCATCGAAGCGGCTCTTCTTCACCTGGGCCACCAGGTGGTCGATCCCGGCATTGTTGAAGCCCATGCGATTGATGATCGCCGCCTGCTCCGGCAGGCGAAACAGGCGAGGCTTCGGGTTACCCTCCTGGGGTCGCGGCGTCACGGTGCCCACCTCGACGAAGCCGAACCCCAGCGCGCCCAGAGCATCGAGGTGATCGGCGTTCTTGTCCAGCCCCGCCGCCAACCCCACCCGGTTGGAAAACCGTAGCCCCATCAGCTCCACCGGATCGTCGACCCGCGCCCCACCCAATCGTGCGGCCAGCTTCAGGCGATGCGCCAGGTCCAGGGCAGAGAGTGCGTACCCGTGTGCGGTTTCGGCATCGAGTCGAAACAGGATCGAACGGGCAAGCGCATACATGGGCATCTCCAGGGGTCTAGGACGACAGGTCAAGGACAACAGGCGGGCGAGATTATAGCAGCGCTGCCCGCCCATGACGACGAACCCCGCCGTAGCGGGGTTCGTTGCCTTGATGACGAGCCAGGCTTGAAGGTGACAGCCTGAGCGGCCGGGCCGGTCAGCTCTCGCCGTTGCTCTCCGCCAGGTCGACCAGCTCACGGACCGCCACGGCAAACAGCGGGAAACTGGCCTGGCTGCCTCCGCTGCGAACTTCGGCGATCAAACGACACCAGCGTTCATGCAGGGAACTGTGCATCTGCAGCCAGTTGTCGACCCGCTCCTCCGGTTCGCGCCCATCCTCCGATTTCAGCACGCTGACCGTCAGCGCCAGCTGCTGACGGTCGATATCGTCGCGGAAGGTCTCGCGGGCCTGGGCCTGCCAGCTGTCTCCCACGTCAAGATTGGTGACCTGCTGGATCATCCATGGAAGCTCCAGCCGGCTGCCAACTTCATAGAACACTTCGGCGACACGCTGCGGCTTCTCATCGCTTTGACGTGCTGCCTGTATGACGCCCAGTGCCCCGTACAGGCTGCCTGCTGCCGCCACGCTACAGGCCAGTCCTTCCGGCACACCCGCTTCGATCAGCTCGTCACGCTTGCGCTCCCAGCGCTCATGCTCTTCACCGCGGAGCAGCTCGCCGATGCTTTCCTGAAGCTGTGCCACCCGGGGGGCAAAGTACTCGATGGCATCCCGAGTGGAGAGCCCCAGCCGCTGCCGAAGGAACCAGCGGGTGGTACGACGGATCAGCCGCATCAGGTCGAGCATCATGGAGTACTGGATGTCGCTCGGTATCTGATTGTCCAGAGCCTCGATCTGCTCCCAGGTGTCAGCCAGCTGGAAGCTGTCACGGGCGACGATATAGGCACGGGCGACATCGGCACGGCTGGCCCCGGTGGAGTCGATCAGGCGACGCACGAAGACGATGCCCATGTGATCGACCAGGTCGTTGGCCACCTGGGTCGTGACGATCTCGCGCTTCAAGCGGTGATCGTACATCTCGTCCCGGAAGCGCTCGACCAGGACCGGCGGGAATATCCGCTCCAGATACTGCTGGATATAGGGGTCGTCGGGCACGTCGGAGGCGAGCACGGCGCCCTTGAGCACGCTCTTCGAGTAGGAGATCAGTACCGAGAGCTCCGGCAGCGTCATGCCCTGCTCGGTAGTGGCACGCTCCTGGATCGTCTCGTCGACCGGCAGGAACTCCAGCTCCCGATCCAGATGCCCCTGGGCTTCCAGCTCGCTGATGAAGCGACGATAGGGCCCGATACCGTATTGAGAGAGCATCTGTGACAGGTAGATCGCCTGGGTCTGGCGATAGTTGTCGAGAATCACCAGGTCGGCGACCTCCTCGGTCATGTCCGCGAGCAGCTGGTTGCGCTGCTTGTCGGTCATGTCACCACGCTTGACCACTTCATCGATGAGGATCTTGATGTTGACCTCATGATCCGAGCAGTTCACCCCGCCGGCATTGTCGATGAAGTCCGTGAAGACCTTCACGCCATTTTCGGCGGCTTCCATGCGCCCGCGCTGGGTCAGGCCCAGGTTGCCGCCCTCGCCGACCACGCGACACCTCAGTTCCCGACCATTGATTCGCAGCGAATCGTTGGCCTTGTCGCCAACCTCGGTATCGGTCTCGCCGCTCGCCTTCACGTAAGTGCCGATCCCGCCGTTCCACAGCAGGTCGACCGGCGATCGCAGCATGGCGCGAAGCAGGTCGTTGGGCGAGAGCCGGTCCTCGGTGATGCCGAAGACGTCCTTCATCTGTGGCGTTATCGCGATCGACTTGGCGCTGCGCTTGAAGATCCCGCCGCCTTCGGAAATCAGGCCGGCATCGAAATCCTCCCAGCTCGAACGCGGCATGGCGAAGAGTCGCTGACGCTCGGCGAAGGTGGCCGCGGCATCCGGATTGGGGTCGACGAAGATATGCAGGTGGTTGAACGCACCCACCAGGCGGATCTTGTCGGACAGCAACATGCCATTGCCGAAGACATCGCCGGCCATGTCACCGATACCAAGTACGCTGAACTCCTCCCGCTGGGTATCCAGCCCCAGGCTGCGGAAGTGGCGCTTCACCGACTCCCAGGCGCCACGGGCGGTGATGCCCATCTTCTTGTGGTCGTAGCCGTTGGCACCGCCGGAGGCAAAGGCGTCGCCCAGCCAGTGGCCGTATTCGGCGGAGATCTCGTTGGCGATATCGGAGAAGGTCGCAGTGCCCTTGTCGGCCGCCACCACCAGGTAGGCGTCGTCGTCGTCGTGACGCACCACGTCCCTGGGCGGCACCACCTCGCTGCCCACCCGGTTGTCGGTGATATCGAGCAGGGCACGGATGAAGGTCTTGTAGCAGGCGATGCCCTCCTGCTGGAGGGTGTCGCGATCGGCACCCTCGGGCATGCGCTTGCAGACGAAGCCGCCCTTGGCCCCCACCGGGACGATCACGGCATTCTTGACCTGCTGGGCTTTCACCAGCCCCAGCACCTCGGTGCGATAATCCTCATGTCGATCGGACCAGCGAAGACCACCCCGGGCCACCTTGCCGCCGCGCAGGTGGACCCCTTCCACCCGCGGCGAGCAGACGAAGATCTCAAAGGCCGGGCATGGCTTTGGTATGCCGGTAATCTGCCGGGGATCGAGCTTGTAGGCGATGTAATCCTTTTCACGCCCCTCGGTGCTGCGCTGATAGTAGTTGGTCCGCAGCGTTGCCTGGATCAACTCCATGTAGCGCCGCAGCAGCTGGTCGTCGTTGAGACTGGCCACACCGTCGAGATGGCGGACGATACGCTCGATGCACGCATTCACCTCCTCCTCGTCGGGACGATGAGCCGGATCGAAGCGCAGCGCGAAGAGCCTGACCAGTTCACGGGTAATCTCCGGATGATTGGCCAGGGTCGCCGCGATGTAGTCCTGGGACATGCCGAAGCGAATCTGCTTCAAATAGCGTGCATAGGTGCGCAGCATCGCCACCTCGCGCCAATCCAGATTGGCCACGATAATCAGGCGGTTGAACGAGTCATTCTCTGCTTCACCGACCCAGATTCGCCGAAAAGCCTCGATGAAAGGCTCACGCATCTGCTGCAGGCTGACCTCGGTGCTGGTGTGGTGTTCAAGGTCGAAGTCATGCAGTAGGTAGCGCACCTCCGGGGTATCGATTTCATAGGGACGCTCGCCAATCACGCGCAGCCCCAGATTCTCCATCACCGGCAGCACGTCGGAGAGCGGAATCGGGCGGTCACGCTGGAAAAGCTTGAGATTGACACCGCTGCCTTCCTCCTCGACCAGACGGTAGAGCGAGAGCGCCAGTGGCTCACCCTCATCCAGCTCGAACAGATGCTGCATATCGAAGACGGCCGTGCGGCAACCAAAATCTTCCCGATAGCTGACGGGAAAGGCATCGCGGAAGCGCTCCATCAGCTCATTGGCCTGCTCCTCGCCGAAGCCCTCGACCATCGCTTCCTGCAGCTCATCGCGCCAGCTACGCGCCAACTGAGCCACCTTGGACTCGAGGCGCTTGAGGTTGACCTCCCGGGGCACGTCGCTGTTGAAACGCAGGATGAACTGGATTCGGGCCAGCACCGACTCGGAGAGATAGGTGTTGAAATCCCCGAAAGTGGCGTCGAGCTCCTCGCAGAGCATCTGCTGGATGCGCAGGCGCAGGTCAGTGGAGAATACATCCCTCGGCACGAAGACCAGACAGGAGTGGAAGCGACCCGAGAGGTCGGTACGCACGAAGATGCGCACCCGACGGCGCTCGCGTATGTCGAGGATGCCCAGCGCCGTCCTGGCCAGCTCCTGGGTCTCGATCTGGAACAGGTCGTCACGCGGATAGACTTCCAGGATCTGCAGCAGCTGCTTGCCGTTGTGGCCCTTGGGGTTGAAACCGGCGATATCCATTACCGCCTTGAGCTTGCGCCGCAGAAGCGGAATGTTGCGCGGCGACTCATTGTAGACGGTAGAAGTGAACAGCCCCAGGAAGCGATGCTCGCCGATGACCCGGCCCTGGTCGTCGTAGCGATCGACGGAGATATAGTCCGGGTAGGTCGGCCGATGCACACGGGCATGGTGGGCACTCTTGGCGAACGACAGCAGTTGGGGCACCAGCACGAAGCGATTGCCCTCGACGCCCAGTTCCGTACGGATGCGCTCCTGGTAGCGCGGCAGGTCGAGACGAAACACGCCCAGCTCACTGCCGGAGACCCTGACCAGGCGATCTCCACCGGCGCCGGATTCGATGGTGTACTCGTCGTAGCCCAGGAAGGTGAAGTTGTCTCGCACCAGCCACTCGAGGAACGCAATGGCTTCTTCGTGATCGCCGGGATCGACCTGATCGGGACAGCGGTCCTGTAGTTCCGCAATGGCACCACGCGCCCGACCGCTCATCGCCTCGTAATCACCCACGGCGATGCGCACGTCGCGCAGTACATCGTGCAGCGCGTTCTCGATATCGGCCAGCATGGCTGGGGTCGAGTGACGGTCGATCTCTATGGCGATCAGGGATTCACGATGGTCGGGGGCCTGTTCTTCCCGTGGGGAGCAGACCCGCTTCAACTTGTGTCCGGCGTCCCGCTCCACCGCCATCACGGCATTATGGATGGCATGCACGGTGAGGCCACGACGGTTGAGTTCGATGCGCACCGAGTCGACAAGAAACGGCATATCCTCATGCAGGACGGCAACGAAGGTGTGTGACGACTGCCAGCCGTGCTCTTCAAAGTCAGGGTTGAAGACCCGCACCTTGGGCGAAGCAGGGTCATGCTGCTGGATGAAGTGCCAGACCGACAGGGTGGCACCATAGAGATCGTCCAGCCGACGATCGGCCAGGTCCTCCAGCGGTACCGTAGCGTAGAAATAGCGGGCGAAGGCTTCCACCTCTTCGGCCCGCTCCTTCTCCAGACGGTTATCCAGGCGCTCACGCAGTTGCTTGAGAATATCCTGCCTGCCTGTCTCGATCGTCTCGTATTGCATCCCTCACCTCGGCTGCCTGGAGCCGTAGCATTACGGCCCTGGGGTAGATTCACCGCGGCCAACTGGCCTCGTGGTGCCAAGCTTACTGCAGCCCCGGCGCGTACCCTACTGACTTGCCAGCCTTCTCATGGTGCATGTCGCTTGGGCATCGCCATATGACGATCTGCTACTTGACTTTCCCGAGAGAAAAGGATTTCACAGACCGCTTCAGGTGGCGTGTCGCTCCAGCAAAACGCCGCATTCGCAGTGATGAGTCCAGGGAAACTGGTCGAACAGCGCAAAACGCGTGACCCTGTGCGTGCGGCATAGCGTTTCCAGATTCCGCGCCAATGTATCGGGGCTGCATGAAATATAGACGATACGGGGATACTCGCTCAGTTGCCGGCAGCTCGCGTCGTCGAGGCCTGCCCGGGGAGGGTCCACCAGGACCGTGGCGAAGTCGTATGTCTCCAGCCCCATCTCCGCCACCCGGCGCCCACCCTTCTCCCCCTTGAGCGCCTCGGCAAACTCCTCCGCGGACATCCGCCCGATCACCGCATTGTCGATGCCATTGGCCGACAGGTTTTCCCGGGCGCTGGCCACCGAGGTGCGCGAAATTTCAGTGGCCAGCACGCGGCGAAAGTTCTCCGCCAACGCAACGGTGAAGTTGCCGTTGCCGCAATAGAGTTCGACCAGGTCGTGATCCTGGCTCCCGCGGGTCACCTCACGGGCCCAAGCCAGCATGGCGCGACAGATCTCGGCGTTGGGCTGGGTGAAGCTGTTTTCCACCTGCTGGTAGACGAAGGAACGCCCGTCCACGTCCAGGCGCTCCCACACGTGGTCGCGCTCGAGCACCAGCCGCTGCTTGCGCGAGCGGCCGATGATGAAGATGCCCAACTGGGACTGAAGCGCTCGCGCTTCGCTCTCCCAGGCCTCATCCAGCGGCCGGTGATAGATCAGGGTCACCAGCGCCTCGCCGGTCAGCGTGGTCAGGAACTCCACCTGAAACAGCCTATGCCGCAGCGTAGCGCTGGCCAACAGCGCCTCGCGCAGCCGGGGCATCAACGCATTGATCTGCCGGCTGGCCACCGGGTACTGATCCAGGCGAATGACGCGCTTCTTCCTGGGAGCCGCAGGATCGTCCTCGGTCCCTTCCATTTCGAACATCGCATAGAAGAGGTCGTCCCCTTCGTGCCAGATACGAAACTCGCAGCGCTGGCGATAATGGCTCGGTGGTGATGCCAGGACCTCCAGCGGCGGCGGCGCGAAGGGGGCGAACTGGCGAACGATACGCTCGCGCTTGGCCTCGAGCTGCTGGTCATAGCGCGCGGGATCGACAACGGGAAGGGACACGGCAACTCCTGTCGTGGGCGTGGCAAGGAAGAAAGTATCAATCGAGGGATAGCAGCTGCGGCGCATCGAAGCCAAACGCTTCGAGGGCCCGGCTCAGGCGACTATCCAGGGCAGTGACAAAGCTGCGGTCACACTCGCCGCGAGACGCAGGCCGGGCGACGACCTGGGCCGTCCGGCGCGCGATGGCCTCGCCGGAGTCGATCATGCGCACCCCGCGGGGTGCCGCCTCGGCAATATAGGCGCCGAGCAGGGGAAAGTGCGTGCAGCCAAGCACCACGGTGTCCAGATCCTCGGCTGCCCAAAGCGGTGCCGTGGCGTCGCGAATGATACGCCGATCCGGCGTCTCGCCCGCCAGCAGCCGCTCCGCCTGGCCCACCAAGGCATCGGCCGCCACGCGGGTGACCCGGCAGTCGGCGGCGAACTCCCGGATCAGGCGATCGGTATAGGGTCGGGACACCGTCGCACTGGTGGCGAGCAGGCCGATGTGTCGACTGCGACTCGACGCTGCGGCGGGCTTGATGGCTGGCACCGTGCCCACGACAGGCACCGCTAGCCGATCACGAAGGCGATCGAGCGCCAGGGTGCTGGCCGTATTGCAGGCCAGTACCAGCACGCTGCAGCCACTGGCCGCGACCGCAGCGCTGCAGACCGAGAGGATGCGCGTCACCAGCCAGTCGTCCGGCCGCGTGCCGTAGGGCATCATGGCATTGTCGCAGGCGTAGGCCAGGGCGGCATTCGGTAGCCGGCGGCGTAGCGGTGAAATCACCGACAGGCCGCCGACGCCGGAGTCGAAGATCAGTATCGGGCCGGACATGGGAAATAGGCCAACATGTGGGATCGCTCGGCTGCTGTGAGGCGCTTATTCTAGCAGCAAGCGGGACGGGCTCCCATCCGGCCAGACCGTCAGGTTGCCGGTTCGGGCATCTCCCGCAGTTCGGCATAGAGCTCGGGGTAGGCGGCCTGCAGCCGCTCAAGCTGAGCGGCTGCACCGTCGGGCAACGCTTCCGCCAGGCGCTCCAGGTCCTCATCGTTGAAATGCTCGCGAATCAGCGGGAAGAGTAGCTCCCGCTCGTCACGCAGATAGGCCCGATGCGCATCGAGGTAGGCCTTCAGGTCCCCGGCGAAGCGATCCATGGGCACCACGGCATCCATCAGGATCATGTCGATATCGCTGGAGAGCCGTAACAGGCGCTGGCGCAAGGCCTGATAGTCGCTGGACAGGCGCTCGGTCAGGGCCCCGCTCTCAGGAGCCAGGACATTGAGACGCTCGGTGCAGACTCGCTCCAGCGGAACCGTAAATCCTTCCATGTAGTCGAGTATGTAGTCGACAACCTCCCGGACCAGTTGGAAATTGGGTCGTTCGCCGGATGCAAGGGCCTTCTGCTTTAGCTGAAGGACGTGCAACATGCGCGCCATATTGGCATGATCCTGACGCAGCTGGGTCAGCATGGGCATGTCGAAGCCTCCTCTACCATCGAATGAAGCGGGCAATACGCGTTGGATGCGCGGAACGAACACAGGTTCATTGTCGGGGCCGCTTTAATCCCTGGCGACCGGTCGGGCAAGGTGCCATATCACCCTAGTACCTTTGGACTAACACCGCATATCCCCCAAGGTCGTATTGCATAATTCTTGAATCATCGTAACCACTGATGAAACATCCAGCCACAAGGAGAGCGCCATGGACCTGTTCGGCCAGGCCGATGACGACACGGCACCACTCGCCTACCGCATGCGGCCACGCCGCCTGGAGGACTACGTGGGCCAACCGGCTCTGGTGGGCCCCGGCAAGCCGCTACGGCGCATGGCAGAAACAGGCACGGTTCGCTCGATGATTCTCTGGGGCCCTCCGGGGGTGGGCAAGACCACCCTGGCTGATATCCTTGCCACGGAATCCGGATCCCGGCTTGAGAGGCTCTCGGCGGTAATGGCCGGGGTCAAGGATATTCGAGAAGCGGCATCCCGAGCCGAGGTGGCGCGGGGGCAAGGCCAGCCGACGCTGATGTTCCTCGATGAGATTCACCGCCTCAACAAGAGCCAGCAGGATGCCCTGCTGCCCCACGTGGAGTCGGGCCTGCTGACACTGATCGGCGCCACTACCGAAAACCCCTCCTTCGAAGTCAACTCGGCGCTGCTCTCCCGGGCACGCGTTCACGTGCTCAAGCCCCTCGACGAAGCCGAACTGATCACCGTGATGCGCCAGGCCCTGGGCGACAGCGAACGCGGCCTGGGCAGCCGCCATATCACGGTCGATGACGAGATTCTCGGCATACTCGCCCGGGCCGCCGCCGGCGATGCCCGGCGCGCCCTGGGCCTGCTCGAGACGGCCTGCGACTTCACCGTCGCCGATGGCGATCACGAACGCCTGCCCCGGGAAGCGCTGGAGGCAGTGATGGGCCATCAGGCCAGCGCCTTCGACAAGCAGGGCGACTACTACTACGACCTGCTATCGGCCATCCACAAGTCGATCCGCTCCTCGCGGCAGGACGCCGCCCTGCTCTACATCGCCCGCTTCATCCAGGGCGGTGGCGACCCGCTGGACGTGGTTCGCCGGCTGGCCGCCATCGCCTCGGAGGACGTGGGCAACGCCGACCCTCGCGCCCTGCCACTGGTCATCTCCGCCTGGGACGCCTACCTGCGCCTGGGGGACTACGAAGGCCAGCGTGCCATTGCCCACGCCGCCATTCATCTCGCCGTGGCCCCCAAGAGCAACGCCATCGACCAGGCATGGCATCGTGCCAAGGCGTTCGTGGCCGCCCAGCCGAGCCTGGAGGTGCCCGGCTACCTGCGCAATGCCCCGACCAAGCTGATGGAGTCGCTGGGCCATGGCCAGGGGTATCGCTACGCCCACGGCGAACCGGAAGGCTACCCGGCGGGCAGCGCCCACGACTGCTGGCCCGACGACCTGCCCCGCCAGCCGTTCTACCAGCCCAGCGATCACGGCCAGGAGAAGCGCTACGCCCAACTGATGGCCTGGCGTGCCGCGCTGGATGCCCAGGCCGATGAAAGCGGAGCGTGAGCGCGCGGACAGGTGACAGAAGAGAAGCGATAGAAAATGAGCCAGAAACAGCCGCGCCGCCTCGAGGGCGGCGCGGTTGCATCATGGGCTCCTGAAGGGCGATCAGTGGGTGTCGCGGATCACATCGGTGCCGTCAGGAATGTCGAAGGTGAAGCGGCTGTCATCAATGGACTGGTTCAAGCGCACGTCACGAAACTCGATGGCGGTACGCTGGCCGGTGCTGTCGGTCATTTCCAGCCCCCGCAGCTCTTCGCCGCGGAAGGTCATCTCCAGCTCCTCGAACAGGGTGTCGGGCGACTTCGGCACCAGCCGGAAGACCTCGTTGCTGCCCTGCTGCTGGCGCGTCACGTCGTAATTCTCGGTCAGCTCACTGGCACTGCCGGAGAGCAACAGCGCCGGCGTGTGGGTGACTCTCTGATCCAGCGCCTGCACGGTGACCTGCTCGAGGTCGGGGTCGTAGAGATAGACTTCGCTGCCATCGGAGATAACCTCCTGCTGATAGGGGGCGTCAACCTCCCAGCGGAACTTGCCGGGGCGCGACAGCCACATGGTGCCACTCGCCTGCTGCAGGCGCTGGCCGCTGCCGTCGAGGATCTGCTGCTCGAAGCTGGCCTGGTATGTCTCCAGTGGCTCCAGCATCGTGGCCAGGCGATCCGCACCTTCACTGGCAAGGGCGGCAACCGGCAGTGCAAGCGTCATGGCCAGTGTGGCAAGGGTCTTCTTTACAGTCATTAGCGCTATCTCCCTAAGCAGGGTCCGTATGTGGAATCCTGTCAATCGGACCCGATCAGCGCCGGCGGGTTGCATGGCCGCCGGCGCTTTCACGTTTGATGCATGTTTGGACGAAACCGGCATCAGTTCCCCACCGGCGGTGGTGCCAGCACTTCGCGAGCGCCATTGGTGCCCATGGAAGAGACCACGCCCGCCGCCTCCATCGCCTCCACCAGCCGCGCGGCCCGGTTGTAGCCGATCTTGAAGCGGCGCTGCACCGCGGAGATCGAGGCGCGCCGGGACTCGGTGACGAACTGCACCGCCTCGTCGTAGAGCGCGTCCTGCTCGGCATCGCCGCCCTCGCTGCCCTCCGCCTCCAGGCCCGTCAATGCCTCCGCCGAGACCCCACCGGAGAGGATCTCCTCGATATACACGGGCTCGCCGCGGCGCTTCCAGTCTTCGACAATGCGATGCACCTCGTCATCGTCGACGAAGGCGCCATGAACCCGGGTCGGCAGGCCGGAGCCGGCTGGCAGGTAGAGCATGTCGCCGTGACCCAGCAGGTTCTCGGCACCGCCCTGGTCGAGGATGGTACGGGAGTCGACCCGCGAGGAGACCTGGAAGGCCATGCGGGTGGGTATGTTGGCCTTGATCAGGCCGGTGACCACGTCCACCGAGGGGCGCTGGGTGGCAAGTATCAGGTGGATACCGGCGGCCCGCGCCTTCTGGGCCAGGCGGGCGATCAGTTCCTCGACCTTCTTGCCCACAATCATGAACATGTCGGCAAATTCGTCGATCACCACCACGATGTAGGGCAGCTTCTCCAGTACCGGGGGCGGTTCGTGCATCTCCCAGGGCTGAGGGTCCCACAGCGGGTCGGCCACCTGGGCGCCCGCCCGCTCCGCCTCGTCCAGCTTGCCATTGAAGCCGGCGATGTTGCGCACCCCCATGGCTGCCATCAGCTTGTAGCGGCGCTCCATCTCGGCCACACACCAGCGCAGCGAATTGGCAGCTTCCTTCATGTCGGTGACCACCGGCGCCAGCAGGTGCGGAATACCATCGTAGACCGAGAGCTCGAGCATCTTGGGGTCGACCATGATCAACCGCAGCTCCTCCGGCGTGGCCTTGAGCAGCATGGAGATCAGCATGGCGTTGACCCCCACCGACTTGCCCGAACCGGTGGTGCCGGCCACCAGCAGGTGGGGCATCTTGCCCAGGTTGGCAACGACAGGGCCACCGCCGATGTCCTGCCCCAGCGCCATGGTCAGCGGCGAGGCTTCCTGCTGGTAGCGATCGGAGTCGATCACCTCCCGCAGGCGGATCATGGCGCGATGAGGGTTGGGGATCTCGATGCCCACCGTTGGCCTACCGGGGATCACCTCGACGACCCGCACGCTCTTGACCATCAGCGAGCGCGCCAGATCCTTGGCCAGGTTACTGATCTTGGAGACCTTGACCCCGGCGGCCGGCTTGATCTCGAAGCGGGTGATCACCGGTCCGGGCCAGGTATTGACGACCTCGGCCTTGACACCATATTCGCGCAGCCGGGTCTCGAGCAGCTCTGCCATGTCGGTCAGCTGCTGCTCCGTATAGTTCTGCTGGTGCGGCTCCGCCGGCGTCAACAGGCGCAGGCTCGGCAGCTCGCCATCCGGTTCGGCCAACTCGTCGAACTGAGGACGCTGGCTCTGCAGGTGCTCCACCGTCCATAGCGTGGGTCCATCAGGCTGGGCCGCCGCGGCGCGGGCCTGTTCGGCGGTGGCGACACGTCCCTCGCCCTGCGGCTCCTCGCTCGGCGCAGCATCGTCAGGCTCGTCTGTCGAGGGCTCCGGGGGAGCAATCCCCTCTCTTGATGCAGCCGCCTCCTGCCAGGCTCGCAGGCCGGCCGCCTGATCGGGATAGCCTCCGGCCCGTTCTGTACCTGAGCCGGCCTCAGGCTCGGTCAAGGCCGGTCCACTCTCATTCTGATCATCGACTAGGCTGTCCCAACTTAAGCGCGGCTCCTTCGCCTCCTGCCGCTCATCGGGCTGCCAGTCACTGAGCCC
Source organism: Halomonas sp. ANAO-440 (assembly GCF_019915905.1). Taxonomy (NCBI): domain Bacteria; kingdom Pseudomonadati; phylum Pseudomonadota; class Gammaproteobacteria; order Oceanospirillales; family Halomonadaceae; genus Halomonas; species Halomonas sp. ANAO-440. The sequence continues at coordinate 127,968 of NZ_JAHXBV010000011.1, read as the reverse complement.
CGGCTCACGCCGTGACGTACCCGCCGCCCCTGCCTTCTCCTGTTCCGGCCGGGGACTCTGTGGGTCGTCAATGGAGGTCGTCGCCTCGACAGGAGCATCCCGCTGATCGTTGCGCGCAGTATCGCTATCGGCCATCGGGGCCTTGCCCTCCGTGGCCCGCAGCGGCATGGAAACCGATGCCGGCTCGTCATGACGACTGGCACTCAGGGGATAGGAACCCGCAGCAGCAGCCGAAACGGCCCCCAGGGAGGGCTCCGGAGGAGAAACCGACGCTGGACCAGCGCCTTGCTCATGCGCCGCTTCACGAGCGGTATAGGCGGCTTCAGGCCGCTTTGCCGATGGCGTCCGCTCGGGCACTTCCCACGGAATATCGGTTTCGCCATCGTCGCCGAAGCCGGATGACAGGCTGGGCTCACGGGATGCGGCACTGCCAATGGCCGGCTCTCCTCCTCCGCCGCCCCAGGGCAGCAGCCGTCGCCAGCCACGCCGGCCGGGTGACGACACCCTCTCCCCCTCGTCCGCTGCCGATTCGTCGAACGGTTCCTCGTCGTTCGACACCTCGTCGTCATCGCGCTCGGCACGCCGAGCCTCCTGGCGCTCCCGAACCAGGCCAAAAGGGGTGGCGGCCCAGCGCCAGAGCTGCAAGGCACGATGCCCCAGCTCATCCATCACCGTCAGCCATGACAGACCGGTGAACAGCGGAAAGCCGCAGAGCATCGCCGACAGGGCGAGCAACCCCGTGCCACCGGTATCGACCAGCGGCATCAGTGCGCCCACCAGTCCCTCCCCGAGGATACCCCCGGACGCATAGGGCAACTTGCTCTCGGGACTGTAGAAATGCAGCGCCCCCAGGGTGGTCGTGCCAAGCAGCAGCAGGACCAGCCCCCCCAGGCGCACTGCGACACCTGTTGCATCCCACTCGATGCGAACCTTGCGCGAACGGATCAGCCACCAGCCGGCAAACCCCAGCATGCCGGGCCACCAGAGGGCACTGGCCCCGAACAGTGAGTAAAGCACGTCAGACAGCCAGGCCCCGATGGGCCCCATCCAGTTGTCGACGCCGGTTTCCGGCCCGCGATGGGACCATCCGGGGTCTGCCGGCTCATAGCTGAACAGCGCCAGCAGCAGGAACACACAGCCTGCCAGAAGCAGGATGATCGCACCTTCGCGGGCTGCGCCGTGCAGGTGGAGTCCCATGCGCCTTGCCGTCTGCCGGGCATTCTCCGCCGTCGCGCGCCGGGGCACGCCCTTTTCCTTTGCACTCAACTCGCCAACCCCCTCGCGCCGCACCTGGCGGCGCCTTTCAGAAGCATTCGTATTGCCGGTTTCAGCCGCTCATCATACCGGGACAGCAGGCCCCGGCACAGTAGCCGCGGGCTTTGCTTGAGGAAGAGTCGCTCCGCCCTCAAACTAGATGCAACCTAACGACAAGGAGCGCCGCAGCATGCTGCCCTGGCTTCCCGAACAACCGGTTAGCTTCCCCCCCGTGTCACAGGCGCTGCGTGACCCGGATGGCCTGCTGGCAGCTGGCGGCGCCTTGACGCCCCAGTGGCTGCTGACCGCCTATAGGCGCGGCATCTTTCCCTGGTACAGCGATGATCAGCCTATCCTGTGGTGGAGTCCGGATCCTCGCATGGTGCTCTTTCCCGACGCACTACGCATCAGCCGCAGCCTGGCCAAGCGATTGCGCAACGGCAATTTCCGGGTAACCTTCAACCGTGCCTTCCTCGAGACCGTCGATGCCTGTGCCGCCCCCAGGCCGGGTCAGCCCGGCACCTGGATCACCCGGGAGATGCGTAACGCCTATCTGCTACTTCACAGGCTGGGCTACGCCCGCTCCGTGGAAGTGTGGCAAGGCCAGCGACTGGTCGGCGGACTCTACGGTGTGGCCCTGGGTCCGGTCTTTTTCGGCGAGTCGATGTTCTCGATGACCCGAGATGCCTCCAAGGTAGCGCTGGTCCATCTGGTACGCGCCATGCAAAAAGGCAATGGCCGACTGATCGATTGCCAAATGCATACTCGTCATTTAGCCAGCCTGGGGGCTTGCGACATCGCCCGCGCCGAATTCATCGGCTATCTTGAAGAGTGCCTGGCGAAACCGCATTCGACCAGCGGCGACCACCCGCTACCCGACTGGCCGCTGCCCGAAGACGACTCCTGCGCCGAGACTACATCCGCTTTCACATAGGGAGCGACCGAAGTGAGCAGCAATACGCCTCAGCACCCGGTACGGGATCTGCGCTTCTTCCTGACCGTGCCTCACGCCTGCAGCTACCTCGAAGGCCACGAAGCGACGACGCTTTTCCTGGATCCCCAGGAGTCCCATAGCCAGGGCGTTTACGATGCGCTTGCCCTGCTCGGTTTCCGGCGCAGCGGGCGCCATCTGTATCGCCCGCATTGCGAGGGCTGCAGCGCCTGCCTCTCGGTTCGCATTCCGGTGCAGGACTTCCAGCCCAGCCGCAGTCAGCGCCGCATTCGCCGTCGCAACACGGACCTTCGCTTGATCGAGCGACCTGCGCAGTTCGATGCGGAGCACTATGCGCTCTACGAACGCTACATATACGCCCGCCACAGCGATGGCGACATGTTCCCGCCAAGCCATGAACAGTACCGTACCTTCCTGACCCTGGACGAGGACTACTCACGGCTGCTGGAATTCCGACTCGGCGATCAACTGCTGGCCGTATCCGCCTTCGACCATCTTGAACACGGCCTTTCTGCCATCTATACCTTTTTTGACCCCGATCCGCAGTGGTATCGCCGCTCCCTGGGCGCCTATGCCGTTCTCAGCCTGGTGAAGGAGGCGTACCTGCGGGATCTACCCCATGTCTACCTGGGGTACTGGATCCGGAATTGTCGCAAGATGGCCTACAAGGAAGCATACCAGCCCCTGGAGATACTCGACGGCCGACATTGGCGGCGCACGCTTCCCATCGCAAATGTGTCTTCGAAGTAAGGCCTTCTTTGCCTTGACGCCCAGCTTGCGGCACAATACCGCGCTATCTGTCGGCACAGCAGCCTGCCTGCTGTCGTCGAGTGAGGCTTCGGGCCGTCCGGCACGGTCAGTGGAAGTCATCGTAACCATCAGCGAGGAACCGCCTATATGGCACGTGAAGACCATATCGAAATGGAAGGCGTCGTCGTCGATACCCTTCCCAACACCACCTTCCGCGTCGAGCTGGAAAACGGCCACGTCGTGACGGCCCATATCTCCGGCAAGATGCGCAAGAACTACATTCGTATTCTCACCGGTGACAAGGTCAAGGTCGAACTGACCCCCTATGACCTCACCAAGGGACGTATCGTCTACCGCTCACGCTGATAGCGCCAGGGCACCCTTTCGCACGATAACGGCTCCCCGCGCACGACAACGCCCCGTCCGAAGACAGGGCGCTGTGTCGAGCGGGTGCTAGCCTTGCCCCATCAAGGGGCGTCGGCCAACTCCGCCTCCGTGGAGAGGTGCAGTTCGCCATCCTCCACGCTGACATGCACGATCCCGCCATGCTCTGCCAGCTCGCCAAACAGGATCAGCTCGGCCAGTGGCTTCTTCAGTCGCTCCTGGATGATACGGGCCATTGGGCGCGCGCCCATGCTCGGATCGTAGCCCTTCTCGGCCAGCCAGTCGCGGGCTGCCATGTCCACATCCAGCTGGACCCGCTTCTCGTCGAGCTGCGCCTGTAGCTCCACCAGGAACTTATCCACCACGCTGCGCACCACGGAGGTTGGCAGGGAGTGGAACTGGATGATGCCATCGAGCCGGTTGCGAAATTCCGGCGAGAAGGTCTTGCGAATCACCTCCATGGCATCGGTGGAGTGGTCCTGGGACTGGAAGCCGATAGAGCGTCGTGCCTGCTGCTCGGCCCCGGCGTTGGAGGTCATGATCACGATCACATGGCGGAAGTCCGCCTCACGCCCGTTATTGTCGGTCAGCCGCCCGTGGTCCATGACCTGCAGCAGCAGGTTGAAGACTTCCGGGTGCGCTTTCTCGACCTCGTCGAGCAGCAGCACGCAGTGGGGCTGCTTGGTGATCGCCTCGGTGAGCAAACCGCCCTGGTCATAGCCGACATAGCCCGGCGGGGCACCGATCAGCCGTGACACGGTGTGGCGCTCCATGTACTCGGACATGTCGAAACGCACCAGTTCGATGCCCATGATCCGTGACAGCTGGCGTGCCACCTCGGTCTTGCCCACCCCTGTGGGGCCGGCGAACAGGAAGCTGCCCACCGGCTTGTCGGGGGACTTGAGGCCGGCACGAGAGAGCTTGATCGCCGCTGAAAGGCTGTCGATCGCCTCGTCCTGACCGAACACCAGCATCTTTAGATCGCGATCCAGGTTCTCGAGCAGCTTGCGGTCGGAGCTGGAGACGCTCTTCGGCGGAATCCGCGCGATGGAGGCCACCACCGCCTCGACCTGGTCAACGTCGATGGTGCCAATGCGCACCTCCGGCGGCAAGAGCCGCTGGTGTGCGCCGGCCTCATCGATCACGTCGATGGCCTTGTCGGGCAGATGACGATCGTTGATGTAGCGATCCGCGAGCCGAGCCGCGCTCTCCAGGGCTGCATCGGTGTACTTGAGCTGGTGATGCTCCTCGAAGCGCGAGCGCAGCCCCTTGAGGATGCGGATGGTGTCATCCACCGAGGGCGCCATGACATCGACCTTCTGGAAGCGACGCGCCAGGGCGCGATCCTTCTCGAAGATGCCGCGGAACTCCTGGAAGGTGGTGGAGCCGATGCAGCGCAGCTCACCGGAAGAGAGCAGCGGCTTGAGCAGGTTGGAAGCGTCCATGACGCCACCGGACGCTGCCCCGGCACCGATCACCGTATGGATTTCGTCGATGAAAAGGATGGCATTGGGCTGCTTCTTGAGTTCTGCCAGCAGGCTCTTCAAGCGCTTCTCGAAGTCGCCGCGATACTTGGTGCCGGCCAGCAGGGCACCCATGTCCAACGAATAGACTACCGCGTCACCGATGACCTCAGGAACGTCCTCCTCGACGATGCGCTTGGCCAGCCCTTCGGCAATGGCTGTCTTGCCTACGCCGGCCTCACCCACCAACAGCGGGTTGTTCTTGCGCCGCCGGGCCAGGATCTGGATGACGCGCTCCAGCTCATGCTCGCGCCCGATCAGCGGATCGATCTTGCCGATCCTGGCCTGCTCGTTGAGGTTGGTGGCATAGCCGGTCAACGGATTGGTACCGTTCTCCGTGCCGCCCTCTTCCGCTTCCTCGGAGTCCGGCGGCGGCGAGGAGGGACTGTGGCCATGGCCGGCCACCTTGGATATGCCGTGGGCGATGTAGTTGACCGCGTCGACCCGCGCCACATTCTGTTGCTTCAGGAAGTAGACCGCCTGGCTCTCCTGCTCGGAGAAGATCGCCACCAGCACGTTGGCACCGGTGACTTCGCTCTTTCCCGAGGACTGCACGTGGAACACAGCCCGCTGCAATACGCGCTGGAAGCCCAGAGTCGGCTGGGTTTCACGGTCGTTCTGATCCTCGGGAATCAACGGAGTGGTGGAGTTGATGAAATCCTGCAGGTCGGACCGCAGCTTGTCGAGGTTGGCCCCGCAGGCTCTCAGCACATCAGCTGCGGAGGCGTTGTCAAGCAGAGCCAGCAGCAGGTGCTCCACGGTCATGAACTCGTGCCGCTTGGAGCGGGCCACGGTAAACGCCGTGTTCAGGGTCAGTTCAAGTTCTTTGCTCAGCATGGCAGTCCCCTTCTCGCCGCTTAGGGCTTGCATCGGATCTTTCGTGGTCCGGCATCATCAACATCGGGCACAAACGCCGCCGTTGCAAGTCTCTTCCTCAACGACTGCCAATCTATTCCCGCTTCGACCATGTCCGGGAGTCAGTCCGCCGCCTCGATATCGCAGAGCAACGGGTGCTGACACTCTCTTGCATATTGATTGACCTGGTGACTTTTTGTTTCCGCAATGTCGCGGGTAAATATGCCGCAAGTGGCCTTTCCGTGGGTGTGAACCGTCAGCATCACCTGCACCGCAGTCTCACTGTCCATGCGGAAGAAGCTCTGAAGCACCTCCACCACGAACTCCATGGGGGTGAAGTCATCATTGTGCAACACCACCTTGTACATCGGTGGACGTGCCACCTCGGGATCCGAGGACTGGACGGCAAGATCATCGTCCCCCTCTTCCTCGGGGCGGTCGTCGTGGCGTGGCGGCCGAGTCATGCCGGCAACACTACCGACCAGCCTCCACGCGTTCGGTTCTTCTGTCTTGAACATAAAAGCCACTTACCATCTCGACAAGTCGGCCACACGAGGCATCTCGGATATCTTTGGACGCCACTGAGCCGACAGGGTTCATGGTTCTGACGGAAATGGTGCTAACACAAAAGGCCCTCGCCCGCCAGGCGGCGGGCGAGGGCCCCGGGTACTCGCCGAGCCGCTTACATGTTGTCGGCGACGGCCTGGCCGAACTCGGAGCACTTCAGGAGTTTGGCATCGTCCATCAGGCGATGGAAGTCATAGGTGACCTCGCCCTTGGAGATCGCCTTTTCCATGCCCTTGAGGACCAGGTCCGCAGCTTCGACCCAGCCCATGTGACGCAGCATCATCTCGGCGGAAAGGATCAGCGACCCCGGGTTGACCTTGTCCTGGCCGGCGTACTTCGGCGCGGTGCCGTGAGTTGCCTCGAACATGGCTACGGTGTCGGAGAGATTGGCACCCGGCGCGATGCCGATACCGCCCACTTCCGCTGCAAGAGCATCAGACAGATAATCGCCGTTGAGGTTCAATGTGGCGATGACGTCATACTCGGCCGGACGCAGCAGGATCTGCTGGAGCATGGCGTCGGCGATGACGTCCTTGACAACGATGTTCTTGCCGGTCTTGGGATTCTTGAACTGCATCCAGGGGCCGCCGTCGAGCAGCTCGGCGCCGAACTCTTCCTTGGCGATCTCGTAGCCCCAGTCCTTGAAGGCACCTTCGGTGAACTTCATGATGTTGCCCTTGTGCACCAGGGTCAGCGACTCGCGGTCGTTGTCCACGGTGTACTGCAGGGCCTGGCGCACCAGACGCTTGGTACCTTCAACGGAGACCGGCTTGACGCCGATACCGCAGTTTTCCGGGAAGCGGATGTTGGTGACACCCATTTCTTCACGGAAGAACTTGATGACCTTGTCGGCTTCGGCGGAACCGGCCTTCCATTCGATACCGGCATAGATATCTTCGGAGTTCTCGCGGAAGATGACCATGTCGACGTCGCCGGGCTTCTTCACCGGGCTCGGCACGCCCTCGAACCAGCGAACCGGACGCTGGCAGACATAGAGGTCGAGCTTCTGGCGCAGGGCGACGTTCAGGGAGCGAATACCACCGCCCACCGGGGTGGTCAGCGGGCCCTTGATGGAAACCACGTAGTCCTTGACGGCTTCCAGGGTCTCTTCCGGGAGCCAGGTGTCGGCATCGTAGACCTGAGTGGCCTTCTCACCGGCGTAGACTTCCATCCAGTGAATCTTGCGCTCGCCGTTGTAGGCATGCTGTACGGCTGAATCGATGGCAATCTTCATCGCCGGTGTCACGTCGACACCGATACCATCACCCTCGATGAACGGGATGATCGGCTCGTTCGGCACGTTCAGGGTGTTGTCAGCGTTGACGGTAATCTTTTCGCCGCCTTCAGGTACGACAATTTTCTGGAACCCCATTGAGAACTCCCCTGTCTGGTCTATTCAGTGGAGCGCGGAGTATAGCATCGACCACCCCACCCGGCCCATAACAGACGCCTCCACATAAAGGCTACTGTCCGCCGAGCGGCGGACGGTAGCCGGAGGGCCCACCCGGAAAAGGCGGTGCGACACGCTCAGCGCGATACCTTCAATCCCTGGCAACCAGCGCCAGGGCGTCATTCAACGTCTTGCTCGGACGCATGACAGCGCGGGCCAGCTCGGGATCGGCATGGTAGTAGCCCTTGATATCCACCGGCTGCCCCTGGACGCCGTTCAGCTCCTCAAGGATGGTCGCCTCCTTGGCCTCCAGGACCTTGGCCAGGCGGCCGAACAGCCCCTTGAGCTCGGCATCCTCGTCCTGGGCGGCCAGTGCCTGCGCCCAGTAAAGGGCCAGGTAGAAATGGCTGCCCCGGTTGTCCAGCTCGCCGACCTTGCGTGAGGGCGACTTGTTGGATTCGAGGAACTGGCCGGTGGCCTTGTCCAGGGCATCCGCCAGCAGCGCCGCCCGGGCATTGCCATACTGCTTGGCAAGGTGTTCCAGAGAAGCGGTCATGGCCAGGAATTCACCGAGGCTGTCCCAGCGCAGGTGGTTCTCCTCGAGGAGCTGCTGCACGTGCTTGGGTGCCGAGCCACCGGCACCGGTCTCGAACATGCCGCCACCGGCCATCAGGGGCACGATGGAGAGCATCTTGGCGCTGGTGCCCAGCTCCATGATCGGGAACAGGTCGGTTAGGTAGTCACGCAGGATGTTGCCGGTCACCGAGATGGTGTCGAGGCCTCGGATCACGCGCTCCAGGGTATAGCGCATGGCCCGGACCTGGGACATGATCTGGATGTTGAGACCGGTGGTGTCATGATCCTGGAGGTAGGACTTCACCTTCTTGATCAGTTCGTTCTCGTGCGGGCGGTAGGGGTCGAGCCAGAATACCGCCGGCATGCCGGAATCGCGGCAACGCTCCACCGCCAGCTTGACCCAGTCGCGGATCGGCGCGTCCTTGACCTGGCACATCCGCCAGATATCGCCCTGCTCGACGTCCTGGGACAGCAGCACCTCTCCGGTCTCCAGGTCGGTGATATTGGCGACACCGGCCTCCGGCACCTCGAAGGTCTTGTCATGGGAGCCGTACTCCTCCGCCTTCTGGGCCATCAGGCCGACATTGGGTACGGTACCCATGGTGGCCGGGTCGAAGGCGCCGTGCCACTTGCAGAAGTTGATCATCTCCTGGTAGATGCGGGCGAAAGTGGACTCCGGAATCACCGCCTTGACATCCTTGAGGCGGCCGTCAGCGCCGTACATCTTGCCGCCGGCGCGGATCATCGCCGGCATCGAGGCGTCGACGATCACATCGCTGGGCGAATGGAAGTTGGTGATGCCCCGCGCCGAATCCACCATGGCCAGCTCCGGACGCTGGTCGTGGCAGGCGTGCAGGTCGCGGATGATCTCCTCGCGCTGGCTCTCGGGCAGGGTGGCGAGCCTGTCGTAGAGGTTCCCGATCCCGTTGTTGACGTCTACCCCCAGCTCATCGAACAGGGCTCCATGCTTCTCGAAGGCTTCCTTGTAGAAGATCTTGACGCAGTGACCGAACACGATCGGGTGCGAGACCTTCATCATCGTCGCCTTGACGTGCAGGGAGAACATCACGCCGGTCTTGCGGGCATCCTCGATCTCCCGCTCGTAGAACTCGCACAGCGCCTTCTTGCTCATGAACATGCTGTCGATGATCTCACCTTCGAGCAGCGAGACCTTGGGCTTCAGCACCAGGGTCTGGCCGCTGTTGGTGATCAGCTCCATCTTCACGTCGCGAGCGCGATCCAGGGTCATCGACTTCTCGCCGTGGTAGAAGTCGCCGCCATGCATGTGCGACACATGGGTGCGGGAGGCCTGGCTCCACTCCCCCATGTGGTGGGGATACTTGCGGGCGTACTCCTTGACGGCCCGGGGCGCGCGGCGGTCGGAGTTACCCTCGCGCAGCACCGGGTTGACGGCACTGCCCTTGGTCTTGTCGTAGCGCGCCTTGATCTCACGCTCTTCGTCGCTGTTCGGCTCGTCCGGGTAGTCCGGCAACTTATAGCCCTGCCCCTGCAGTTCCTTGATCGCCGCCCGCAGCTGCGGCATGGAGGCACTGATGTTGGGCAGCTTGATGATATTGGCTTCCGGCGTCTTGGCCAGAGCACCCAGTTCGGCCAGGTGATCCTCGACGCGCTGCTCGTCGGTAAGATAATCGGGGAACTGGGAGAGAATCCGAGCCGCCAGGGAGATGTCCCGGATCTCGACGTCGACGCCGGCAGCGTCAGTGAAGGCGTCGATGATCGGCAGCAGCGAATGGGTCGCCAGCGCAGGCGCTTCGTCGGTGAACGTGTAGATAATCTTCGGCGTTTTTGACATGTTGGCTTTGATCTCTCTGGTCACTGCGGTGGCAGGAAACTGGAACGGTTGCGCGCGCTCACGATGTCTGGAACGGCGGACCCGGCGTGCTCCACCTACGGTTCTCTATTTTCATTTGTATGGCGGGGAATGCGCTGGGCACCACCCCCGGTGGCGAAGTCACGACAGGCCCCGTAACGACGAGGCCGCTTCCGGCGAGCGAGCGCATTATACCAGCCACCCCGCCATGGCGTATGCGCAATAAGGCTGACGTACGGCCCGACTCCCCCTGCCATCCCGACCGGCTTACCGGTAAGCTTGCTGTATGAGCACCCTCTATCTCTTGCACAAGCCCTACCGCATGCTTTCCCAGTTCACCGACCGTGAGGGCGGCGAAAGAGGGCACCGCGCCACCCTGGCCGATGTGATCGACGTGCCAGGCATCTATGCCGCCGGCCGGCTCGACTATGATTCGGAAGGCCTGCTCCTTCTCACCGATGATGGTGCGCTGATACACCGCATCAGCGACCCACGCCACAAACAGCCCAAGACCTATCGGGTGCAGGTGGAGGGAAGTCCCAGCGAAGCCTCACTGCAGGCGCTGTGCCATGGCGTAAAATTGAAGGATGGCATGACGCGACCGGCCAGGGTGCGACGACTGGAAGAGAGCGGGCTACCGCCACGCGCGCCGCCGCTGGACCCCAAGCGCCACCCGGTGACCAGCTGGCTGGAGCTGACCATCAGCGAGGGGCGCAACCGCCAGGTGCGGCGCATGACCGCCCATGTGGGCCATCCCACCCTGCGACTGGTGCGCGTCGCCATCGGCCCATGGCAGCTCGACGGCCTGGCGCCGGGAGAGTGGCGCCGGGAGATCCTGCACGCCCCACGCACCGCATCGCGGCACATGCCTCGCCGCAAAGGAGGTCACCGATGAGCCGCTGGCAACCCTATGTCACCGTGGCCACCGTCGTGGAGCGCGCCGGCTGCTTCCTGATGGTGGAGGAAGCCCCGGATGGCGGACAGACGCTCTTCAACCAGCCCGCCGGCCATCTCGAGCCCGGCGAACGCATCCGCGAAGCCGCCCTGCGAGAACTGCGCGAGGAGAGCGCCTGGCAGGTCGGCATCACCGACTATCTGGGGCTCTATGTCTACGAAGCGCCCGGCGGCCAGACCTTTCACAGCCACGGCTTCTTCGGCATGGCCCTCGCCCACCTGGGCAATGAGCTGGACCCGGCGATCATTGCCGTTCACTGGCTCACCCTGGAGGAGATCGAAGCGCTGGATCGCCAGGGCCGGCTGAGAAGCCCCCTGGTGCTGCGCCGCATCCGCGACGCCCTGGCCAGCCGTTTTTATCCCATGGACGTCATCCACGAATGCTGAGCCAGCGCTAACCAGAGCATCCTTCGCCGGGGCACCTGACGGCGCCAGTCGCGACGCAAAGTCGGGGCGCCGAACCGAGCGCTTCAACAAGGCCGGTAGTTGCTGCTTACCATTTCATGACCAGCCGATAGAGCGCCGGAATCACCAGTAGCGTGAGCAGGGTCGAGGCGATGAGCCCCGAGATGATCGCCCAGGCCATGGGCGGCCACAGCGTGGACTGGGTCAGGGTCAGAGGCACCAGGCCGGCAACGGTGGTGGCCGTGGTTAGCAGCACCGGCCGGGTGCGCCGAGCGACCGCCCCGACGACCGCATCGTCCAGGGGCATGCCCTGCCTGCGATTGGTATTCATCACGTCGATCAGCACGATCGCATTGTTGACCACGATCCCCACCAGGGCGACGACGCCCAGCATGGCGGTGAAGCCGAACGGCTGCCCGGTCAGCCACAGGCCGGGAATCACGCCGATGGCCGCCAGCGGCACGGTGGTCAATACGATGCCCAGCTGGCGGAAGGAGTTGAACTGCGCCAGCAGGAAGACGACCAGCAACAGGATGCCGAATGGCAGGGTCTGGAACAGCGCCGTATTGGCATCCCCCGCCGACTCGGCCGCCCCACCCACCGTGTAGGTCACTCCCTCCGGCAGCTCGAGTTCCGCCAGCCGCGGCAATAGTCCGTCCAGCACCCCGGCATAGGTCTGGCCATCCGCCACCTCGGCAAGCACGGTGGTCATGCGGCGCAGGCCACGATGCTGGATCACCGCCGGCTGCCATGTCGTGCGCAGGGCGGCGACCTCGCCGAGAGGCACCGAGTCGCCGTTGTCCGCTGTCAGGCGCAGCCCTTCGAGTGCAGACAGGGGGAAACGCTCACCCTCCGGGGAGCGAATCAGCAGCGCCGCGGGTTCCCGCTCGGCGCGCCAGGTGCTCACCTCGATGCCGCGACTGGCACCCGCCACCGCCATGGCGACCTCGCGCCGCGACAGGCCGAACTCGCCGGCACGGGCATCGTCCACTTCCAGCCGCAGCGTGGGCAGCCCTTCACCCAGGGTATGCCGCGCATCCCGCGCGCCCTCGGCACCCCGCACCAGCGCCAGAATGCGCTCCGTGCCTTCGGCGAGCCGGCTGCGCTCTTCGGCGAAGACGCGAATCTCGATGGGGGCGGTGACGGGAGGACCCTGCCCCAGGCGTCGCGCCACCACATCGGCCTCCGGCAACCGTTCCGGGGTAACGTCCCGGACCCACGCCATCAGCGGGGCCAGATCGTCGGCATGCTCCGCCTCGACCACCAGCCGCGCCAGATGCGCCTGACGGGGCTGCTCGACCAGGTTGTAATAGAATCGTGGGCCGCTGAAGCCGGCAAAGAGGTGTACGCCGGTCACCGCCGGCCGCTCACCCAGGTCCGCGGCCAGCACGCTCGCCTCATGGGCGGTGTAATCGAGATGCGTACCCTCGGCGAAGTGCAGGTCGATGACCAGTTGGTTGCGGTCCGTATCGGGAAAGAAGTCATGGTTGAGCAGTGGCACCATGGCCAGCGCGCCCATCAGCAGGACCACGGCGCCGGCGAGTATGCCGCCGGGCCAGCGAACGGCGAAGCGCCCGATCCGCCGACCGGCGCCTGACAGGCTGCGCCGCTGTGAGCCGCCGCCGGGCTTGAGGATGGCGGCGGCGAAGACGGGGGTGACGAAGACGGCATAGAGATAGCTCACCACCAGGGTCAGCATCACCATCACCGGAATCGCACGGGTGAAGTCAGCGGTATTGCCGCTGGAAAGCAGCAGCGGCACGAAGGCGGCAAGGGTGGTGCCGGTAGCGGCCAGCAGCGGCGCGGCAAGCTCTCGCACCGAACGCGACACGGCCTCCGCTGCCGAGAGCCCCTGGTCGCGATGCCACTGCAGGTTCTCCACCATGACGATGGCGTTGTCCACCAGCATACCCAGCGCAATCACCATGCCGGCCACGGCGATCTGGTGCAGGATTCCGCCTCCCATGGCATAGATGGCCAGGGCCGAAAAGGTCACCAGCGGCACGATCAGCATCACCGCGAATCCCAGCCTGAGACCCATGGTCAGGAAAAGCAGAACGCCGAGAATGGAAATACCCAGCAGCAGCGAGACGCCGAGTTCGGCCAGCCGCTGCTCCACCCAGCGGGGCTGATAGAACATCTCCTGGATCTGCAGCGGCGCATAGGTGGGGCGCACCTCGTCGAGCAGGCTGCGCAGGGATTCGCCGAATCGGACGGCATTGACCCGCTCGTTGGAGAGAATGATGCCCAGTGCCACGGCGGGCTCACCGTCATGCCAGATCCGCTCGGTGGCGGGCTCCCGTGGCGACAGCCGCACATCCGCCAGCTCACCCAGCGGAATGACTTCCCCACGCCGCGTGCGAATCGGCGTCATGGCCAGATCCTCGAGGCTGCCAAACTCCGTCACCGGGTCGAGCACCACCGAGCGCCCGCCGCTGGAGAGGCTGCCTCCCGAGGAAGTCAGGTTGCGGGCAGCCAACTGATCGCCCAACGCCTGGGCATCGAGCCCGGTCAGTTCCGCCAGGGCATCGTCCCAACTGACGATGACCTGCTGCCCGGGGTCGGCGAGCAGATCGATGCGCGCAATGTCCTTGAGTCGGAACAGATCCCGCCGCAGCCGCTCGGCTGCCTCGCGCAGCTCAAGCAGGTCATCGGAGCCGGTCACCGACAGCACGATGCCGTGGGCGTCGGAGTCCCGATCGCTGATCTCGGCGTCACCCACCCCGTCGGGAAACTTCCTCGACGCCCGATTCACCGCAATGCGGATCTGCTCCCAGGCGGCGTCGGTGTCATAGACATGCTCGTGCATCTCGATGTTGACATGCGCCACCCCCAGCCGCGCCGTGCCAATGAGCTCGTTGACCTCCTCGACCTGGGCCAGCTCCTCTTCCAGCGCGTTGAGCACCAGACGCTCGACCTGCTCCGGCTCCGCGCCGGGATACGGTACCAGCACCTGGCCGAAGCGGTAGGGAAAGAAGGGATCCTCCTGGCGATCCATGGTCAGCCAGGCGGCCAGCCCGATCAGCGCCAGCAGTGCCGTCACGGTCAGCACCAGACGCTTGAAGTGCAGCGTCGCATGCAGCCACTTCATGGCAGTACCCGCACGCTATCGCCCTGCTGCAGGCGCCCCTGGCCCGCCACCACCACCCGGTCGCCGTGAGAGAGCGGGGCCGAGATGGTCACCCAGCCGTCCGCCAGTCGCCCCGGTGCCACCGGCACCCTTCGCACGGTCTCGTCATCCGTCAGGGCCAGCACATAGGGCGCATGCCCCCCGGGGTCCTGCACGGCTGAGAGTGGCACCTGCAACGATGACCTCATGGCAACGGAAAGAGATACCTGAACCGACTCGCCGGGGGCCAGACGCGTGTCGGGATCGAGTTCGACCACCACCGGCACCAGCGCCGAACCGGCTCTCCCCACGCTGCTGATCCGCCCCTGGAAGCGGCCTTCATGCAGCGTCGGCGACACCTGAGCCGGCAGCCCCGCGTTCAGCCGGGCGCCGAGCATCACCGGGACGCGAATCGCCACCTCCACGCCATCGACGCCGGAAAGCGCCAGCACCGGTTCGCCAGCGGCCACGAAGTCACCCGCCTCGACAAAAAGGTCGGCCACGTCGGCCGCGAAGGGTGCCCGCAGCGTCATCTCATCGACCTGGGCCCGGGCGTCGTCACGGGAGGCCACCGCCTGCTCCCGGGCCTGGACGGTGGCCTCCCGTTCCGACAGCAGCCGATCCAGCTCCTCCTGGGCGACCAGGTTGCGTTCGCGCAGCGTCCGGGCCCGCTCAACATCCCTGCCCAGCCTGGCCAGATGAGCATCGAGTTCCCTCACCCGCCCCTCGGCTCCGGCCAGGGCAGGCTCCAGGGCCGGATTATGCAGGCGTGCCAGGGGCTCGCCCTTCTCGACACGCTGGCCACGCTCCACGAGGCGCTCCCGGAGTACTCCGGCATGCAGGAAAGCCGGCGACACCCGCTCCTTCGGGCGGACGATGCCGGGGAAGCGAATTTGCTCTTCGCCGGCACTGTTTCGCACCGGGCTGACGCGAACGGCAGCCCGAGCATCGACCGTTGCATTCAGCGCCTGACTGGCGGCCGGCGCCCTGTCGCAGCCCCCCAGCAGCGCCAACAGCCCCAGCGCTGCCATTGCCACGCCCACTCTTCGACTATGCCTCATATTATTGTTTTCCTTCTTAACAAACTGGCCGACCAGTCAATTACTGGCGTAAAAAAACTCAATCTCGAGGCGCGACCCCGGCCATGAAGATCTTCAGGAAATCTTCCAGAAAAGCCTCGTCGCTGCCCATCCCCGGCCAGTGTTGATGATGACATTTGGCCTCGAACCATTGCGTGCAAGTCATCACGAACAGCGCGATCACATGGGTTGGGTTGATGTCCTTACGCAGCAGGCCACGCATCTGGGCCTGGCGAACCCATTCGGCACCCGCACCGACGAGCTGGTTGTCGAGCTCTCCACAATGACTGTCCCCTTCCAGATGGGTCCAGGCGAACAACCGCACTACGCCGGGGTTGTCGCGTAAAAAGTGGAAGTAGGCTTCCACCGAATTCCGCAGAAGCATGGCATCCGGCTCGCCTGCCCCCTCCAGCATGGCCATCTGGCCAGTGTAATAGCGCTCGAAGGCACGATTCTTGACCGCCTCCCACAGCTGTTCCTTGCTGCCGAAATGGTGATGGATAAGGCTCTTGGTAACATCGGCTGAACGCGCCAGCTCACTCAGCTTGACGGCGGAGAAGCCCTTCTCCACGAAGAGGGACTCCGCCGCCTCCATGATGCGCAGCCTGGTCTGTTCGGGATCTCGTGTCGTCGCTGGTTTGTTCATGTTGCCAATTTAATGCTAACTGGCCGACCGGTCAATAAGCTTTGCCCCCTTGCCGCTGCCGCCCGTGACGGGGGATGGTCGAAGCCTCCCGGCAAGATAAGGTATAATCCCCGCCCATTTGCGACCCATTCAATCCGAGAGCGCCCATGACCGCCACCCCAGGCAAGGTGATCGTCGGCATGTCCGGCGGCGTCGACTCCTCCGTTTCCGCCCTGCTGCTGCTGGAGCAGGGGTATCAGGTCGAAGGCCTGTTCATGAAGAACTGGGACGAGGACGATGGCACCGAGTACTGCACCGCCAAGGCCGACCTGGCGGATGCCGAAGCCGTCTGCGAAAAGCTCGGCATCCGGCTGCACACCGCCAATTTCGCCGCCGAGTACTGGGACAACGTGTTCGAGCACTTCCTGGCCGAGTACAAGGCCGGGCGTACTCCCAATCCGGATATCCTGTGTAACCGGGAAATCAAGTTCAAGGTGTTCCTCGAATACGCCGAGATGCTCGGTGCCGAGAAGATCGCCACCGGTCACTATGTTCGCCAGGGGGTTCGGGACGGCCAGCCGCGCCTGCTCAAGGGTATTGACGTCAACAAGGACCAGAGCTATTTCCTGCATGCCGTGCCCGAGGCCGCCATCGCACGCACCCTGTTCCCGGTGGGCGAGCTGGAAAAACCCGAGGTGCGCGCCGTCGCCGAGCGCCACGGGCTCGCCACGGCGAAGAAGAAGGACTCTACCGGGATCTGCTTTATCGGTGAGCGCCGCTTCCGCGACTTCCTGCAGCAGTACCTGCCGGCGCAGCCGGGGGTGATCGAGACACCCGAGGGCAACGTCATCGGCGAGCACATGGGCCTCATGTACTACACCCTCGGGCAGCGCCAGGGGCTCGGCATCGGCGGGCTCGCCGACTTCCCCGAGGAGCCCTGGTACGTGGCCGCCAAGGATCTGAAGCGAAACGTGCTGGTCGCCGTGCAGGGCAAGCACCATCCGCTGCTGTACAGCGACAACCTGGCGACCGAAGCGATGGACTGGGTGGCCGGCGAGCCCCCGGCAAGAGAAGGACGTTTTACCGCCAAGACCCGCTACCGGCAGGCCGATGTGCCCTGCTGGATGCAAACCCTCGCCGACGGCGGCGTGGAGGTACACTTCGACGACCCGCAGCGTGCCGTCACCCCGGGACAGTCGCTGGTACTCTACGACGGTGATATCTGCCTCGGCGGCGGCGTGATCCGCGCCACTTGGAAAGCCACGGAGCCAGCCGCATGACTGCAACCCCGATTCACCGAATCCCGGACTCACCCACCGCCCGTCAGGCCCTGGCACTGGCCGGCGTGTTTCAGTCCGCCAGCCTGGTCGACGAGTTGGCACGCACCGGCCAGGTCGAACCGCGCGCCTGGGAAACCCTGATTCGCGCCACGCTGGATACCAACCCCGACAGCTTCGAAGCCATCTATGGTGGCCACCCCAACAACCTGCGCCGCGGACTCGACGTACTGGAAGCGGTGGTGGGTCGCAAACAGTCCAACCCGGTGGTACTGCGCTACGGCTTCACCCTGCTGCTGCTGATGAACAAGCTGCGCCAGGATGACGAGATGATGGCGGGACTGGGCCAGCGCCTGACCCGCATTCAGGGCCAGGCCGAGCACTTCGGTGCCACCCACGAGAATGTCATCGCCAGCCTCGGCGAGGCCTATCAGGAAACGCTGTCGACGCTGAAGACCCGCATCGTGGTACAGGGTGACCCCTCCCTGCTGCAGTCCCGCATGATGCCCGAGCGGGTGCGCGCCATCCTGCTCGCCGGCATCCGTTTTGCCCTGCTCTGGCACCAGCAGGGCGGACGGCGCTGGAAGCTGGTCTTCCAGCGTGGCGCCCTGAAGAACACCCTGGATCAGCTGGGCTGACTGCCCACTTCCCCACTCCTTTACCACCGTACCGGAAACCCGACCATGCAAGCCGCACCCCTGCCACTCTCCGCACTCACCGCCCTCTCCCCTGTCGATGGCCGTTACGGCAGCAAGGCCGAGGCACTGCGCGAACACTTCAGCGAATTCGGCCTGATCCGCGCCCGGGTCGTCGTCGAGGTCCGCTGGCTCCAGCGCCTGGCAGAGCAGCCAGGGATCACCGAGGTACCGCCACTCTCCGCGGAAGCCACCGCCTTCCTCGACGCCCTGCTGCGCAACTTCTCCCTGGAAGACGCCGAGCGCATCAAGACAATCGAGCGCACCACCAACCACGACGTCAAGGCGGTGGAGTACTTCCTCAAGGAGAAGATCGAGGGCCAGCCGGAGCTGCATGCCGTCACCGAGTTCGTACACTTCGCCTGTACCAGCGAGGACATCAACAACCTCTCCTACGGGGTCATGCTCACCGATGGCCTGAAGAGCCTGCTGCCGGTAATGCACCAGGTCGCCGACGAAGTGGCACGCCTGGCGCATGAACACGCCGCCCAGCCGATGCTCTCCCGCACCCACGGCCAGACGGCAAGCCCGACGACCCTGGGCAAGGAGATGGCCAACGTCGCCTATCGCCTGCGCCGCCAGCTCAAGCAGATCGAGAGCGTCGAGATCCTGGGCAAGATCAACGGCGCGGTGGGCAACTACAATGCCCACCTGGCCACCTACCCCGAAGTGGACTGGGAGGCCAACGCCCGTACCTTCGTCGAGGGGCTGGGGCTGACCTTCAACCCCTACACCACCCAGATCGAGCCCCACGACTACATCGCCGAGCTGTTCGATGCGGTGTGCCGCTTCAACACCATCCTGATCGACTTCGATCGCGACGTCTGGGGCTACATCTCGCTGGGCTACTTCAAGCAGCGTACCGTCGAGGGCGAAATCGGCTCCTCGACCATGCCCCACAAGGTCAACCCCATCGACTTCGAGAACTCCGAGGGCAACCTGGGCCTGGCCAACGCAGTGCTCGGCCATCTGGCGCAGAAGCTGCCGATCTCACGCTGGCAGCGCGACCTCACCGACTCCACGGTGCTGCGCAACCTGGGAGTGGGCCTGGCCTACGGCCTGATCGCCTACCAGGCGGCACTCAAGGGCATCTCCAAGCTCGAGGCCAACCCGGCTCGCCTGGCCGAGGATCTCGACGCCAGCTGGGAGGTGCTCGCCGAGCCGATCCAGACGGTGATGCGCCGCTACGGCATCGAGAAGCCCTACGAGAAGCTCAAGGAGCTGACCCGGGGCAAGCGCATCGACCAGGCCGGCTTTGCCGCCTTCATCGACACGCTGGACCTGCCGGCCGAGGTCAAGAGCGAGCTCAAGGCGCTGACGCCGGCCACCTATATCGGCAACGCCGAGGCTCAGGCCAGAAGGCTCTGAGGCAGTTGCAACGGTTTATCGGAGACGCGCATTGGTAAAACTCAACAGGATCTACACCCGTACCGGGGACAAGGGCGACACCGGGCTCGGCGACGGCAGCCGCGTGGCCAAGCACGACCGTCGCGTGGAAGCCTTCGGCACCGTGGACGAGACCAATGCCACCATTGGCCTGGCCCAGCTGCATGCCGAAGGCGAACTGCAGCAGATGCTGGCCACCGTGCAGAACGACCTGTTCGACGTGGGCGCCGACCTCTGCACGCCGGAACAGGAAGACCCGACGTATCCTCCCCTGAGGGTCACGGCAACCCAGGTGGAATTCCTTGAGCGCCAGATCGACGCCATGAATGCCGATCTCGCCAGCCTGCGCTCCTTCATCCTGCCGGGGGGAACCCCGTTGGCCGCTCACCTCCACCTGGCCCGCACCGTCGCCCGGCGCGCCGAACGCCTGGTCACGCTGCTGATGATCGAGCAGCCGGTGAACCCCGAGGTGCTGCGCTACATGAACCGCCTCTCCGACCTGCTGTTCGTCGCAGCCCGCAAGGCCAACGACAACGGCGCGGGTGATGTGCTGTGGGTACCCGGTGCCAACCGATGAGCTTTCTCGAGGAAAACAGCATGGGCAGTGCCCCCCCCCTTACCCTGCTTGGCGGCCTCTCCCCCGCCGAGTTCCTGCGCGACTACTGGCAGCGCAGGCCGCTGCTGATCCGCGGTGCCTTTCCCGACCTTGAGTGCCCCTTGGAGCCCGACGAACTTGCCGGGCTCGCCTGCGAGGAGGGCGTTGAGGCCCGCCTGGTGGAGGAGCACGGCGCCGAAGGCCCCTGGCAGGTGAGCCACGGCCCCTTCGACGAGGCCACCTTCTCCAGGCTGCCCGAGCGCAACTGGACGCTGCTGGTGCAGGCGGTGGACCACTTCGTCCCCGAAGTGGCCGAACTGCTCGAGCACTTCGACTTCCTGCCGCGCTGGCGCCTCGACGACATCATGATCAGCTACGCCCCCCCGGGCGGTAGCGTCGGCCCTCACGTGGACCAGTACGATGTCTTCCTGCTCCAGGGCAGCGGGCAGCGTCGCTGGCAGCTGGGCGGCAAGGTCGCCGACGATGCTCCCATCCTCGACGGCATCGACCTGCGCATTCTCGAGCGCTTCTCGGTGGAGGCCGGCGCCGACTGGGTACTGGAGCCCGGCGACATGCTGTACCTGCCGCCGGCCTGGGCCCATCACGGGGTCAGCGAATCCAGCGACTGCATGACCCTCTCGGTGGGCTTTCGCGCGCCATCGGCGGACGAGGCGATCACCTCCTTTGCCGACTACCTGGGGGAGCAGTTACCCCCCTCGCTGCGCTATTCCGATGCGGGGATGACCCCACCCTCCGACCCGGCGGAACTCGACGATGCCGCTGTCGCCCGCATGCGCGCACTGATTCTCGACACGCTCGACGACCCGGCTCAACTGGCACAGTGGTTCGGTCGTGTCATGACGCAGCCCAAGTACGTCGACCAGCTCGTGCCCAGCGAGGAGCCCACCGAGGTCGAAGACCTTGTTGCTGCACTACAGGACGGCGAGGAACTGGTCCGCAGCCCTGGCTCTCGCTTCGCCTGGCGGACAGACGGCGACCGGACGACGCTCTTCGTCGATGGCGACGGCATCGACTGCCCCCTGCCGCTGGCACGCGCCCTGGCCGACATCACGCCTATCGATGCCGACCTGCTTGAACAAGAAGGCGCGGCCGCCCTGCTCGTCGCCCTGGTCGACGCGGGCAGCCTAGGCTGGGCCGAGGAATACGAGGAGGAACAATAGCATGGCCGATATCCAGATACTGGATGGCGACTGGGACCAGCTGGGGGAGGTCGCCTCCGAGATACGCCGCGTGGTGTTCATCGAAGAGCAGCAGGTGCCGTTGGAAGAGGAGTGGGACGGCCGTGACGGCGACTGCCGCCACTTCCTCGCCCTGCGCCATGACATTCCCCTGGGCACCGCCAGGCTGCTACCCGATGGACATATCGGCCGCGTCGCCGTGCTGAGCGAGGCCCGCGGGCTGGGCATCGGCGCGGCGCTGATGGAAGCCGCCATCGAGGCAGCCCGCCATCTGGGCCATGAGCAAGTGGAGCTTGCCGCACAGACCCACGCTCTCGATTTCTATGAGCGCCTCGGCTTTACCGCCTACGGTGATGAATTCATGGATGCCGGTATTCCGCACCGCAACATGCGCCTGGCACTGCGCTGACCTCATCATACCGGCCGGACACAGGGCCGGAATTCGACTACAGGAATCGCCCCCTCCCCGCAGCTCTTGTAGTCGAGTTACAACCCTCTCTCCCCCCAAGTGTCAATTGCGAAACCCCCGGCTCAAGGCGCATAGTGGTACCAGGACGAAATTAAAACGAACGTTCGGTAATCGCCAAATGATGGCTATTCCAACAGATGTTTTCTTTTCGTGATCGGTTCGACCAAGGCCGTAGAGACATCTCTTCTTCCCTGGTGGAACCTGACATCACTTCGCAGTTGCAGCATATCGCGCCCCTCCCGGCGAGATGCCGCAAGCGAGCGATCGACAAGGCAGCGATACGCCTCATACGGCAGTCGAGGCCGATCACTACACCTCTGATCGGAAGGATGGTACCCATGTCCTACAAAGACGACATCAAGGCTCTGGCTCAACTGCGCGAAGCCCAGCAAGGCAAGTGGGCGAGCATCAGCCCCGAGAACGTGGCCCGGATGCGTGCTCAGAACCGTTTCCAGACCGGCCTGGACATCGCCCGCTACACCGCCAAGATCATGCGCGAGGACATGGCCGCCTATGACGCTGACACCGCTCAGTACACCCAGTCCCTGGGTTGCTGGCACGGTTTCATTGGCCAGCAGAAGCTGATCTCCATCAAGAAGCACTTTGGCACTACAAAGCGCCGCTATCTCTACCTCTCCGGCTGGATGGTCGCCGCCCTGCGCAGCGAATTCGGCCCGCTGCCCGACCAGTCCATGCACGAGAAGACCACCGTGTCGGGCCTGATCGAAGAGCTCTACACCTTCCTGCGTCAGGCCGATGCATGGGAGCTGAACCACCTGTTCCGCGATCTGGAAGAGGCCCAGAAGGCCGGGGACAAAGCCCGCGCCGACGAGCTGATCGCCAAGATCGACAATCACGAAACCCACGTCGTGCCGATCATCGCCGATATCGACGCCGGTTTCGGCAACGCCGAGGCGACCTATCTGCTGGCCAAGCAGATGATCGAGGCCGGTGCCTGCTGCATCCAGATCGAGAACCAGGTCTCCGACGAGAAGCAGTGCGGTCATCAGGACGGCAAGGTCACCGTGCCCCATGAAGACTTCCTGGCCAAGATCAACGCCGTGCGCTATGCCTTCCTGGAGCTCGGCGTCGAGGACGGCGTCATCGTCGCCCGTACCGACTCCCTGGGTGCCGGCCTGACCCAGAAGATTGCCGTGACCAAGGAGCCGGGTGACCTGGGCGACCAGTACAACAGCTTCCTGGACGGCGACGAGATCACCTCGGCTTCCGACATCGACAACGGCGACGTGGTCATCAAGCAGAACGGCAAGCTGGTCAAGGTCAAGCGCCTGGCCTCAGGCCTGTTCCAGTTCAAGCCGGGGACCGGTGAGGACCGCGTGGTGCTGGACTGTATCACCAGCCTGCAGAACGGCGCCGACCTGCTGTGGATCGAGACCGAGAAGCCCCACGTCGGCCAGATCGCCGCCATGGTCAACCGCATCCGTGCGGAAGTACCGGATGCCAAGCTGGTCTACAACAACTCGCCCTCCTTCAACTGGACCCTGAACTTCCGCCAGCAGGTATTCGATGCCTGGGAGAAGGAAGGCAAGGACCTGTCGGCCTACGATCGCGCCAGCCTGATGAGCGCCGAGTACGACGACACCGAGCTTGGCAAGCTGGCCGACGAGTGGACCCGCAACTTCCAGCGTGACGCCGCACGGGAAGCCGGTATCTTCCACCACCTGATCACCCTGCCGACCTACCACACCGCGGCCCTGTCCACCGACAACCTGGCCAAGGGCTATTTCGGCGACGAGGGCATGCTGGCCTACGTGGCGGGCGTACAGCGCCGCGAGATCCGCGAGGGCATCGCCACCGTCAAGCACCAGGACATGGCTGGCTCCAACATCGGCGACGACCACAAGGAGTTCTTCCACGGCGAAGCAGCACTGAAGGCTGGTGGCAAGGACAACACCATGAATCAGTTCGGCTGATCACCCTTTGCAGTAGAACGACTGGAACCCTTGGGAGGCCTCGCGCCTCCCTTTTTTGTGGGTGGCAGCCATCTTCATGGCGACTACCCTTGATTACATCAGGCAAACTTGCACATTGTTTGACCGCTTCCTCTCTATACTACAAGGCACTAGAACAGCTCATACTGGTCAAAGGATCGATGACTGGGTAAGCTAGTTAGCAAACAGCGTTTCCATAACAAGGCGGTATCGAGAACGGGCAGGAAAGCCCCCACCGTGCTGCTCCCCAGGAGGTTTTTCATGAAGCGTCTTCTTCCCGTACTGGCCCTTGGCGCGTTGACCCTGGCGGGCTGTGCCAACACCTCCACCATGGGTGGCGATGTCTACCGTGGCAGCCAGGCACAGACCAGCCAGAGCGTGACATTCGGCACCATCACCGCCCTGCGCCAGGTCCAGATTCAGGCTGACAGTCGCCTGGGTGGGGCCATCGGCACCGGTGGCGGCGCCGTGGTCGGTGGCCTGCTGGGCAGCCAGGTAGGCGGCGGCTCCGGTCGACAGCTCGCCACCGTTGCCGGCGCACTTGGCGGTGCGGTGGCCGGCACCGCGGTGGAGGAATCCGCCAACCGGGTTCGCGCCTGGGAGATGGAGATCCGTCGTGACGATGGCCAGAACATCGTCGTGGTACAGAAGGCCGATCGGCAGTTCCAGACCGGACAGCGCGTGCGCATGATCGGTAGCGGTGCCAACGTCAGCGTGGCGCCATACTGAGCGACGCCACACCTGGGAGCCGATGGCGACTTCGGCCCCACCAACCAGAAGGCCCGCGGCATTTGCCGCGGGCCTTCTGTCTTTCAGTATGCTGTCAAGTGGCTCGGCTCAGTGGAAGTTGGCCCTGCCCATCGCCCAGCAGACGACTTTCTTGGCGATCAGCGCCAGAATTGCGATCACGATCACCGTCAGCAGCATGTCGACCGGACGCACCAGGGTGGTCGCGCCCAGGATCGCAAGCGCCACGCTCCAGATCCAGCGGTTCTCGTCGCCGCTCTTGATGATGCGAGGCAGCACCTTGTTCAGGCCAGCGCTGACGGAGTCATCCCACTGCTTGATACTGAAGAACAGGATAAGGGCAAAGGCGATCAACCAGATCACGATTTCGGTCATGCGACGTGCTCCACGGAAGGTTGGTGTAGGGTCCGAAAAAAGGAATCCCGCTAGGGTAGCCTCGGTTCCTTGAGTACGCAACACGCCAAATGGCGTGAATGCTGTTCAGGATACTGTGCGAGATCCTGAAAATTGTCCCGCCCCCCTGACAGCCCGGGGATGGCGCGTTACCATGGTTCGTACATGCACTCACCGAAAGGTTAATCAATGCAGATTGCGCAGAACTCTGTTGTCGCGTTCCACTACACCCTGACCAATGATGCAGGTGAGGTGCTGGACAGCTCGGAAGGTCGCGAGCCGCTGACTTACCTCCATGGCGCCGGCAATATCATTCCCGGTCTGGAGAAGGGGCTGGAGGGTCGCGAGAGCGGCGAGAAACTCAATGTCACCGTTGCCCCGGAAGAAGGCTACGGCGAAGTGCAGCCGCAGCTGGTTCAGGAAGTGCCGCGTGATGCCTTCCAGGGTGTCGAGGCCGTGGAGCCGGGCATGCAGTTCCAGGCTCAGACCCAGGGCGGCCCGCTGATGGTTACCGTGACCAAGATCGAAGGCGATACCGTCACCGTCGATGGCAACCACCCGTTGGCCGGCCAGAAGCTGAACTTCGACGTCGAGATCGCCGACGTGCGTGAGGCCAGCCAGGAAGAGATCGAGCACGGTCACGTGCATGGCGAAGGCGGCGTCGAGCACTGAGCCGACTTCACCAGCGCGGGCCGCTATAGCACGCAGCTTTGCTGATAGCGAAGGGGCAGCCCCACGGCTGCCCCTTCGTCATTCCTGGCCGGGTGATCGGAGCGCCACCAGGGTCCGGTAACCGCCCCACAGCCGCGTGGCGGTCGTCACCAGGCACGCCATGGCAAAGAGCGTGGCCAGCAGCGCAAAGTGAGTCGGAAAGAGGCAGAAGAGGACGAAAGCCAGAACCGTCTCGGTACCTTCGGTCAGCCCGTGCAGATAGTAGAAGGCCTTCTGCTGGAACCTTGGCCGCTCCAGTCCGTGGCGAGTCGCCATGATGGCAAAGGCCAGGAAGGAGGTTCCGGTGCCGATAAAGGCGAACAGCAGAAATGCCGCTGCCAGGGCGTTGGCCTCCGGATCGGCCACGGCAAATCCCAGCACCACGGCAGCGTAGAAGACGAAGTCGAGGCCGATATCGAGAAACCCACCGGCATCACTTTCCTGCCCCGTCATCCGTGCCAGGGCGCCGTCCAGCCCATCGCCCAGGCGATTGAGCAATATGACCACCAGCGCCGGCAGATACCACTCCAGGATCAACAGCGGCAACGCCAGCATGCCGACCAGGAAAGCCCATAGCGTTACCTGATCGGGGCGAATCCGACGCCTTGCCAGCCTCGCAGCCAGGCGGTTCAAGGGTCCTTGAGCCAAAGGCATGGTCCAGCGATCCAGCATCTCAGCTCCTCATGTCCCGAGTTTCGTTCTCGGCCTGCCGTGGTGCCACCGGCGTTCGCGCCCCTGCCGAGTCACTCCGCCGCCAGGCGAAATAACGCTCAAGCCAGCCCAGCACCCGCTCCGGCTTGTGGGCATTCTTCCACACCCCGGCGCTGGCCTTGGCCGCCTCCGACCAGGTGGGATAGGGATGCACCGTTCCCAGCAGCTTGTTAAGGCCGATCCCGTGCGTCATCGCCAGGGTAAACTCCGCCAGCAGTTCACCGGCCCCATGCCCCACCACCGTGGCGCCAAGGATACGATCCTTGCCCGGCACCGTGAGAACCTTGACGAAGCCTTCCGTCAACCCTTCGGTAATGGCCCGATCCAGCTCGGAGAGGTCATAGCGCGTCACCTCAAACTCAGTGCCCTGCGCCCTCGCCTCCTTCTCGCTGAGCCCCACCCGTGCCACCTCCGGATCGGTATAGGTGACGGCCGGCAGCGCCCGGTAGCTGACCCGGAAGCGCTTGAACTCACCGAACAGGGCATTGACCGTGGCGTGCCAGGCCTGGTGAGCGCTGGCATGGGTCAACTGGAAGGGGCCGGCAACGTCGCCGCAGGCCCAGACATTGGGCAGCACACTCTGCAGGCTCTCATCCACCGCCAGGGTACCATCCTTGCGGGTTTCCACCCCCAACGCCTCCAGGCCCATCCCCGCCACATTGGCCGCTCGCCCCACCGCTACCAGGAGCTCGTCGAAGTCGAGCCGCTCGGTCAACGTCTCGCCTGTCGAGCTCTCTCGCTCGACCACCAGCACGTGGCCCCCCTGCTGGCCGGCACCCGCCTCCACCCGGACAGCCCGGGTGTCGAGCCACAGTGACAGGCCTTCGGCCTCGAGCCGCTGACGCAGCGCCGCAGCGGTGTCAACATCTTCCCTCGGCAGCAGCTGGCTGCCCATCTCGACCAGGCTCACCTGGCTGCCCAGGCGGGCGAAGCTCTGTCCCAGCTCACAGCCGATAGGCCCGCCCCCCAGCACGACGAGGCGGCCAGGCAGGGTCTCGAGTTGCCACAGGTTGTCCGAGGTCAGCACCTCGATATCGCCAAGCCCTGGGAGGTCGGGCACCCGAGGACGCGCCCCGCTGGCGATGATCACATGGCGGGTAGTGAGCACCCGCTCTCCCTCCTCGCCCGTGACCTGCACCCGCCATGGGTCCAGCAGGCAGGCCTCGCCGGCAATCACCTCGACTCCCAGCCCCTCGTAGCGTTCACGACTGTCGTGGGGCTCCACCTCGCGAATGGCATGATGGACATGCCCCATCACTTGCGTGAAATCCACCCGTGGTTCTCCGGCATGAATACCGTAACGTGCTGACTCACGCACTTCACTGGCGACACGGGCCGCGCGGATCAACGCCTTGGAGGGCACGCAGCCGGTATTCAAGCAGTCGCCGCCAAGCCTGTCGCGCTCCACCAGTACGACCCGCGCCTTGACCGCCGCCGCGATATAGCTTGCCACCAGGCCCGCGGAGCCGCCGCCGATGACCACGATGTCATGATCGAAGTGCGCCGGACGGTTGTAGCGGCTCGCCAGCCGGCGACGCTTGGCAACGGCCACCACCCCCCGCGCCAGCCAGGGGAAGAGGCCGATGAGCACGAAGGAGCCAAGCAGGCCCGGCGACAGGATGCCGGAGAGGCTCTCCAGGTTGCCCAGTTCCCGGCCGGCATTCACGAATACCGCCGTGCCCGGCAGCATGCCAAGCTGACTGACCCAGTAGAAGGTCCACAGCCGCATCCGCGTCAGCCCCATCACCAGGTTGATGACAAAGAAGGGAAACAGCGGAATCAGGCGCAGCGTGAACAGATAGAAGGCGCCCTCGCGTCGAATACCGGCATTGATGCGCTCGAGCTGCGGGGCGAAGCGTTTTTCCAGGGGGCCGCGGGCCAGGGTCCGGGCCAGCGCCGCCGCCAGGGTGGCGCCGATGGTGCTGGCGAAGGAGATGATCAGCAGGCCCCAGCCGAGGCCGAAAAGCGCCCCGCCGAGTACCGTGAGCAGGGTGGCACCGGGCAACGATAGCCCTGCCATTACCACATAGAGCACGAAGAAGCCCCCAATGACGGTGACAGGGTCATCGGCCAGCCACGCATGGAAGCGGGCCTGTTCGGCCTTGAGGTTCTCAAGGGTCAGGAAGTCAGCTGCCCCGCTGAGAAAAAAAGCCCCTACCCCCAGGACGATCAGTGCCACCAGTATCAGACGTCGCTTTGCCACCTGCTCCACTCCCTTGATTCATCGAGTCGTTGTATCGAGTCGTACGGTCCTCTTGCGTCGGCGCCCGCCCGCTATCCTTACACGGCTTCTACACGATCCGGTAATCTCGCGGTAGACGGAACCCCGACGATGAGCGCACCCTCTAAGGCTGACATCCCCCTGCTACAGCGAGTGCACCATAATGAAAATGCCACTGAGGTTCCCATGGCTGATTCCTGCGCTAGTGCCACTGGCAATGGCCAGCCCCGCCCTGGGCGATGACGCCGAGGCTACCGCCACGGCCATCTTCGGCGGTGGCTGCTTCTGGTGCGTCGAGGAGGCCTTCGACAAGGTGGAGGGTGTCGTCGCGACCACCTCGGGCTTCAGCGGCGGTCATGTGGAAAACCCCACCTACGAACAGGTGGTTGGCGGCGGCACCGGCCACGCCGAGGTGGTAAAGGTGGAATATGAGCCCGACCAGGTCGATTATGCCACCCTGCTGCATGTGTTCTGGCGCAACATCGACCCCTTTGCGGTGGACCGACAGTTCTGCGATCAGGGGGAAGCCTACCGCAGCGCCATCTTCTATGGCAGCGAGGTGGAGCGCGAGCTGGCCGAGAGCACCCGCGACGAGCTGGCCGAACGGTTCGAGCGCGACATCGCCACCGAGATCGCTTCCTTCGAGTCGTTCTATCCGGCCGAGGAGTACCATCAGGATTACTACCGCAAGAACCCGGTGCGCTACCAGTACTACAAGGCCGCCTGCGGCCGTGAACGACGCCTGGAAGAGGTCTGGGGCGCTGAAGCCGGCGGCCTCGGCCAGCCCTGAGCCAGCTCGGCCAGTGGTCGCCTCAGCCGGCAACACCGAGGGGCTGTACCACGCGCTCCCGACGCCATAACCAGACGGCGATGCCCAGGGTCACGCCGAGCAGCAGCCAGGAGCCCAGCACCACGCCGGACCAGCCCGCGTATTGCCAAAAGGGCTCCAGCCAGGCGCTACCCAGGCTGGCACCCACGTAATAGAAGACCAGATAGAGCGCAGAGGCGCTTCCCCGGGCCTTCTCGGCATGGCGGCTGACCCAGCTCGAGGCCATGGAGTGGGCCAGGAAGAAGCCCACGGCATTGATCGTCAGCCCGACGATGATCCAGGGCAACGACGCCGACAGGGTGACCAGCGTTCCCCCCAGCAGGATCAGGATGCCCAGCACCATGCACAGCGGCTGCCCCAGGTGGCCGGCCAGCCGCCCCGAGAGCATGGAGCTCAGGGTGCCGCCCAGGTAGGTCAGGAAGATCATGCCCAGCAAACGGGCGCCCAGGCCGAACGGCTCATCGGCCAAGCGGAAGGTGATGTAGCTGTACTGGTTGATAAAGATCAGGAAGTTGATGCCACCGAGCAGATAGGCCGCCAGCAGCAGCGGATGGCGCAGATGTGCTGCAATGTCTGTCAGCGCACCGCGCAGCTCGAAGCGCCGGGGCGTGAACGCCCGCGCCCTCGGCAGCAGTTTCCAGAACAGGGCAACGCCGACCAGGGTGAGCAGGCCCACGGACAGAAAGCCCGCGCTGGCACCGCCCAGCTCTCCCGCCCCGCCGCCGATCAGGCGACCGCCGATGCCCCCCAGGGTGTTGGCACCGATATAGAGCCCCACCGCCGAAAGCAGCGCGGGGCGGTCGAACTCGTCCCCCATCCAGGCAATGGCCACCGCCGGAAGCCCCCCGAGCAGGAACCCCTGTAGCGCGCGCAATGCCAGCAGGCTCTCGAAATTGGGCGCGAAGGCCAGTGCCAGCGAACAGAGCCCCGTCAGCAGCAGCGTCACCCGCATGATGGTATCGCGACCGATAGCGTCCGACAGCGGGCCGAAGACCAGCAGCGCTCCCGCCAGGGCCAGTGTCGAGATCGACATGATCAGGCTGATGCCCAGCGTGGAGACGCCATAGGCCTCGCGCAGCTCCGGCAGCAGCGGCTGCGGGGCATAGAGGTTGACGAAGACCAGGAAGGAGCCCAGGCAGAGCGCAAGGGTGGCGCGCCACCAGGCGGGGGTACGTGCGGTGATCATGCAATGTCCTGCAGCGATGGCTTGTCGGGCATGATCGCCTGCGGCCTATAATAAGGCAACCAGCATAAAAAGATGACTTCCATCTTATTTTCTTATAACTGCCTGTCTCAGGAGACTGCCATGTCACTCCCCTTCGACCTGCGTGCACTGCGCGTTTTCCTCACCGTTGCCGACCGGGGCGGGTTCAGCGCCGCGGCCCGCGAGCTCCATGTCGCCCAGTCGGCAATCAGTCAGACCATTGCCAACCTGGAGCGCCACCTGGACCTGACCCTGTTTCATCGGCATGAGCGGCGCATCAGCCTCACCCCGGAGGGACAGGCCCTGCAGAGCCACGCCCGCGAGCTGCTGGATCGCGCCGATGCCGCCCACCTCGCCATGCGCGAGCTGCACGGCCTGGTCAAGGGCGAGGTCCGCATCGGCATCCCGTCGATGCTCGGCTCCTATTACTTTCCGCCGCTACTGATGGGCTTCAAGTCGCGCCATCCGGGAATCCGCCTGACCGTGGTGGAAGCCGGCGCCAGACGACTGCAGAACATGATCGCCGCGGGGGAGCTGGATCTCGGGGTGGTGATCGACGACGAGCAGAGCCGTCGAATGGAGCGACGCCCGCTGGTACGCGAGGAGATGGTGGTCTGCGTGCCCCAGACCCACCCCTTCGCCGGCAGGCAGGGGGTGAGCCCGGAGGAGTTCTTTGCCGAGCCGCTGGTGCTGTTCCAGGACGGCTACTTTCATCGCGAGTTCGTCGATGCCCTGTCACAGCAGACCGGCCACTCGGCCAATGTCGCCTTCCAGTCGAACCTGATTCCGCTGACGAAGGCGATCGTGCGCCAGGGCTTCGGCATTACCACCTTCCTGCGCCGGGTGATCGACGAACCCGAGCTGGCGGCGGTCTCCTTCGACCCACCGGCCTGGCTCGATCTGTCTCTGGCCTGGGCCGAAGGGGCCTACCTTTCCCGAGCGGAAAGCGCCTTCGTCGAGTTCATCGAGGCGAACCGACACTCGCTCTAGTGATTCACCAACCGGCCCGACCTATCCTACCCTTCATCTGCCGAAGCAACACGCCGCGCCAGCGTAGTGGGCTCCAGCGTCCGCCGAGCCTGCCAGAAATGGCGCTGCCAGTAGACATTGTCGAGTTCGGAGAGCATCACGCCTTGAGAAGTGGAGGCATGCAGGAAATAGCCGTCACCCACGTAGATGCCCACGTGATCGTAGGGCCCCGGGGGGCGGAAGAAGACGAGGTCGCCGACCTGAAGCTCCGCGCGCGACACCGGCGACCCTGCATGTACCTGCTCTCCGGTGGAGCGCGGCAGATCCAGGCGGAAGGTTTCGCTGAAGACATTCTGCACCAGTGCGGAGCAATCGATGCCCCGTTCACCGGTACCGCCCAGTCGATAGGGCGTTCCGGCCCAGCGCTCATGCTGGGCGAGCAGCGCCTGGCGAACCAGCTCCGGAGGCGGATTATGCAGGCTTCGAGCTTGCAGAATGGGATTGTCCACCGGCGACATCATGGGGTTCCAGGATCCCGGCATACCCGGCAGGTTAAGGGCGAAGTAGTCGTCGGCCCCGCTCTGCGACTGCTTCGTGCTGCTGGCGCAACCGGCCAGCAGGGCCAGCGACACACCGAGCATCAGGATACGACTCGATCTCGTGGCTACCATCTTGGTAACGTCCTCGTTCCCTGAGCCGCACGCCTCCCCGGGTCGAGCATGAGCTCTACCTGATTAACCCGCAGGAATCGCTGTGGTAGTGGTGCGTCGGCATCTTGCTTCATTGCCTGTACCACTGCCAGAGCGGCCTATGAGGCGACTGGCTATTATCATGATTTAGGCCCCTGTATAAGGAGCCGTTTCAACAAACTTTACGACTATAAGCCACATCGCCCTGAAATGGCGAGCCCCTAATGTAATGTTCTGCCATCACCCGGCAATGTATCGATATGCAGGGGCGCCCAGTGGCGTGGCCGGGCACCGGGGAAGTCCAGGCTCGCCCAGGGTCCGGCCAGCGGAGGCGCACCCGAAAGCCAGGCCACCAGCGCCTGGCGGAAGCCGGCCAGGAAGGCCTCACGCTCCGGGGTCTCGCCCATGAAGAAGGAGAAGCCCGCATAGAGGCCCTGAGCATAGGCTTCCCAACCGCTGTAGTGTCCGGCGGCCAGGGCATGGGCGCGATCCAGGATAACGCTGAAGGCGGCAGCATCCAGCCAGCCCAATTGGCGTCCGGCAATGGCCAGATCCACCACCTGGGCCAGGTCCCAGGCGGTCATGTCCAGCTCGTTGCAGCCATCCTCATTGTCACGCACCCGCTGCAGTCGCAGCAGGTGGGTGCGATCCTCCTCACTGCAATCGCCGGATTCGAGCATGGCGATCTCTGACGCGAGCCGCTGCTCATTGAGGGTATAGGGCGCGTAGTTGATCTGGTACTCCTGCCGATCGCCCGCCTCGAGAAGGAAATCGAGAAACTCGGTCAGCTCCGACTCCCCATGCAGGCCGTAATGACCGTCGATCCATTCACGGATCGACACGGCTTCCCGTGCGCTCTCCACATGAGGCTCACTCCAGGCGGCACTGTTGAGCGGACCGACCAGTGACATGGCGGTGAAGCGCGAAAGCGTTGGGCGAGGCCCCGGCTCCTGCCATTCGGAACTTTGCCAATCCAGCCAGTGAAAAGGGCTGCCGGGGTCGTCGAGGTGCCAACGGATCTCGGCCACCAATGGGGGGTGTTCGCCCTCGGGCAGCAGCGATTCCCAGTGCGCCCAGGCCTCGAGCAGGCGCCGAATATCCGGATAGAAGCGGCACAGGGTGCCACGCAACGCTTCGGCGAGCGCCTCCAGGGCGGCTGGTTCAAAGCTCTCGCTGTCCATGGCCATCTGCAGATAGAAGGCGTACTTCTCGGCCATATGAATGGTAGCCGCATGACGACTGCCCTGGCGGAGACTCACCAGGGTCGCCAGGTCGGCGGCCTCGGGCCGGCCGAAAGGCGTCAAGGCCTGCGGCAAGGCATCGTGGGCCGCGTCGGCGGCCAGCTGGTTGAGGTGATGTGCCTGGGCGGGCAACCAATAGCGGGACAGGGCTTCCACCCCTTCGTCCGGGTGCAGCCCCAGCGTCTCGTCCAGGTAGCGCAGCGCATCGTTGCGCCGCTCGACCGTGACCGCCATGGGCGGCCCCTGTCGGGTACCCAGCTCGGGCTCGCGCACAGAGGCCAGCGCCAGCACCCAGTGGCGCGGAGAACGACGCCAGGCGGTCATGGCATGGCGCGACGCCTCACGCACCTCCTCGTCCAGCAGCTCCTGCAGCGCCACGCGCCAGGGGCTCACCGGCGACTGGAGAAGCAGCTCCCAGTCGGCCCGCATGTCCATGAGCCGGTTTCGCCCCTCGAACAGGCTGCGGCCACGCTGATAGGCGCGTGCCACCGCCGACCAGTCGCTGTATCGGCGCTGGACCAGATCGGCGCCATGGGTGGCAAAATCCCGTGCTTCCGTCTCGTCGAGCCAGCCCACGCAGGCCCCGGCCCAGGCCAGGTCGACCAACCTCAGCCAGTCCCAGGCGGCCCACTCCAGTGGCTCGCCCTGCTCCACCAGCGTCAGCATGAGCTTGCCATAGCCACGCTCACTGGCGGCCAGCCCATCGAGCCAGCCCTGGCGTGCGGCAGCGTCCGAATCCAGCAGACGCGTGGCATCCAGATCCCAGCCCTGGCGGTGCCCCTGCCCTGCCAGCCACAGCAGGCTCTGCAGCAGTTCCTCGCGACTTTCGAGCTGCCAATACTCCAGCAGCCACTCCTTCGCCTCGGGCCAGTCGGCCACACCCGCCGGGGCAGCCAGTACCGGGGCGAAGGCTGCCCGCAGACGCCATGCCCGCTCCTCCGGGGCCTCGGGCCACAGCATCAGGGTCTTGCTACGGCCCACCACCCATTCGGAGATACGGTCCCAGGTGATGCCCTCGCCATCGTGTTCAAGAACCGCCAGGGCGTCACAGGCCTCCGCAAAGGTATCGTCACCACGCACCCAGCCCTCGGCTCGCTTGGCATGGCGCAACGCCTCGTGCCAGTCATCCAGGCTGGCGTACTGGCTGGTGATCTCGTCAGCAAGTCGCAGCGCCCAGTCGCGCACACGCGACTCGGGTAGCCAGCCGGCGGAGCCAGCCAGGGCGATGAGCTCGAGCGCGGCCAGCAGTCCTGCCGGATCGGGGCTATTGATACCGAATGCCTCGATCAGGCGCCAGCCGAGCTCGCCGCGCTCCGTGACACCCAACTCCCTCAGCCTCGAGGTCGCCACATCGGCCTCGACCTTGACGGGTTCGGGCTCGAAGGCCCAATCACACAGCACCAGCTGTTGGGCCCACCAGGCATAAAGGGGATCGACCAAGGCTCACCTCGACGTTCAGCCGCGACGGAAAGGGCGCAGTCATGTCGCGCCAACAGGAAATCGGCGCCTAGTGTAGCGGAAAGTGCCGCTCGCGCCGATGACACGGAGCAGGAAAAAAAGCACGCCACAGTAGAGTGCTTGGCGTAACGTTTTAAATAATGCACACTCAGGCGACAAGATAATCAACACCACTCCCCCTGGAGCCCCCATGCCACTCCCTGCAGATATGATCATCGACAAGGCCTACATCGCCGGACAGTGGCGCGAAGGCCCTAATCGCTTTGCCGTCACCAACCCCGCAACCGGCGAGGTGCTTGCCGAGGTGGCGGATCTCGACGCGGACGCCGCCCGGGATGCCGTGGCAGCTGCCGATGCCGCCTGGCCCGCCTGGCGCAGGCAGACCGCCAAGCAGCGCGCGGCTCTCCTGCGGGCCTGGTTCGACGCCATCATGGCCAACCAGGGCGCTCTTGCCCGGCTGATGACCCTGGAGCAGGGCAAGCCGCTGGCCGAATCCATGGGTGAGGTCGCCTACGGCGCCTCCTTCGTGGAGTTCTACGCCGAGGAAGCCAAGCGCATGGCCGGCGAGACACTGCCCAGCCACGGCACCGACAAGCGCATCCTGGTGTTTCGCGAGCCGATCGGTGTCGTGGCGGCGATCACGCCGTGGAACTTCCCCCTGGCCATGATCACGCGCAAGTGTGCCCCGGCACTCGCCGCGGGCTGCCCGGTGGTGATCAAGCCCGCCGAGGCCACCCCGCTGACCGCCCTGGCCCTGGCGAAGCTGGCCGAGGACGTGGGCTTCCCCGCCGGTGTGCTCAACGTGGTCACGGCAAGTTCCCCCGCCGCGATCGGCGAGGTGCTCACCACCGATCCGCGGGTACGCAAGGTCTCCTTCACCGGTTCCACGCCGGTAGGCAAGCGCCTGCTGGCCCAGTGCGCCGGCACCGTCAAGAAGGCCTCCATGGAGCTGGGTGGCAACGCCCCCTTCATCGTCTTCGATGACGCCGACCTGGACGCCGCAGTGGAGGGCGCCATCGCCTCCAAGTACCGCAACTCGGGCCAGACCTGCGTCTGCACCAACCGGCTGCTGGTGCAGGATGGCGTCTATGACGCCTTCCTCGACAAGCTGGCTGCCAAGGTGCCACAGATGAAGGTGGGCAACGGCCTGGACGACGGCGTGGTGCAGGGACCGCTGATCAACCGGGCCGCGGTGGAGAAGGTCCAGGCACACATCGCCGATGCCCTGGAAAAGGGTGGCCGACTGGTCTGCGGCGGCAAGCCCCATGGCCTGGGCGGCACCTTTTTCGAGCCCACGGTGATCGCCGATGTCACCCCCCAGATGCGGGTCGCCACGGAGGAGACCTTTGGCCCCCTGGCGCCGGTCTTTCGCTTCGACAGCGATGAGGAGGCCATTGCCATGGCCAATGCCACCGAATTCGGTCTGGCGGCCTATTTCTATGCCCGAGACTATCGGCGAATCTGGCATGTGATGGAGGGCCTGGAATATGGCATGGTGGCTATCAACGAAGGGATCCTCTCCACGGAGCTGGCTCCCTTCGGCGGCGTCAAGGAATCGGGGCTGGGCCGGGAAGGCTCTCACCACGGCCTGGATGAATTCACTGAACTAAAATACGTCTGTGTCGGCGGCCTTTGATCGCCCGCAACGTCTTTCCAAGGAGACAGGTTTGATGAATAACGCACAGCTCAACGAACTCAAGCAGCGCTATGTCGCCAATGGCGCCGCCAGCCCGGCGACCCAGTTCGCCGATCGCGCCGAGAATGCACTGATCTGGGATGCCGATGGCAATCGCATCATCGACTTCGCCGGCGGCATCGGCGTGCTCAATATCGGACATCGTCACCCCAAGGTAGTCGAGGCAGTGAAGGCGCAGCTCGACAAGGTCATGCATACCTGCCAGACGGTGATGCCCTATGAAGGCTACGTCAGGGTGGCCGAGAAGCTCAGCCAGGTGACCCCGGTGCGCGGCCACGCCAAGGTGATGCTGGCCAACTCCGGCGCCGAGGCACTGGAGAACGCCGTCAAGATCGCCCGGGCCGCCACCGGCAAGAACAACGTGATCTGCTTCGACGGCGGCTACCACGGCCGTACCTTCATGACCATGGCGATGAACGGCAAGGTCGCCCCCTACGCCACCGACTTCGGGACCATGCCGGGCAACGTCTTCCGCGCCCCCTACCCGGTGCCCTATCACGGCGTCAGCGAGGACGAAGCGCTGCGCGGCCTGAAGATGGCACTGAAGACCGACGCCAATCCCAAGGACACCGCCGCCATCGTGCTGGAGCCGGTACTCGGCGAGGGCGGCTTCTATCCGGCACCGGCCAGCTTCCTCAAGGCGATCCGCGAGATCTGCGACGAGCACGGCATGCTGATGATCGTCGACGAGGTCCAGAGCGGCTTCGGGCGCACCGGCAAGATGTTCGCCATCGAGCACAGCGGCGTCGAGCCGGACATCATCACCATGGCCAAGAGCATGGCCGACGGCATGCCGATCTCCGCCGTGGTGGGCACCGACAAGCACATGGACGCCTCCGGCCCCAACTCCCTGGGCGGCACCTATACCGGCAGCCCCACCGCCTGTGCCGCGGCACTGGCGGTGCTCGAGGTCTTCGAGAGTGAAGATATCCTGGGCAAGAGCCAGGCCTTGGGCGACAAGCTGGCCAAGCGCTTCGCCCAATGGCAGGAGGACTTCGACTGTGTCGACAACGGCCGCAACATGGGCGCCATGGCGGCACTCGACCTGGTGTCCAACAAGGCGAACCACACCCCGGATGCCGACCTCGCCGGCGCGCTGTGCAAGAAGGCCCGCGAGAAGGGCCTGATCCTGCTCTCCTGCGGCCTGTACGGCAACACCATCCGCTTCCTGATGCCCGTCACCATCGAGGACGAGATCCTCGAGGAAGGCCTCGCCATCGTCGAGGAGTCGCTCAAGGAGCTGGTGGGCAGCAAGGCCACCGCCTGATCGACGACTGACCTCAAAAGAACGCCTCACCGCCCATGGCCGGTGAGGCGTTTTTTGCGTGCTCTATCTACTGTCTAGCTCAATTAGGCTCAGGCCGGCATATCATTTGCCTTGCCGTCGCGTGACCATACGCGGTGCTGTCCCAAGGCCTGGCTGAACGGGGTGAAGATATCGTCCACCGTGCCGCCCAGCACGATGCCCTCCTCCCCGGTGGGCACATTGGCGGCTGCCAACAGCTCTTGTCCCTCACCCACGGCGGCAATCACCTTCAGGTGCTTGTAGGCCTCCTGCACGTAGTAGCGGCCAAGCCCGGACTCGGACAGGGCTGTCGCGCTCTGGTCACCACCTGCCACGATCACTGCATCTACCGCCACCGACGGCATGCCGTTGAGCATAGCGTCCGGCGTCACGGTCTGGCCATTGGCACCCTTGACCGGCGCCATGCTGGGCGCGACGACGAGGCCTTCGGCGCCCTCGGCCGACAGCTTCTGCTTGACCGCCTCGACCTGCTCGGCATCGACGCCATCCGCCACCAGGATGGCGACCTTGCGGTAGCGGATATTGCCCGGCAGGCGCGCCATCAGGCTCAGGGCAGGCGATTCGGCAAGCGAACTCTTGCCCAGTTGCTCGGCCGGGGCGGGCTTGCTGCTCGGGGTTTCGACGCCATGCATCTCGCCGACCCGACGCGCCAGTTCCAGATCGATATTGGGCAGGATCTCCTGGATCACCCGCTCGCGAAGCCAGGGCCGCTGCACCTTGGAAAGCTCGAAGGCGTAGGCGGCGATGATGTGCTCCTTCTCCACGTCGGTCTGGCTGTTCCAGAACAGCGTGGCCTGGGAGTAGTGGTCGCCGAAGGAGTCGCTGCGCGCACGGATCTTGTGGGCATCGATGCGCTCGTGATAGCTCTCGAAACCACCGTTCTCCGGCGCCGGCGGAGTCTCGCTTGGCCAGCCACCATCGATGGAGTTGGGCTCGTAGGAGGCCTGGCCCTTGTTGATGGTCTGACGATGCATCGAGTCACGCTGGTTGTTGTGAAACGGACAGACCGGCTGGTTGATGGGAATCTCGTGGAAGTTCGGTCCGCCGAGACGCAGCATCTGAGTATCGAGGTAGGAGAACAGCCGCCCCTGTAGCAGCGGGTCGTTGGAGAAATCGATGCCCGGTACCACATGGCCGGGATTGAAGGCCACCTGCTCGGTCTCGGCGAAGTAGTTGTCCGGGTTGCGATTCAGCACCATCTTGCCGATCAGGGTAACCGGCACCACCTCCTCCGGAATGAGCTTGGTGGGGTCGAGGATATCGAAATCGAAGCTGTGCTCGTCCTCCTCTTCCACCACCTGGATACCCAGTTCAAACTCGATGAAATCGCCGTTCTCGATGTCCTCCCACATCATGCGGCGGTTGAAGTCGGGGTCGCGGCCCCACAGCTTCTGCGCCTCATCCCAGATCAATGAACAGGTACCGGCCAGCGGCTTCCAGTGGAACTTGACGAAGCGCGACGTGCCCTGCTTGTCGATCAGACGGAAGGTGTGAACCCCGAAGCCTTCCATGTTGCGGTAGTGCCGCGGGAAGCCCCGGTCAGACATGGTCCACAGCACCATATGGGTGGACTCCGGCATCAGCGAGACGAAGTCCCAGAAGGTGTCATGGGCCGACTGGCCCTGGGGAATATCGTTGTGCGGCTCCGGTTTCACCGCATGCACGAAATCGGGAAACTTGATCGCATCCTGGATGAAGAAGACCGGCATATCGTTGCCGACCAGGTCCCAGACGCCTTCGTCGGTGTAGAACTTGGTGGCGAAGCCGCGCACGTCACGCACGGTGTCGTTAGAGCCGCGGGCACCCTGTACCGTCGAGAAGCGCACGAATACCGGTGTCTTCTTGCCGGGGTCCTGGAACAGCCCCGCCTTGGAGTACTGGGCGGCGTTGTCGTAGGGCTGGAAATAGCCGTGGGCCGCGGCACCCCGGGCATGGACGATACGCTCGGGTATGCGCTCATTGTCGAAATGGTTGAGCTTCTCGCGGAAGGCAAAGTCTTCCATCAGCGTGGGGCCACGCTCGCCGGCCTTCAGCGAGTTGTGGTTGTCCGCAATCCGCGTGCCGTGATTGGTGCGCAGGTCATGCCCCGTGGCATCGCTGCGGTACTTTTCCAGGTTCTCCGACTTGCTCTGTTCGTCGGTCTTGAAGTCCGTATCGTTGGCTTCGCCACTATTGGGATTGGTGTGGGGATTTTTCGCCATGTCACGCTCCTGTGGCAGTATCGTTCCATCGGTTTCTACCTGCTTCGATTGAAAGTTAGTCCGGCATCGACTCGCTGCCAATCAGCTCAGGTTATGCGTACAAAAGATAACGTTTATCGCGTTAAAGTCCGTCCGTCGATGGCCGCCACTCGATGAGGAAGCCTGGCGACAACCGCCCTTCCCATTCGGCTTTGGACAGGCCCAGCGGACGAGCCATGTCACGGTGGGTAATGTCACGGCCAGACGCAATACGGCCCGGTAATTACCGGGCCGTATTGCTTCCAGTCAGGGCATTTACCGCGCTACGCCTCCTTGACCTTCGAGATAATCCATAACAGCACCACGGCACCCACGGTCGCAGTCACCAGCGAACCGATAAAACCCCCGGCCTGCAGTCCCAGCAAGCTGAACAGAAATCCCCCGATCACCGCACCCACGATACCCACGCCGATATTGGCCAGAATACCGAAGCCACCGCCACGCATGATATTGCCGGCAATCCAGCCAGCGAGACCACCGATAATCAGCCAAGCGATCAAACCCATATCGTCTCTCCTTCCTTGTTGTGATGCCCGAATGCTCGGATGTTCCCAATGGTGCCTCAGTACGAGGCCACGGGAAAGCGTCGCTCAGAATGACGAGCCGGGCTCCATGAGAAAAGCCAGTTCCTCATCGGTCGACTCGCGACCCAGTATGGCATTGCGGTGGGGGTAGCGGCCGAAGCGCAGGAGAATATCCCGGTGTCGCTGCTCGAAGCCCAGGTTATCCTCCAGACCCGGCTGATCGAACAGACGCAGGGCTTCGTCGTGAATCTTCAGCGACTCGCTGTGCATGTAGGGCATATAGAGAAAGGCGCGCTCGCTCATGTCGAGTTCCTGGTCCTGGCCCTGCGCCACTGCCTCCTGGGCCAACACCAACGCCATGGGGTCCTGTGCGAAGGACCCCGGCAGGCCACGGAAAAGGTTTCGGGAAAACTGGTCGAGCACAAGGATCTCGGCCAGCCGCCCCGTGGCCGAGCGGCGCCACTGCCAGAGCTCCCCTGCTGCGGCCGCCCGGTGCAAGCCGAAGAAGCGCTGGCCGATCTCTGTATCGAGTTCGATATCCTTGCGAAACCACTGTCCGGGGGACAGCTCATCAAACCAGTAGCCGACCACGTCGTCGGCACTCGGTAGCGTATCGCCCATGTCACATCCTCGCTGTTCAGATAACGCGCACCCTGGCCGCATTCGGTTCGGTTATCGCAGCCTGATATGATGACAGTAGCACTCTGAGGGCGATCCCCCCAGTTAGCCGTCGTCAATTGCAGGAGCACGCATGTCCCCCCAGGAACTGATCGAAATGTTCACCTTGGTCTTCAACCTGATCGGCCTGGCGATCTGCCTGGTCGGCCTGACCCTGGCCCAGCGCATGCGCCATCGCTGGCCGGGTTATTCACTGGCCGTCATCGGCTTTCTGGTTGCCGCCCTGCCGCTGTTCTACAAGATGCTGGCCACGGCCCCCTGATGCCGGGCATCCCGCAACCGCTTGTCTCAATACTCGCCTGCACTCTCCTGCCGGGCCGGCAACGCCTTGCCAGACGTCGCCAACGCCCTCACATTAGCGGCTGAGCTTGCTGCGAAGGGAATCCTCACTGATGCGCCAGCCTTTGGCCCGGGAACTGACCAACCTGATCGAGCGCGGACGCGATCGCCAGCTTCGCCTGGCGGTCACCGGCCTGTCGCGCGCCGGCAAGACCGCCTTTCTCACCTCGCTGGTCAACCAGCTTCGCCATGCCGGCCTGGAGGCCCGACTCGACCTGATGCCGGTGGCTCGGGAGGGTCGCCTGCTGGGCGCCCGGCGAGTCAGCCAGCCAGATCTGGGCGTGCCGCGCTTTCCCTACGACCAGGCCATGGCGGCCCTCGACGCCGATCCGCCATTCTGGCCGCAGCCCACCCGCGGTATCAGCGAGCTGCGCCTGTCGATCCGCTATCGTCCGGCGCGACGCGGACTGCTGCGGGGCGAAACCGCCGAGCTGAGCCTGGACCTGTTCGACTACCCCGGCGAGTGGCTGCTCGATCTGCCCCTGCTGGGCCATGATTACCCCGGCTGGAGCCGGGCGATGCTGGCCAATGCCGGCGAACAGCGCCGCGCCCTGCTCGCCGAGTGGGAAAGCGTCGCCGCCGGGCTCGACCCCGCCGCCGAAGCCAACGAGGCTGAGCTGGCCAACATCGCCAGCCTCTATGCCCGCAGCCTGCAGGCCGCCCGGGAGGCGGGCTTCGCCAACCTGCAGCCGGGTCGATTCCTGCTGCCGGGCGACCTGGAAGGTGCGCCGGTGCTGCAGTTCTTTCCCCTGCCCGCGCTGAAGGACTACGACGACACCAGGCTGGCCAAGCTGCCACCCGACAGCGTCTACGCCACCCTGGCCGCCCGCTTTCGCCATTATCAGCAGCACATCGTGCGGCCGTTTTATCGCGACCACTTTCGCCGCTTCGACCGACAGATCGTGCTGGTGGATGTGCTGGGCGCGCTCAATGCCGGCCCCGAACGCTTCGAGGACCTCTCCCAGGCGCTCACCACGCTGATGCAGAGCTTCGACTACGGCAAGCGCAGCCTGTTGTCGCGCCTGTTCGCCCCGCGCATCGATCGGCTGGCCATTGCCGCGACCAAGGCCGACCACGTGACGCCGGAGCAGCACGGCAACCTGACCTCGCTGCTGGAAGCGTTGCTGGCCGAGCCCCTGCAGGACCTGCGCTATGCCGACGTGCCGGTCAAGGCGCTGTCACTGGCGGCGATTCGCGCCACCGAGACCCATGCCGTGGAGCACCAGAAGCAGCGCACCCCGGCGCTGCGCGGCACCACCCTGGAAGGCGAGGAAGTCCTGGTGTTTCCCGGCGAGGTGCCTTCACAGCTGCCCGAAGCGGAGTTCTGGGCACGGCAGGGCTTCGACTTCCGAGCCTTCCGCCCCGCCCCGCGGGAAGGCGGCGCCCTGCCCCATATTCGCCTGGACGCCGCCCTCGACTGGCTGATCGGAGACAAACTGCGATGAGCGATAACCGCCACCCCGGCCAGGACCACGAAGCACCCGGCCCCACCGATCCCCGACCCGGTCGCCGTTTCACCCTGGATGAGCCAACCCCGCCGCCCGGTGGCGACACCCCACGGCCGCGCCAGGATTTCGCCACAGAACTGCCGACTCGCCCCATTGAGGAGCCCATCGATGGCCCTGCCGAGCAGGCCCTCGCTGCCAGCCTCGGCCGGCCACGCAAGCGCCGCTGGGGCCTCCTTACGCTGCTGGGCGGCAGCCTGGCCCTGGGCACGGCAGAGCTAGCCCTGCGGCTACCGGCGGCCCTCACCGGCGGTGACTGGCTCAACGGCGGCTGGGCCCTGATGGGACTGGGCGCCATCGGCCTGGGCGCCAGTGCGCTGCTGCGTGAAGCCTGGCGGCTGCGTCGACTGCGTCGCCACGACATCCTGCGTGCAAGACTGGGCAAGTTGCAGGAAGTCGGCACCGCCGAGGCCATGGGCCTGGCCAGACTGCTCAAGACACAGCTGAAGCTTCATGAGGACCACCCTCACTGGCAGGCCTTCCTGGCCGCTCACCAGTCTCACCATAGCGGGGCGGAGGTGCGCCAGCTGCTGGCACATCATCTGCTGGCACCCCGCGACCGGGAGGCGCGACGCCTGATCTCTCGAATGTCCGGCGAGACCGCGGTGATGGTGGCGGTGAGCCCGCTGACCCTGGTGGACATGGCGCTGGTCGCCTGGCGCAACCTGGCAATGATCGACCGGATATGCCGCCTCTACGGCCTGGAACTCGGCTATGCCAGCCGCCTGCGCCTGCTGCGTAGCGTGCTCTACAACATGGCCTTCGCCGGCGCGACCGAGATGGCCAGCGAAGCGGGCATGGAGATTCTCTCGTTGAACCTGGCCGGAAGGCTCTCGACCCGTGCCGGCCAGGGCATGGGGGTGGGCCTGCTCAGTGCGCGGCTCGGCCTGCGAACCCAGCGACTGACGCGGCCGATCGGCTTCGACGCTGGCGAGGCACCGCGCATGGCCGACCTGCGCAGCGAACTCTGGCAGCAGCTGCGTCGCCTCGAGGTAAAGGAATAAGCGTCGTAGCC
Organism: Halomonas sp. ANAO-440; assembly: GCF_019915905.1. Taxonomy (NCBI): domain Bacteria; kingdom Pseudomonadati; phylum Pseudomonadota; class Gammaproteobacteria; order Oceanospirillales; family Halomonadaceae; genus Halomonas; species Halomonas sp. ANAO-440. The sequence continues at coordinate 83,665 of NZ_JAHXBV010000011.1, read as the reverse complement.
ACGCGCTTCTTGACCCCGGTCATGACAGCTCGGCTCCGAGCCGCTAGTCTCTAACATAAGGATCAGCCCTTACCTGCCAAGAAGGAAAACTGCCATGTTCAATACCATCCTGGTTCCCGTCGATGGCTCCGAAAACGCCAAGAAAGCCCTTTCCGTTGCCTGCCAACTGGCCAACCAGGCCGACGCCACCCTGCACATCCTGCATATCCCCGAAGAGCTCTCCCACGAGACGACGCTGGTCTGGGGCATCGGCGCCATCGCCATCGAGGCGTCCCGCCAGGAGCGCGACGACATCGGACAGCAGGTGGTGGAAAAGGCCGCCCAGGCGGCGCGCGACAAGGGAGTGACCAAGGTCGAGACCGCCATCGGCCGTGGCGACCCGGCCCGCTCCATCGTCAGCGAAGCGAAGACACGCGGGGTTGAAGCCATCATCATGGGTAGCCGGGGGCTCAGCGACCTGCGCGGATTGGTCGTGGGCAGCGTTTCCCACAAGGTAAGCCACGCCGCCGAGTGTACCGTCATTACCGTTCGCTGAGCGCAAGGCCATCACCGGCCGTTGACCTGCTGCCCGACCAGTGGCAGCAGGCCTTTATCGAACAACACCGACCGGGAACCCCGCGCCCAGGAGTCTGCCGGGCTTGACCGATCGTCACGAGAGATCTGGATTTCGCCGTAGAGCAGCGTTAAGTCCGACAGGCCCCTAGGCCAGGCGCTGCTCCGTCTCGCTGTCGAACAGCACGGCGCGCCCCATGTCGACGCGTAACCCCAGGCGCTCTCCCGGCACGACCGTACACTTGGGGCCGACCCGGGCCGTGACCTCTCCATCCCCCAGCGGCAGCCTCAGCAGGATATCGGCTCCGGTGGGCTCGGCCACGCTGACCCTGGCCGAGACCGGCGTGCCCTCGTCCATACCGCTGAGCCGTGAGTCCTCCTCGCTGAAGTGCTCTGGGCGCAGCCCCAGGATGATGGAGCGCCCGACCTGCTCGGCCATGGCCGGGGTTTCCCGCGACACGGGCCAGGGCAGCACCAGTGCTTGCTCGCCCTCGGTGACGATACGCAACCGGTAGTCCCCTGCCCCGCCCTCCAGGCTAGCCATGATGAAATTCATCGACGGCGAACCCATGAATCCCGCCACGAAGATATCCACCGGGTCGTTGTAGACCTCGTCGGGGGTGCCCAGCTGCAGGATATTGCCGTCGCGCATCACCGCAATGCGATCGGCCAGGGTCATGGCCTCGATCTGGTCGTGGGTCACGTAGACGATGGTGGTGCCGAGCCGCTGATGCAGCTTCTTGATCTCGGTGCGCATGTCCACCCGCAGCTTGGCATCCAGGTTGGAGAGCGGCTCGTCGAAGAGATAGACCTTCGGCTCCCGGGCCAGGGCCCGCCCCATGGCGACACGCTGGCGCTGGCCGCCGGAGAGCTGCGAGGGCTTGCGCTCGAGCAGGTGAGAGATCTGCAGCAGGTCGGCGACCCGCTCGACGGCGGCCTCGCGCTCGGCCTTCGGCACCTTGCGCATCTCCAGGCCGAAGCTGATGTTGCCGCGCACGGTCATGCTGGGGTAGAGCGCGTAGGACTGGAACACCATGGCGATGTCCCGCTCGGCCGGCGTCCGCCAGGTGACGTCCTCGTCGGCGATGTGGATCTCGCCGGAGGTCACCGGCTCCAGGCCGGCGATGGCGTTCATCAGGGTCGACTTGCCGCAGCCCGACGGGCCGACGAGGATCAGGAACTCCCCGGACTCGATGGCCAGGCTGACATCCTTGAGCACGCGCTCGCCGCCGAACTCCTTGCGAACACTGCGAATTTCTAGTGCAGACATGATTCAAACCCCTTGTTGTTCTCTCTTGACCGCTAGGAGCCTGTCGGGCTTGACCGATCGTAGCGAGAGATACGGTTTTCGAGACAAGTTTATCGATCTGTAGAGGCGAATAGCGGGCTCTTTAACGAAATAGATCGAATGAAATTGGCCGAAAACCCGGATTTCGCAGTAGATCAGCGTTAAGTTCGACAGGCTCCTAACCCTTGACCGAACCGGCGGTAAGCCCGCGGACGAAATATTTCCCCGCCAGCACATAGACCACCAGGGTCGGCAGCGCCGCAATCATGGCAGCGGCCATGTCGACGTTGTATTCGCGGGTACCGGTGGAGGTGTTGACCAGATTGTTGAGGGCCACGGTCACCGGCTGGGTGTTGTGGGCCGAGAAGGCCACGCCGAACAGGAAGTCGTTCCAGATCTGGGTGAACTGCCAGATCACCGAGACCACGATGATCGGCGCGGAGACCGGCAGCAGGATGCGCCAGAAGATGCGGAAGAATCCGGCACCGTCGAGCTTGGCCGCCGACACCAGTTCGGTGGGCACCGCCACGTAGAAATTGCGAAAGAACAGCGTGGTAAAGGCGATACCGAAGATGACATGGACCAGGATAAGGCCGGCTCGCGAACTCGACAGCCCCAGCCAGCCCAGGGTCTGTGCCATGGGCAGCAGCACCACCTGGAAGGGAATGAAGCAGCCGAACAGCATCAGGGCGAAGAGCAGCTCCGAGCCCTTGAAGCGCCACTTGGTCAGGGCGTAGCCGTTGAGCGCGCCAATCACCGTGGAGATCAGCACCGCCGGCACCACGATGGCAATGGAGTTGAAGAAGTAGCCGCCGATGCCCTCGCAGCGCATGCCGGTGCAGGCCTCGCCCCAGGCCTTGACCCAGGGGTCCACGGTGGGTGACTGGGGAAGCGACAGCAGCGTGCCGGGGGTGATCTCGTGGAGCGGCTTGAACGAGGTGATCAGCATCACCACCAGCGGCAGCAGGTAGAAGAGCGCAGCCAGCAGCAGCACCGCATAGACCGCCAACCGGCCCAGGCGGGCCGCGGGCGTACGACGACGAATCACGTTATCCATGCTTGCGACTCCTCAGCTCGGAGTAGAGATAGGGAATCAGGATCGCCAGCACACCGCCAAGCATCAGCATGGCACTGGCCGAACCCAGCCCGATCTGCGCCCGGGTGAAAGCGTGGGCGTACATGAAGGTGGCCGGCAGGTCGGTGGCATAGCCGGGGCCGCCCCCGGTCAGGGCGACGACCAGATCGAAGCTCTTGATGGCGATATGCGAGAGGATCATCACCGCACTGAACATCACCGGGCGCAGGCAGGGCAGGATCACCCGCAGGTAGGTGCGCGGCAGGCTGGCCCCATCGAGCTGGGCGGCCTTGATGATGCTGTCGTCGATACCCCGCAGGCCGGCCAGGAACAGCGCCATGACGAAGCCTGACGCCTGCCACACGGCGGCCAGCACCAGGGTGTAGATCGCCATGTCCGGGTCGACGATCCAGTTGAAGGTAAAGCCCTCGAAGCCCCAGCTGCGCACCATCGCCTGGATGCCGAGACCGGGATTGAGCAGCCATTTCCACACCACCCCGGTGACGATGAACGACAGCGCCATGGGATAGAGATAGAGGGTACGCAGCGCCCCCTCCTGACGAATGCGCTGATCGAGCAGGATGGCGAGCACCACCCCGATGACCAGGCAGATCGCCACGAACAGGCCGCCGAAGATCACCAGGTTGGTGGACGCAACCCACCAGCGGTCGTTGGCCATCAGCCGCGCATACTGGGCAAAGCCGACGAAGTCGTAGCTCGGCAACATCCGCGAGCTGGTCAGCGACAGCACGAAGGTCCAGAGCATGAAGCCATAGACGAAGAACAGGGTGATGGCCACAGAGGGCGCCAATACCAGCCGCGGCAGCCAGTCCTGCAGGTGTGCGGCAGCGGTCCGCCGTGCCGCGGGGCGCACCGGGCGCTCCTCGGCGTGGGATAGGATGGTCATGGGAAGTACCTCGGGCGTGAACGAAAGCGTCGCCTGATGGCCTGCCGGGGCCGATGAAGCTGGAGCCCGGCAGGCCAGGGAAGGCGGCGGGTCAGAGTGCCGCTTGCGCCGCGTTCACCATGCGCTGGGCGGCCTGCTCGGCCTCCATGTCACGGGCATTGAAGTAGTTGGTCACCACGTCGAAGATGGCCCCCTGCACGTCGGCGCGCACGGCCATGCCGTGGGCCATGCTGGGCACCAGGCCACCCTCTTCTGCGGTGCGCTGGAAGTCCTCGAGGGACTGCCGGGCGCAGGCATCGAACTGGCTCATGTCCAGGTCGGGGCGTGCGGGAATCGAGCCCTTGGCCAGGTTGAAGGCCTCCTGGAAGGTGGGCTCCAGCACCAGCCGCGCCAGTGCCTGCTGGGCCTCGTGCTCCTCGCCCTCGACGCGGAACATCGCCAGGCTGTCGATATTGAAGGTGAAGGCATCGGCGGTGCCCGGGGCGGCGGCGCAGAGGTAATCCTCACCGGCGGTGAGCTCGGCAGCGGTGAATTCGCCCTTGGCCCAGTCGCCCATCAGCTGCATGGCGGCATCGCCGTTGATCACCATGGAGGTGGCGATGTTCCAGTCGCGACCGGACATGTCGTCGTCCATCAGCTCGCGCAGCCGCTTGAAGGTTTCCAGCGCCTCGATCATCTGCTCGCTGCCCAGCGCCTCGGGGTCGAGGTCGACCAGCGCCCGCTGGAAGAACTCGGTGCCGCCCGTCGCCAGCAGCACGGTCTCGAACACCGTGGCGTCCTGCCAGGCCTGGCCGCCGTGGGCCAGCGGGATGAAGCCCGCCTCGCGGATCGCCTCGCCGGCGGCAAACAGCTCATCCAGGGTGGTGGGCATCTCGACGCCGGCCTGTTCGAGCACGTCCGGGTTGGCCCAGAGCCAGTTGACCCGGTGGACGTTGACCGGTACGGCCACGTACTGGCCGTCGTAGCGCATGATGTCCGCCACCGTCTCGGGCAGTAGATCATCCCAGCCTTGTGCATCGGCGACCTCGTCGAGCTCGCCGAGCAGGCCCAGTTCGCCCCACTCCTGGATCTCCGGCCCCTTGATCTGGGCCGCCGAGGGCGGGTTGCCTGACATGGCCCGGGACTTGAGTACCGTCATCGCGGTTTCACCGCCGCCACCGGCGACGGCGAAGTCCTGCCAACCGTACCCTTCGGCTTCCATCAGATCCTTGAGCACGTTGGCGGCCCGGGCCTCTCCGCCGGAGGTCCACCAGTGCAGGACCTCGACTTCACCGGCGGCATGGGCGCTGGTCAGTGACACGGAAGCGGCCAGGGCCGTGGCCAGAGCAAGGCCGGTCCTGGGGAAGCTCGTTGCGGTGAAACAATTCCGCTTGAAGGAAGGCATGGCGTAACTCCTCGAGTTGTTATGTTTCCGGCGTGACACCGGATAACGCCACGCTAACCCAGGGAGCGCGACAGCAGGGGTTACCTAGTCCTGCGAAGTATTGCCGTCGTATTGCCGGGATATTACAGCCCCGTAATATTCCGCGGCCGGGGCAGCGTCACGCGCACCCGCAGCCCGCCCTCGGGGTGGTTGTCGAGACCGATATCGCCGCCCAGGGCGCGGGCGATATGCCGGGCAATGCCCAGCCCCAGGCCGCTGCCGCCGGTATTGCGGCTGCGGGAGGGTTCGAGACGGACGAAGGGCGAGAAGACCCGCTCGCGCTGACCCTCGGGGATGCCCGGCCCATGGTCGCGGATGGTGATCGTCAGGCGGGAGGGATCGTCTTCCAGCGTCACGTCGGCGCGCTGGCCATAGAAGATGGCATTCTCCAGCAGGTTCGCCAGGCAGCGCTTCAACGCCAGCGGCTTGACGGCGAGCGGTGCGGCCTGCCCCCGGATCGTCACCTCTCCACCCTGGAGCGCAAGCTCGTCGGCGAGTTCTTCCAGCACCGCTCGCGGCTCGAGCTCTTCGACCGCTTCGTGAAGATCAAAGCCCTTGACCGAGGCCAGCGCGCCCTTGACCAGCAGATCGAGCTCATCGAGGGAGGCGCAGAAGCGCTCGCGCTGAAGCGGGTCGTCGAGCATCTCGGCCCTCAGCCGCATGCGGGTGATAGGCGTCTTGAGGTCGTGGGAGATCGCCGAGAAGAGCCGCTCACGCTCGTCGACCTGCTCCCGGATGCGCTCCTGCATGCGGTTGAAGGCCATCGCCGTGGCCATCACCTCCCTGGGGCCGCTCTCACGCAGCGGCGGCGCATCCAGGTCGTTGCCCAGCTGGCGGGCCGCCCGGGACAGGCGTGCCAACGGCCGGGTGACGCTGCGGATGCCCAGCAGCGAGAGCCCGATCACCGTCAGCAGCACCATCAGCCCCGCCAGCAGACGCTCGCCGGAGAGCCAGCGATACTCGTTGAACAGGTCCGCCACCGGCAGCAGGGTCGCCACGTAGAGCCAGGTACCGGGTTCGAGCTCCAGCTGCACCACCAGGATCGGCGGCGACAACGGCTCCATCAGCAGACTGTGCTGGCCCCAACGCGGTGGCAGGTCGTGCAGCAGCACCTCATTGTTGTAGACCCGCAGGGTTTCTGCCCGGGAGAACTCCACGAGAACCTCGTCGATGTTCAATTCGCGCCCGAGGATGGCGCGAAAATTGCCGACCACCAGCGCCTTCTCCGCCCCCGAGCCGATGTCATCGACGGGGATGCGACGCTCGTTGACGCTGACGAAGAATCGGGTGCCCCCCATGTTGCGCAATTGGTCGAGCACGATGTGGCGATACTCGACGGGCAACGAGCGGAAGAAGCGCATGGTCGAGGCCACGCTGTAGGCGACATTCTGCGACAGCTCGTCGAGCTGCTCCAGCTGGCTGGAGCGTACCTGGGAGGTCCAGACGGCATAGCTGGCGAGCTGGGCGGCGAGCACACCGACGATCATGATCAGCACGAAGCGACCGCGCAGCGTCCTGGGCAGGCCGCGTGCCAGGTACCGACGCCACCGCTGCCAGCGAGTATCCGTCACGTCAGCGCTTCGACCCGGGCGGTAAGTACATAGCCAGCCCCTCTCACGGTACGGATCAGTTGATGGTACTGGGCATCCTCACCGAGCCGCTGGCGCAAACGGCAGACATGCACGTCGATGGAACGGTCCAGCGGCGGCGCTGGCCGGCCACGGGTCAGTTCGAACAGCGCGTCCCGGGAAAGTATCTGCTCGGGGTGTTCGAGAAACACCTGCAGCAGCTGGAAATCGGCGCCGGAGAGCGGGATACGCCGCTCCTCCTGATCGATCAGTTCGCGGGTCATTCGGTCCAGCCGCCAACCACCGAAGCTGACCAGCCGCGCGCGTGCCGGGTCCTGGGGCTGCTGGTTGCCCCGTGCACGACGCAGCACCGCCTTGATCCGCGCCAGCAGCTCCCGGGGGTTGAACGGCTTGCCGAGATAGTCGTCCGCGCCGAGTTCGAGGCCCAGAATCCGATCGGTCTCGTCGGCGCTGGCGGTGAGCATGATGATGGGTACCTGGCTGTCGCGGCGCACGTCACGGCAGATGGTGAAGCCATCGTCACCGGGCAGCATGATGTCGACGATCAGCAGGTCGGGTGTCTCCTGGATCAGCAGCCGATGAAGCGCCTCGGCATCCTCGGCGACCAGGGCACGATAGCCGTGGCGTCCGAGATAGTCGGCCAGCAGCTCACGGATTTCCGGGTCGTCGTCGACCACGATCAGGGTGGCAGGTGTCGTCGTCATCGTCGTCCGATGGGAAGGGGCGGTGTCGTGGCTACGCCCGTGATTGTTGTCATTGTCGGGCTTCGATAATGGTCAAGTGCGGCCATCCCGACAAGCCATCTGCGACCAAGGTAGCAACCGACCATAGGCCTTATATTCCGAACCTCTCCCGCAGCCGCGCGGCAACGCCCACCTCGGCGTGGTGGCCGATGCTGCGCGCGTGGGGAACACGCCCGGCGAGCTCGGGATGGGCGTTGGCCATCACATGTGCCTCGCCGGCCAGGGCCAGCATCTCGGTATCGTTGAGGTTGTCGCCGAAGGCCAGGCAGTGCCGCGACTCGACCCCCAGCGAATCCAGCAGGGCCTGCAGCGCGGTGCCCTTGTTCACCCCGCCGGCCATGATCTCCAGCGAATTGACGGTGGAATAGGTCACGTGCAACCGCTCGCCGTGGCGTTCCCGCACCAGGGCTTCGAGCCCCGCCAGGCGCTCGGGCTTCCCGATGTAGAGGACCTTGCCCACCCCTTCCCCGTCGAGTTCGTCGGGTTCGAAGATCCGGTAGCCGAAGCCGGTATGGGCGTGATAGGCCAGCAGCCTTGGCTCCGCCGCGTCGATCAGCCACTCCTCCTCCCGATAGAGATTGAGCCGTACGCTGTCATGGCGCTCCATGGCGATCAACTCGAGAGCCAGTTCTGCTTCCAGGTGCCGGGCGGAGAGCAGCCGGCCATCGGGGCCATGCAGGTAGGCGCCATTTGTGCTGATAACGTGGATCGGCACCCCGAGTCGCTCACGGAAGGCCAGCATGTCGCGGAAATGACGCCCCGAGGCGAAGGCCAGGTGATGGCCCCTATCCGCCAGGACCCGCAGTGTCTCGATGGTGTGCGGATGGAGATCGTGGTTGGCATCCAGCAGGGTGCCATCGAGGTCGGAGACGATGAGGTGGGGGGTCATAGTGGGGTCCAGTATTCATGGCGGCTATCAGCCTAGCAAATGCCACAATCGTCGGCTTATTCTGGTCACAACCTGCTGTTTCCTCGTCGCTGGACATAGTGGCGTTTGGCGCCGGCCACGGGAGTCCGTATAGTGGCTCTCCTACCCCGCCACACGTTCGTGACCATGCTGCAGAACAATCCGCTGCTCGCTCAGCTCAAGCAACAGATTCGCAAGACCACGCCCCGTGCCGAGGGCGTGATCAAAGCCACCGACAAGGGCTTCGGTTTTCTAGAAACCGATGATGGCCAGTCCTATTTCGTGCCGCCGCCTGCCATGAAGCAGGTGCTGCATGGCGACCGCGTCCAGGCCACCATCCACGAAAATGGCGACAAGACCTCGGTCGAGCCCGACGCTCTGCTGGAACCCGGGCTGACACGTTTCATTGCCCGGGTGCAGAAGCGCGAAGGTCGCCTTGCGGTGGTCCCCGACCACCCCTCGATCAAGAACGTGCTCAAGTCGCGGATCAAGAACAGCCTCGACGAAGAGAGCATCGGCGACGGCGACTGGGTCGTGTCGCGGCTGGTGCGCCACCCGCTCAAGGAGAACGATCGCGGCTTCTTCGCCCAGATCGACGAGCTGGTGGCCAAGACCGACGACCCGGCCGTGCCGTGGCGCGTCACCCTGGCCAGACACGCTCTGGAGCAGGAGTGCCCCGACGCCGGCACCGAATGGCCGCTAGTGGACGAGGGCATGGATCGCCGGGACCTCACCGCCGAGCCGTTCTTCACCATCGATGGCGAGAAGACCCGCGACATGGACGATGCCCTGCGCATCGAGTCCCGCGAGGATGGCGGCTGGCGACTGACGGTGGCCATCGCCGACCCCACCGCCTACGTTGAGGAGGGGCATGCCGCCGACCTGGAGGCTCGCACGCGCGCCTTCACCGTCTACCTGCCGGGCCAGAACGTCACCATGCTGCCCGAGCAGCTGGCCGATGACCTCTGCTCGCTGTGGGAAGGCCAGGATCGTCCGGTGCTGGCCTGCTCCCTGGAAGTGGAAGCCGACGGCAGCCTCGGCGACTACCGCTTCTTTGCCGCCACCGCGCGCTCCCACGCCAAGCTGGCCTATGACCGGGTCTCCGACTGGATCGAGGGCCAGGGCGACTGGGCACCGGCGGATGAGATCGCCCCGCAGCTCAAGGCGCTGCGTGACATGACCGAGGCGCGCAGCGCCTGGCGCGCCGAGCACGCCCTGGTATTCAAGGATCGTCCGGACTATGTCTTCGAACTGGATCGGGCCGGCAACGTGCTCAACGTCCGCACCGAGCAGCGACGCATCGCCAACCGCATGATCGAGGAGTCGATGATCGCGGCGAACGCCTGCTGTGCCGACCTGCTCGCGGAGAAGGTGGGCCACGGCATCTTCAATGTCCACCGTGCCTTCGAGCCGGAGAAGGCCGAAGCCGCCCACGAGTTCCTCACCGCCCAGGAGATCGAGGTCGAACTCGAGGCCCTCTCCGAGCTACCCCGCTACAAGGAGCTCAAGCGTGCCTTGGAGAGCCGCGACGACGCCTGGCTGGATGCCCGCCTGCGCCGTTTTCAGGGCTTCACCAGCATGTCAGCTCGCCCGGGGCCGCATTTCGGGCTGGGCCTGGCCGCCTACGCCACCTGGACCTCTCCGATTCGCAAGTATGGCGACATGGTCAACCACCGCCTGATCAAGCGAGTGCTCAAGGGTGAGCAGGCGCCGGCGGAAGCCACCCTGGCACTGACAGAACAGCTGACCGAGCGTCGCCGCCTGAATCGCATGGCCGAGCGCGACGTCAAGGACTGGCTCTATGTGCGCTACCTGACATCGGCTGCCAAGGCCCAGGAAGCCTTCGAGGCGGAGGTCATCGCGATCAACCGCGGCGGCATGCGCGTCCGGCTGACCGCCAACGGTGCGACCGCGTTCGTTCCTGCGCCGATGATCCACAGCGACCGCGACAAGGTGGTCATCGACGACAAGGAAGGCCGTATCCAGGTGGAAGGCGAAGAGCGCTACAAGCTCGGTGACGTCACCCGCGTGGAACTGGTCGAGGCCCGCGAGGAGACCCGCTCGCTGGTGGCACGACCTGCTACCTAGGAACAGTTCCTGCTGCAACACCAAAACGCCTCGACCAGTGTCGAGGCGTTTTCCTTGGTGACGATGTCACATGAGGCTGCCCTTCAGGGCGTGCGGCGACCTGACCGATCCGCGGACTTGGCATGGGAAAGAAAGAAACGCAGCATCTCCTTGGCCGCATCGGGCCCCTTGGAGTCCGTGTAGGAACCGCGAGCATCGCCACCCGACCAGGCATGGCCGGCACCGTGGATCACCCATTGCTCCAGGCACGACCGCCCATCCGCATCCTGGTGGCTGGTCTTCGTATAAGCGTAGCCATTGGGGACCTGTCCCTGCTCCACCGTCTTCCCTGCACTGCCCTCACGGCCGTTTGTCGACTCGCCAGCCGCACGCGAGGCGGCGTACTGAGCGGCAACGCGATCCGCATTGCTGGGATGCACCGTGGTGTCGCGATCACCGTGGAAGACGATGGCAGGCACCCGCGACTCCCACGTAGACACTCGTGTCGACGAAGCCAGTGGACCTGTGCCTCCCTGCATTGCCCCCAATGCATCGGGGAGACTCTGGGCCACGCCGTGAGGAAGCCCCGAGTGCATGCCCACCGCCGCATAGAGATCCGGATAGGTCATCGCCATTGTCGTGGCCATGGCGCCACCGGCCGACAGTCCAGCGACATAGGTGCGGCTAGCATCGAGTCCGTACGTGTCGATAACCTGGCGGGTCATGCCGGCAAGGATCGACGGCTCACCTCCATCGCGCTGCTGGTCTTCGACCTTGAACCAGTTCCAGCACTTGTTACTGTTGGCGGTCATCGGCTGGGCCGGATAGAGCACGCAGAAAAGCTGCTCTTCGGCCAGCCGGTTCATGTTGGTCCCGGCGGCGAAGTCATCGGGGTTCTGCGTGCAGCCATGCAGCATGACCACCAGCGGTAGTGACTGACCGTGATAGCCGCTGGGTAGATACAGCTTGTAATCGCGCGAGCCGGCATGGTTGGTAAAGCAGCCAGCGGTGAACGCGCCAGGCAGTGCTGTCTCGCTGGAGCCCCGCCCCTGCTCGGGCTGGGCCATGGAATCACGCAACTGGCGCCACTTCTCGCGCCAGCCAGAAGGCAGCCCGATTTCACCGCCCGGTATTGTCCCAGAGGCCGCCTGTCGGGTGCGGCCAAACGCCGAGGATGACGCCTTTCCCGCTGACGATGCACCTGTCCGGGACGAACCCGACTCCGCAGACGCTGGCTTCAACACCGACACCTCCTCGTCGATGACCTGGCAGCTCCCCTCATAGACGTTACGTGCAGAGCCTGAGGTATCCCGCACTTCTTCGTCCCCCGTGCCGCTCTTCCCACCGGGCATCGCGCCCTGGAGCATGGCCATGGCCTCATGCAGCTTCCCGGCGCGGGTGAGCCGCGTCGCTTCTTCCATTCGTCGCGCGTCGATCATCGTCAATGTCCCTATTCAGTGTTTCAGTGGATTCGATCCGCCAGGGCCGCCTTGACCGCCTTGCTGGCATGCAGGGCGCCCAGGACGACCACCGACTCGATGGTGGCACGGGCCAGTTCCGGCGATACGTCGTCGGCAATGCTGGCCATGCCCAGGACCTGAATCTGCAGTGTTTCTCCCGCCGACTGCAGCGCTTCCAGATCCGCGCGGCTGTAATGCTCGAGCCCCAGCACGAAGGCCTTGCGAGACACGGTCTCCCTGACCACCTCGGCATGGTTCGACAGCTGGTTACGGATGGCCGTGCGGATCAGATCGGTGCGATTGGAATAGAACCCCTCCTGGACCAGCAGGTCGATCTGCCCCAGGTCGACCACCCCCAGGTTAATGGTGATCTTCTCGCTGGAGTCGCCGGACTTGCGCCGTAGCTCATGCACGCTCATATGTTTTACCTCATTAACCAAGGGGTGGAGCACTCAGCGAAACCATCCAAATGGAATCCATATGCACTCCATATACCATCCACATGGATGGTATATGGATTCCAGCTGAATGGATAGTCAACATGCACGGAAAAGCCGACTCCCCTGATGTCGAGCCATCAACCCATCGAAAACGCCAGACCCGGCATGGCGGTGCCCCGCAGAGCCCCTTGCCAGTACCTTGTCGAAGCGGAGATGGAGAAATGAGGAACCGCGTGTACTCAGGGTTTAAGGTAAGGCAATGAAAAAGCATGACAATGGGGGCTGAGCCCACCCGATCAGGGAAGCCAACGCGATGGCAGTACACCTCGGACTGCGTGGGAAGTCGGTCGCAACCTTGCTGCTGGCGTGCCTGCTGGCATTGATCCCAGCCCTGTTCATCGGTTGGAAGGCCGTCGATGAGGTACGCCGCCACTTCGCCACGGCCTATGCCGAGCAGTACACACTGCTGCAGATGCATCGCATCTCTGCCCCCGTATCCCGCGAACTGGCGCTGTCACGACGTTTCGCCAACTCGGTGGTCACCCGCGAGTGGCTACGCCAACCGGACGATCCCGAGCGCCGGGCACGCTTTCTCGCTGAGGCCGAAGGCTTCCGCCAACAGTTCGGCAGCAACGCCTACTTCATCATCGATCACGCCACTCACGACTACTACTTCGCCGACCGACGCGACGCCGAGCCGCTTCCCCGCTATCGTCTTTCCAGGGATGAGGCCGAGGACGCCTGGTATTTCGCCACCATGACCAGTACGTCCACCTACGATATCGATATCAGCGTCGATCATGTCCTGCAGCGCAGCATGCTGAGGGTCAACGTCAAGGTGCGCGACAACGGCGAACTGCTCGGCCTGGCCGGCGGCGCCCTCGACCTGGACGACTTCCTGGCACACTTCATCCGGGCCAGCGCCCCCGGGGTCACGCCAATGATTGTCGACCCCCGTGGCATGATTCAAGCCCACCCCGACCAGGCCCGCGTGGCGCTCGGCGCGGGTGGCAACCCCTTCGATACCGACAATGAGCAGCATATCCAGTCCTTGATCGACGACGCCGACCAGCGCGACGATCTCAGGCGGGCGATGCAGGGGGCGATACGCCGACCCGGCGATATCCGGACCCTGCACGTCGATATCGGCGGCGAGCCGAGACTGCTCTCGGTAGGCTACATCCCGGAGCTGCAGTGGCTGCTGGTCACCTCATTGGACATGCAGGCCGCCAGCATCCTCGAAGGACGCTGGTTCTGGCCCCTGGTTGGCGCGCTGCTGCTGATACTGGCCATCCTGACAGCGGCCTTTGCCTATGCCACTCACCGCCTGATCCTGACGCCGCTCCACCGATTGACGCTGTCGGCTCGCGCCATCGCCAACGGCGACTATCGCTCGCGACTCCCCACCGAACGTCGCGACGAGATCGGCGAGCTCTCCCAGGCCTTTTCCCACATGGCGCGCCAGGTGGCGGATCACACGCGCAACCTCGAATCCCAGGTACGCGAACGCACGCAAGAACTGGAAGCCGCACATGCGGCCATGGCGGACGCCCACAAGAAGCTTGGCGATTCCATCCAGTACGCCAGCATCATTCAGCGCGCCATCCTGCCCGACACCCAGCTCAGCGAACATCTTGCCTCTTGTCACGCCGTACTGTGGAAACCACGCGACACCGTGGGCGGTGATTTCTACGTCTTCCGCGCCACGCCTAAGGGCTATCTGATCGGTATCGTAGACTGCGCCGGCCACGGCGTGCCCGGCGCCATGATGACCATGCTGGCACGCGCCATCATCGACCACGCCATTGCCCAGGAAGGGGCCGACGACCCGGCTACCGTGCTCAATGAGATCGATCGCCAGACACGCCTGCTGCTGCCTGAAGCGCAATTGCCCTCCTCCATCGCCACCAACATGGATATCGGCCTGGCCTGGGTCGACCCGACCCGGCAACGCTTGACCTATGCCGGAGCCAAGCTCGATCTCTACGCCAGCGACGGCGACAGGCTCGAGCGCATCAAGGGCCACAAACGAGCACTGGGGCATCGTCGCCCGGCCCTCTACAGCAACCAGTACATTCCGATGCATTCGGGATGGCGCTATTATCTGTGCAGCGATGGGCTGCTCGATCAAGCAGGAGGCCGCCATGGCTTCGGCTTCGGTAACAGCCGCTTCGAGGAACTCCTGCGAGCCCATGCCTTGGCATCACTCGATGACCAGTTGGCGGCTTTCGAACAGGCCCTGGACGACTATCGAGGCCCTCACAGCCAACGAGACGATATCACCTTGCTGATATTCTGCGCGCCACTGGAAGCCCCTGAGCCCGCTTCATCACGCCCCCCTGATCCTGGGTAGGGGAGGCATTGCAAGCCAAGGAATTGCCATGGATTTACTGAGCATGAGGGAGAGCTATCAGCATGATCGCATCATGCTGTGCTTCAATGGCCCCATATCACGTAGCCTGATCGAAGAGATCGGCAAGGCACTGCGCAACTATCTCGACACCCAGCAAGCTGCCCCCTCTGCGGCCATGGACGTCTTCTCCGTCTACATTGAGATGACCCAGAACATCCGTCACTATGCCCGTCGCCAGGGCTATGACGAGGAACTGGGCGCAGCTACGGTGGCAGTCGCACACAGCGGCCAAGGACACTACCAGGTAAGTGCCGGCAACCTGGTTGAGCGGGCCGACGGTGAGCACCTGGTTGCCACGGTCGAAGCGCTCGCCCTCCTGGACAAGCAAGCGCTCAAGCAGGCCTACAAGCAGCAGCTTCGCCGCCCCAGGAATGCCGAAGTCCATGGAGGTGCCGGCCTCGGCCTGCTCGACATGGCCCGGAAGTCCAGCCGCCCCCTGCAAGCCGCGTTACAGCCGCTGCCGAACCAACGCAGCTTCTTCAGCCTGACAGCCACGATTTGACTCTTGCCATGACAACCACGATTTCCGATCTCGACATTCCCGGCAGCCTGTCAACGCCAGCTATTCGCAGCGATTGGCAAGCCGGGCGCCTGACGATGCAGGGCGACTCCTATCCGGAGAATTCCTACGAACTCTTCGACCAGGTGATTTTATGGGTTCGTCACTTCCTCACCCATGAGCAGCGCCCCCTTCATCTGGAGCTGGCACTGGTCTACCTCAATACCAGCTCGGTGAAGGCGATGATGGATATCTTCGACCTGCTCGAGGAAGCTTTCGAAACCGGCCGCGAGGTCTCGGTCACCTGGCACTACGATGCACGCAACGAGCGTATCGCTGAGCTGGCCGATGAGTTTCGCGAAGATTGCAGCTATCCCTTCGCCATCACACCTGTCAGGGGGGAGCCATGAAAGACAAGGAGGACAAAGCGTTTTTGGCACAGGTTGCCGCCCTGATCGACTCAAGCGAACATGCCGGACACCCGCTCCATGACGCCCTGCAGCGCCTATATCAACGCCATTGCGAGCAACAAGTGCAGATACAGCGTCTGATCGACATCTCCGACCGCTATCAGTCGCTGGCCATGGAGGCTCGCCAGGTCACCGAGCAACGCTACCAACGCACCCTGCGCCGCCAGCAAAAGCTGTCGCGCATCTCGGATGGCTTTCAAGCGCTCATACAGGAGCGCAATCAGGCCTTGCACCAAGCCTCGACCCACGACCCGCTGACCGGCCTCCCCAATCGCCGATTGATCCTCGAACGCCTGGAGGCGTTTGTCAGGGAGCGTCGCCGTTTCACTCTGACACTGCTGGATATCGACCACTTCAAGCGCATCAATGATTGCCACGGCCATGATGTCGGGGACCAGCTTCTGATGGCCATCTCTCATGCATTGAGCCAAGCCCTGCGAGACTACGACGTGTGCGCCCGCTGGGGAGGAGAAGAGTTCCTGCTCCTGCTGGCCGATACCGACCGCAACGAAGCCAGCACCATTGTGGAGCGGCTGCGCTCACATCTTGCTGAGGTAACGATACGTGCCGCCGACGAGAAGATCTCGGTCACGGTCAGTGCCGGATTATGCCAGCACCGGCCCGGCGAGCCACATCAAACCACCCTGAGGCGTGCCGACAAGGCACTGCTCAAGGCCAAGCAGGCGGGCCGCGACCGAAGCCTCAGCGACGCTTTCTAGGCTCCCCTCCCGCTGTCAGCGACCTGTTTTCCGGGCCGCCAGATCACGTTTTTTCTCAGCCCAATCAATGCCTGGCCCACGCATGCCATGGCCTCCGGCATAGGGAGAGGGCTCCGGCGGCCTCCAACCTTGGAGTAGCGAAGCGTCCAGGCGGAACACTTCCACGCCGATGGGGTGACAGGTCTCCAGTGGATCACGGGCATTGGGGCCCCATAGGTCCACTGAGAGATCGCCACCGGGGCAGCAGGAGAGCGCACAGAGCAGGTCGATCTCGGCGAACAGCTCGAGGTAGTCGCCCTCCTGCGCGGGACACGCCTTCATGAAGTACTGGTCGTCATCGTTCAGCCCGGTGCATTGGAAGACGTTGAGTACGTCGTGAACGTCGAATTCGGTCAGGCCGAAAGGCGTCACGGCGCGCACCAGATTGGAGTGGCAGTGGTGGTCGAAATCCTCGCCAGTCAGCAGCCGGTTGACGTAGGGATCACAGCGGGTGCCCAGCAGGTCGTGGATACGCCCGCCCTCCTCGTCCACGCCGCTGCCATCGACGCCGTAGCCGGCCAGGGTGTCATCAATGATGGTCGCCATGGGGCGCAGGTAGGGCAGCGTCGACCAGAGCCGGTCGAATGTCGAGACATGGGCGCGCTGAAGCTGTCGGGTACGTGATGCCCAGAAACGCTCCCGGGGATTGTGCAGGCTCCATAGGTTGAAGTCGCCGACCTGAGGGCCATCCTGGGTCGAGAGCCGCATCACGTGCCCCGCCGGCACTTTCCAGGCCAAGCCATCGCGGATTGGCACGGTAAGCTTTTCGACCCTCTCGCGGCCAGTGGGATCGGTCAGGCGGGCATAGAAGTCACGATCGACATCGAGAATCGAGCCGCGGGTCGCCTGGTAGGCGGCGGGTACCTTGGCCATGCAGGCCTCCTGTCGAGTTGTTGCTACGTGCAATGCAGCACACGTCATGAAAACCACCCTAGGCTTAACCGCCCGGGGACTGGCACTGCTGCTGTGCCTGGGCGAATTCCATTCCTATCATGCTGCGACCTTGCTGTAACCCTTCCAAATACACTTCCAACGGGATGGGACGGCAGATGCCATAGCCTTGGAAACAGTGGACACCAAGCTGCGACAACACCTCCATCTGATCAGAGGTTTCAATAAATTCGGCGACCACTCTCGCCCCAAGGTAATCGGCGATGGCGCACGTGGACCGCACGATTTCCCGATCGATACCCCGCTGCACGATACCCTTGGTGAATCGGCCGTCTATCTTCAATTTCTGGACAGGAAAATCCTGAAGATAAGAAAAGCTGGCATGCCCCGTACCGAAATCATCAATGGCCAGGCAGACTCCCAGCGTGTGCAGCTGCCTGACATTCTCGCGCGCCACCTGAACATCGTGAATCACCATGGACTCTGTGATTTCAAGGCAGAGGCGATCCGAAGGCCAACCGTAGCGGGCCAGACACTCGCTCAGCAAACTAACCAGATCGGCGCCGGCCAGGGTGTCCCCGGAAATATTGATGGCCACCTCATCAAGCCTTTCACCACCCGGGTGCGTGCTGAGTATCGACAGCACCTTTGACAGCACCCAGGCATCTAGGCGAGGCATCAAACCAAAACGCTCGGCGATAGGTAGAAAGTCCCCCGCTCCAAGCAGTCGTCCATCGGCATGGCGCCAACGCAGCAGCATTTCAGCACGAATCACTTCTGGCTGCCGGAGATCGAGGATTGGCTGTGCGAAGATTTCAAAGCTTCCACTGCGCGTCTCACCGGCCAAGGCATCGCGGAGATAGCCGACCAGGTACAGGGCATCCCGATGGGCTTCGATCAGTTGTTCCGGCTCACCATGATGGTGATAAAAGTGCTCTCCCTTCCGAGTTGCCGCCCTGGCGCTAGCCATCAACAAGATTGAAGTCAGGTGTCGGGCATCGTGGCTCTCGATACTCTCCACAAGGACTACTCGCAGCTCGAGCCGTGCCACACTAAGCCCCCCATCCTGATCCGCACTGTGCAAGGCGTCGCGCAGGTCATGGGCGACCGTCGCAGGAGCCGCGTTCATAGGCACCAGCAGGGCAAACAGACCGGGCTGCAGACGCGCTGATGCCACACATCCTGTGGGTACCGTTTCCCGCAATGTCTCGGCAATGCAACACTCGAGGGCATGCACCTCATCCAGCCCTATGAGCGTGGCGAGATCATCTATGTCCGGCACCTGAATGCCGATCAACGCATGAGGTTCATCGACCTTCCGTCCCGCCAATGACTCCGTCATGCCGAGATCATTGTTGAGTCCTGTCAGGCCATCCTGGCGACTGGCCTGCTGCAGGCGCCGATTGGCCCGGTGATAGGAGTGAACGGCCTCGATAGAAAGAAATCCAACCAGCGCGGCCGTGAACAGGATCATCTGACCCTGCAGCATGGCAGTTTCATCCAATACGCCTGCTGCATCTGTGTACAGGTTGAGGTTCACTAACGTCCAGGCCAGCATGAACAATGGTGCCACCAGGCGAGGCAACCCTACCGGCAACAGATAGACGGCCAGGATCGGCATCACCAGCGCCAAGTAGGGAAGCCAACTGGAGAGTACCCATGGCATGTTTTCCATAGCCGAGATCAACACAAGCACTGCAATTGCCAAAGCAGACCAGGCCAACATCATCGGCAATTGACGTGACTTCACTTCGGGCAGCGCCCAGGTCTGAACCCCATGACGAAGCCACTGCCTCGCCAAAGGAGTGAAGAGCAATACCGACGTCGCCTCGGAAAGCCACAGGCCAATAATCAGTTCCGGCGCTGGTCGGCCATTGGAAAACTGCCAGACCCCAACGAAGGTAAAGAGCGTAGCGCTCATTAAGGCAATGATGGGCACGCGCAACAGGCGCCGAGCCCGATCACGCTCGACATACCGTCCTAACAAACTGGAAAATACCACCACAAAAAACATCAACAACACGAAGGCAGCGGTACCTACGAGTACTTCAAGATGGGTATCGCCGCGTGCCAGATTCCAGGTCAGGGCTGCCATGGTAAAATAAGGGACTGGCTTGACCCCAATAGCCAGAACTGTTCCATAGGCCAGTGAATTGGCCACCCACAGCGGAGAAATCGGCAAATTATCCGACATCGACGGGAGCAGCCCGCTGACCAGGAGCGCAGCCAGCCACCAGCCCGCGAAGGCCATCAATCCCCGCTGGCAGTCCAGCTTCCAGCCAGGTGTTGCGGCCTTGAGGCCCTTGGGCGGACCATGGTGATTCGTCATCTGCGACTCACTCCGTGAAGACGCACCCCGTACAGAACGAGGAGCTTATCCGCCCAATGAACTCTACGCTCACCCTCCACTGGTAACCAGTTCATCTGGACGACTTGTCTCAACGCAAGCTCTGACGCCAGATTCCTTCAAACGAAAAAAGGCGCCCGAAGGCGCCCTTTACACGTCTGATGAAAGCGAGGCTTACCAGCCAGTCACTTCCTTCAGCGCATCGCCGATCTCGGCCAGGGAACGCACGGTGCGCACGCCGGCGTCTTCCAGGGCGGCGAACTTCTCATCCGCAGTACCCTTGCCGCCGGAGATGATGGCACCGGCATGGCCCATGCGCTTGCCCGGAGGCGCGGTGACGCCGGCAATGTAGGATACCACCGGCTTGGAGACGTTGGCCTTGATATAGGCTGCCGCCTCTTCCTCGGCGGTGCCGCCGATCTCGCCGATCATCACGATGGCTTCCGTCTTCGGATCCTTCTCGAACAGCTCGAGGATGTCGATGAAGTTGGAGCCCGGAATCGGGTCGCCACCGATGCCCACACAGGTGGACTGGCCGAAGCCGTGATCGGTGGTCTGCTTGACGGCTTCATAGGTCAGGGTGCCGGAGCGCGAGACGATGCCGACGCGACCGGGCTGGTGAATATGACCCGGCATGATGCCGATCTTGCACTCGCCCGGGGTGATCACGCCGGGGCAGTTGGGGCCGATCAGCCGCACGCCCAGTTCGTCGCACTTCACCTTGACATCGAGCATGTCGAGCGTAGGGATGCCCTCGGTGATGCAGACGATCAGCTTGATGCCGGCATTGGCGGCTTCCAGGATCGAGTCCTTGCAGAACGGGGCCGGCACATAGATCACGCTGGCCTCGGCGCCGGTCTTCTCGACCGCCTCCTTGACGGTATTGAACACCGGCAGGCCCAGGTGCTCCTGGCCGCCCTTGCCCGGTGTCACGCCGCCGACCATCTTGGTGCCATAGGCAAGCGCCTGCTCGGAGTGGAAGGTCCCCTGGCCACCGGTGAAGCCCTGGCAGATGACCTTGGTGTTCTTGTCGATCAGGATACTCATTACTTGCCCTCCGCCGCGTTGACGACCTGCTGTGCCGCGTCAGTCAGGCTGGTAGCAGCGATGATGTTCAGACCGCTGGAAGCCAGCTTCTCGGCACCCAGCTCGGCGTTGTTACCTTCCAGGCGCACCACCACCGGCACGTTGACACCGACCTGCTCTACGGCACCGATGATGCCCTCGGCGATCATGTCGCAACGCACGATACCGCCGAAGATGTTCACCAGAACAGCCTTCACGGAGTCGTCGGAGAGAATGAGCTTGAAGGCTTCCGCCACGCGCTCCTTGGTGGCACCGCCGCCCACGTCGAGGAAGTTCGCTGGCTGGCCACCACTGAGCTTGATGATGTCCATGGTGCCCATGGCCAGACCGGCGCCGTTGACCATGCAACCGATGTTGCCTTCCAGGGCCACGTAGTTGAGGTCCCAGGCAGCGGCTTCGGCTTCACGCTCGTCTTCCTGGGAAGGGTCGCGCATGGCCTGCAGGTCCGGATGACGATACAGCGCGTTGCTGTCCAGGCCGAGCTTGGCGTCCAGGCAGTGCAGGTTGCCTTCGTCGGTGATCACCAGCGGGTTGATCTCGAGCAGCGCCAAGTCCTTTTCGTGGAACAGGCGCGAGAGGCCCAGGAAGATCTTGGTGAACTGCTTGACCTGATCGCCCTTGAGGCCCAGGGCAAAGGCCAGTTCACGCGCCTGGTACGGCTGCGCACCGACCAGCGGGTCAATCTCGACTTTGAGAATCTTCTCGGGCGTTTCTTCTGCCACTTTCTCGATTTCTACACCGCCCTCGGTGGAGGCCATGAAGACCACTCGGCGGGTAGTACGGTCGACAACCGCCCCCAGATAAAGCTCATCGGCGATATCGGTGCAGGTCTCAACCAGAATTTTGGCGACCGGCTGTCCCTTCTCGTCGGTCTGGAAGGTAACCAGGTTCTTGCCCAGCCACTTCTCGGCGAAGGCCTTGGCCTCCTCCGGGCTCTTGATCAGCTTGACACCGCCGGCCTTGCCGCGGCCGCCTGCGTGGACCTGAGCCTTGACGACCCACATCTCGCCGCCGATCTTCTTGCACGCTTCCGCCGCTTCCTCGGGGGTGTCGACTGCAAAGCCCTTGGATACCGGAAGACCATAGTCGGCAAACAGCTGCTTGCCTTGATACTCGTGAAGGTTCATCGATTCATGCCATTGGTTGCATGTGACTCGAACGGCAACCGCGGAATACCGCCGAATGCGATCTATCCCGGGTTGCCCCCGTTCGTACCCGATACATGGCCGGGTACGACGCGCCACCCGCGTGGGTGACGCTAGTTGTTGCCTAATCCGTGTTGTTATTGAGCTGTGCGCGAGCTGGCTTACTTGCGCTTCTTGCGATTGGCCATATGGATGGCATGCCCTTCCACCGCCAGCGCGGCTTCATGCACGGCTTCCGACATGGTCGGGTGAGCGTAGCAGGTCAGCGCCAGATCCTCGGCGCTGGAGCCGAACTCCAGGGCGATCACGCCCTGAGCGATCATCTCGCCCGCATGCTGGCCAACGATATGCATGCCCAGGATCCTATCGGTCTCGGCATCGGCAATGATCTTGGCCTGACCTTCCGTCGCGTTATTGGCCATGGCACGGCCGCTCGCGGCAAACGGGAAGGAACCGGTCTTGACCTCGATGCCCTTGGCCTTGGCATCCTGCTCAGTCATGCCGACCCAGGCCACCTCAGGGAAGGTATAGATAACGCAGGGAATGGCGTCGTAGTTCATCTCAGCCTTGTGACCGGCGATGATATCGGCAACCATGATTCCCTCTTCGGAGGCCTTGTGGGCCAGCATCTGTCCACGCACGCAATCGCCGATGGCATAGACGCCAGGCACACTGGTACGGCACTGGTCGTCCACATGGATGAAGCCACGCTCGTCCAGGCCAACGCCGACACCGTCCGCCACCACGCCCCGGGTATAGGGGCGACGACCGACACAGACGATCAGCTTGTCGAAGGTCATTTCCTGCTCGCCGTCGGAGTCGGTGTACTTGACGACGACCTCCTGGCCCTTGACCTCGGAGCCGGTGACGCGCGCCCCCAGCTTGATGTCCAGGCCCTGCTTCTTGAGCAGCTTCTGGGTCTCCTTGGCGATGGCGCTATCCACCATCGGCAGGAAGCTGTCCATGGCCTCGAGTACCGTCACTTCACTGCCCAGGCGGCTCCAGACGCTGCCCAGTTCCAGGCCGATGACACCGGCTCCGATCACGCCCAGGCGCTTCGGCACTTCCTGGAACTCCAGTGCGCCGGTGGAGTCGACGATCAGGCCCTCGGTCAGCGGAGTCGGGGGTATCTCGACCGGTACCGAGCCGGCGGCGATGACGATATTGTCGGCCTCGTAGGTGGTGGCCTTGCCATCCTGATCGGTGACCTCAACCTGCTTCGCACCGACAACCTTGCCGGTGCCCTCGATACCGGTCACGCCGTTGGCCTTGAACAGCCCGGCGATACCGCCGGTGAGGTTCTTCACGATCGTATCCTTACGGGCCATCATCTTCTTGACGTCCATGCTGACGTCACCGGCCTGAATGCCCATGTCGGCGAAGTCGTGCTTGGCTTCGACGAACTTGTGGGAAGCCTCAAGCAGCGCCTTGGAGGGAATGCAGCCCACGTTAAGGCAGGTACCGCCGAATACGACCTTGCCTTCCTTGCCGATCCACTTCTCGACGCAGGCAGTCTTCAGCCCCAGCTGTGCGGCGCGGATGGCGGCCACGTAGCCCCCGGGGCCCGCACCAATGACGATCACATCAAATTTATCGGCCATGTGGTTTTCCTTGATCGGTTCGCGTTTGAGTCCGTTGAATCGGGCGTCGCTCAGACATCCAGCAGCAGGCGAGCCGGATCTTCGAGCAGTTCCTTGATGGTAACCAGGAACTGTACCGCGTCCTTTCCATCGATCATGCGGTGATCATAGGAGACGGCCAGATACATCATCGGACGAATTTCCACCTTGCCATTCACTGCCATGGGACGTTCCTGAATCTTGTGCATACCCAGGATGGCGGTCTGCGGCGGATTGATGATCGGCGTCGACATCAGCGAGCCGAAGATCCCGCCGTTGGTGATGGTGAAGGTACCGCCCTGCATCTCGTCGATGCCGAGCTTGCCGTCACGCGCACGCTTGCCGAAGTCGACGATGCCCTTTTCGACATCGGCAATCTTCAT
This sequence comes from Halomonas sp. ANAO-440, assembly GCF_019915905.1. Classification (NCBI taxonomy): domain Bacteria; kingdom Pseudomonadati; phylum Pseudomonadota; class Gammaproteobacteria; order Oceanospirillales; family Halomonadaceae; genus Halomonas; species Halomonas sp. ANAO-440. The sequence continues at coordinate 59,603 of NZ_JAHXBV010000011.1, read as the reverse complement.
GCTGTCGGTGTCGCGCAGCACCGGCACCACCAGGCCGCGGTCGGTGGAGACCGCGACGCCGATGTCCTGATAGCCGTGGTAGACGATGTCATTACCATCAATGGAGGCATTGACGTCCGGAAAGCGCTTGAGCGCCTCGGAAGCCGCCTTGACGAAGAAGCCCATGAAGCCAAGCTTGACATCGTGGGTCTTGATGAAGGTGTCCTTGTACTGGGCCCGCAGGCTCATTACCGCCCCCATGTCCACCTCGTTGTAGGTGGTCAGCATGGCGGCGGTCTGCTGTGCCTCGACCAGACGCTTGGCAATGGTCTTGCGCAGGCGGCTCATCGGCACCCGCTTCTCGGGACGCTCGCCTTCGACGGCTGGCGCGGCAGTGGCCTGCTTGGGTGCGGCAGCCGGCTTCGCGGCCTTTTTGGCACTGCCCTCATTGACAGCGCGCTGCACGTCCTCCTTGAGAATACGCCCACCCTTGCCAGTGCCGTCGATCTTGCTGACGTCAAGGTCGTGCTCGGCAACCATCTTGCGAGCCGCAGGCGCGAGAATCTTGTCTCCCACCTTTTCGTCGCCGGCACCGTCATCGGCGGAAGCTGCCGGCGTCTTGTCAGCTGCTGTTGCGGGACCAGCCGCCCCTTCAGTGAAGATTGCCAGCACGGCCTCGGACTCGACCTGACTGCCCTCTTCAGCCTTGATTTCAGCAAGCGTGCCGTCCGCAGGTGCCACTACCTCGAGCACCACCTTGTCGGTCTCGATATCGGCCAGAACGTCATCGCGCTTGACCGCCTCGCCAACCTGCTTGTGCCAGGTGGCCACGGTGCCTTCCTGAATCGACTCGGGGAAGGTGGGTGCCTTTACCTGGTGCTGCTTGCCACCACCGGCCGGCTTTTCCGCCTTCGCATCGCTCTTGGCGGCATCATCCTTGTCGGCCTTGGCGTCGGCTTTTTTCTCGCTCTTGTTTCCGCCTTTTTCGCCACCCGATGCCTTGCCTTCACCGATCCTGCCGAGCACCTGCTCGGACTGGACGGTATCGCCCTCTTCGGCCATGACCTCACTTAACGTGCCCGCCTCGGGGGCAAGGACTTCAAGGACCACTTTGTCCGTTTCAATCTCGACGATCAGTTCATCGCGCTCAACGCTGTCTCCGGGCTTCTTGTGCCAGGCAGCCACGCTGCCTTCGGCAACGGATTCCGGAAAGGTGGGCGCTTTGATCTCGGTAGCCATGTCGTTTCCCTTGTATGTTCTCTCTCGTCCCGGTGGTGTTACTTAGACGTTGAAGGCGTCTTCCACCAACTGGCGCTGCTGTTCTGTATGCACGGACATGTAGCCCGCGGCGGGTGCCGCCGAAGCCGGGCGACCGGCAAACTTCAGTTCTCCGCCCAGGCCGTTGTTGAGCATGTCAGCGACTGCCCGCATATGGTGCTGGCTCGAGTACCAGGCCCCCTGGTTGAGCGGCTCTTCCTGACACCACACCACCGACTCGAGGTTGACGTAATCCTTGAGCGCCTCGAAGAGTTCCTCCTTGGGGAAGGGGTAGAGCTGCTCGATACGCAGGATTGCCGTATCGTTGCGCTCGTTCTCTTCACGCCAGGCCGCCAGGTCGTAGTAGACCTTACCGGCACACATGATGACGCGCTTGACCTGACCGGCATCGAGACTGCCCTGATCCGGCAGCACCATATGGAAGTGGCCGTTGGCCAGGTCGTCCAGGCTGGAAACGGCTTCCTTGTGCCTCAGCAGGCTCTTGGGGGTCATCACCACCAGGGGCTTTCTCAGCTTGCGGATCACCTGGCGACGCAGCAGATGGAATATCTGTGCCGGCGTGGTGGGCACACAGACCTGCATGTTGTGCTCGGCACACATCTGCAGGAAGCGCTCGAGCCGCGCGGATGAGTGTTCCGGCCCCTGCCCCTCATAGCCGTGGGGCAGCAGCATGGTCAAGCCACACAGGCGTCCCCACTTGGTCTCGCCGGAGGAGATGAACTGATCGACCACCACCTGGGCGCCGTTGAAGAAGTCACCGAACTGCGCTTCCCAGATCACCAGGTGATTAGGCGCTGTTGTCGCATACCCGTACTCGAACGCCAGCACGGCCTCCTCGGAGAGGAAGGAATCATGGATGGTGAAGCGCGGCTGGCCGTCGCCCATGTGCTGCAGCGGCACATGGACGCTGCCATCCTTCTGGTTATGCACTACCGCATGGCGGTGGGAGAAGGTACCGCGGCCCACGTCCTGACCGGTGATGCGCACCGGGTGCCCTTCATCGAGCAGCGTGGCGTAAGCCAGGGTTTCGGCAAAGCCCCAGTTGAGGCCCAAACCGCCGGCCTGCATCTTGCGGCGGTCTTCGTAAATCTTGGCCACCTGGCGCTGCACCTCGACGCCGTCGGGAATCTCGCACATCTTGCCAGCTAGACGCTGAAGGCGCTTCATCTCGACGCCAGTTTCCGCATACCCGGACCACTCATGCCCCAGGTACGGCTGCCAATCGACGAAAAGCGAGGTGTTGGGCTCCTGCACCAAGGCGTTGGCCACATGGTTGCCAGCCATGAGATCTTCGCGATAGGTCTCGATCATTGCCTTGGCATCGTCCTCGGAGAGCACGCCCTGCTCTACCAGGCGCTGAGCGTAGAGCGTGCGCGACGAGGGATGCTCCTTGATCTTGCGATACATCATCGGCTGGGTGCCGGAAGGCTCATCGGCCTCGTTGTGGCCGCGACGACGATAGCAGACCAGGTCGATGACCACGTCCTTCTTGAACTGCTGACGGTAGTCCAGTGCCACCTGTGTCGCATGCAACACGGCATCCGGGTCGTCGCCGTTGACGTGAAAGATCGGCGCCTGGACCATCTTGGCGATGTCGGTGCAGTACTCGGTGGAGCGGGTATCCTGCGGATGCGACGTGGTGAAACCGACCTGGTTGTTGATGACGATATGAACCGTGCCGCCGGTCTTGTAGGCGCGAGTCTGGGACATCTGGAACGTCTCCATGACCACGCCCTGGCCGGCGAAGGCCGCGTCACCATGGATGTTGATCGGCAGGACCTTGGTGCCTTCCAGGTCGTCGCGACGATCCTGACGCGCCCGCACGGAGCCCTCGACCACTGGAGAGACGATCTCCAGGTGGGAGGGGTTGAAGGCCAGCGCCAGATGGACTTCACCGCCCGGCGTCATCACATTGGAGCTGAAGCCCTGATGGTACTTGACGTCACCGGAGCCTCGCTCGATCAGCTTCTTGCCGTCGAACTCGTCGATAAGCTCGGAGGGATTCTTGCCGAGTATATTGACCAGCAGATTGAGGCGTCCGCGGTGGGCCATGCCGATGACCACCTCCTTGACACCGTAACCACCGCCTCGCTGGATGAGCTCGTCCATCATCGGAATGAAGGACTCGCCACCTTCCAGGCCAAAGCGCTTGGTGCCCGGATACTTGGATGCCAGGTAGTTCTCCAACCCCTCGGCAGCGGTGAGCCGCTCCAGCAGGTGCTTGCGCACGTCGTCGCTGAACTTGGGTGACGAACGCACCGACTCGAAACGCTGCTGCAGCCAACGCTTCTCCTCGGTGTCGACGATATGCATGACCTCGCAGCCGATGGAGCGGCAGTAGGTCTGCTCCAACGCCTCGACGATCTCACGCAGCGGTGCCTTGTCGATCCCCAAAAAGAAAGAACCGGTCTGGAACTCGGTATCCAGGTCGTCCTTGGAAAGCTGATGAAAGGAGAGGTCCAGGTCGGGTACCGGTACCGGGCTACGCAGGTCGAGCGGGTCGATATCGGCCTTCTGGTGACCCCGGAAGCGGTAGGCGTTGATCAACTGAAGGACCTTGACCTGCTTCTTGCTCTCTCCGCTATCCGCGGCGGCCGTCGTCGTTCGGCGTGCACGCCCCAGTTGCTCGAACTGATGACGCACGGGACTGAGGGGAACGTCGTGGGTAGAGCCGCCTTCCACGCTGGGCAGCTGGTCGAAGTAGGTTCGCCACTCTTCGGGGACGGAACCTGGGTCGGCGAGGTATTGCTCGTAGAGCGCTTCCACATAGTGAACGTTGCTGCCGCTCACGTGGGAGCTGTTCCACATCAACTCCATTATGCCTTGTTGCATCTCTCGGTCACCCTACACTGATGGGGTGTTGTCGGCGCCGTCACGGGCCAGCCGTGACGGCTTGGCTGGTGCCCTGCCGGAAGGGCGTCTTCCTTATCCGGCGGCTCCGGCCGCCAGGCCGGAATCCTTGAATTTCATGGTCAAGAGCCGGTACCTATGGCACCGGCTCTTGACCTGCTGCACGGGAGCGACCGCGACAACTCGCCGCGGCCAGATTCCGGCAACCATGATAGCAAGCCCTGGGCCACGTTTTAAGTGGCATTCGCAAGCAGCATGTCACGGATCTTGCCAATGGCACGTGTCGGGTTGAGCCCCTTGGGGCACACCGCCACACAGTTCATGATGCCGCGGCAACGAAATACGCTGAACGGATCCTGCAGTTCGGCGAGGCGTGCCTGGGTGGCGGTATCCCGCGAGTCGGCCAGGAAACGGTACGACTGCAGCAGCCCCGCCGGTCCGACGAACTTGTCCGGGTTCCACCAGAACGACGGGCAGGAGGTCGAACAGCAGGCGCACAGGATGCACTCGTAGAGCCCATCGAGCTTGTCGCGCTCTTCCGGCGACTGCAGGCGCTCGATGGCGGGCGCCGGCTCGTCATTCTGCAGGTAGGGCTGGATGCGCTCGTACTGCTTGTAGAACAGCCCCATGTCGACCGCCAGGTCACGCACCACGGGCAGGCCCGGCAGCGGTCGCAGCACCAGCTTGTTGTTCTTGACCACCTCGGAAAGTGAAGTGATACAGGCCAGGCCGTTCTTGCCGTTCATGTTCATGCCGTCGGAGCCGCACACGCCTTCGCGGCAGCTGCGGCGATAGGCCAAGGTGGTGTCTTCGGCCTTGAGCATCTCCAGAATGTTCAGGACCATAAGGTCGCGGCCCTGAGTGTCCACCTGGTACTCCTGCATGTAAGGCGCGGAGTCGGTTTCCGGATTGTAGCGGTAAATGGATACCTGAAGCATGGACATCGTGACTCCCCCTTAATAGGTACGGATTTTGGGCTCGAAGGTGTCAACGGTCTTCGGCTTGAAGTTGACGTCGCGCTTACCGACCTTCTTCTCGAGCGGGAAGTACATGGAGTGCTTCAGCCAGTTGACATCGTCGCGGTCCGGATAGTCGTAGCGAGAGTGTGCACCACGGCTCTCCTTGCGCTCCAGGGCCGCAATCGCGGTAGCTTCTGCCACTTCCATCAGGTTATCGAGCTCAAGGGCCTCGATGCGAGCCGTATTGAAGGCGCCGGACTTGTCGACGAGGTGCGCTTCAGCAATGCGGCCACGCAGGTCGGCAAGCTTCTTGACGCCCTCCTGCATGTTGTCTTCCTGGCGGAATACGCCGAAGGCATTCTGCATGATGCTCTGCAGCTCGACCTTGAGGTCGGCGACCGACTCGCCCCCGCTGGACTCGTTCCAGCGATTGATGCGCTTCATGGCACTGTCGATATCGGACTCGCTGGCATCGAGGTACTCGATGCCTTCATTGAGCGCACTCTCGATGAACATGCCGGCCGCGCGGCCGAACACCACCAGATCGAGCAGTGAGTTGCCGCCCAGGCGGTTGGCACCATGTACCGAAACGCAGGCCGCTTCGCCACAAGCAAACAGACCGCCCACGATCTGGTCGTTGCCGTCGGCGTCCTGCATGATCGCCTGGCCATGAACGTTGGTGGGGATCCCGCCCATCATGTAGTGGCAGGTCGGCACCACCGGAATCGGTGCCTTGGTCGGATCGGCATGGGCGAAGATCTTGGAGAGTTCGCTGATGCCGGGCAGGCGCTTGTTGAGCACCTCTTCGCCGAGGTGATCCAGCTTGAGATAGACGTGATCGCCATTCTCGCCGCAACCACGGCCCTCGAGGATCTCCATGACCATGGAGCGGGCAACCACGTCACGGCCGGCGAGGTCCTTGGCGTTGGGCGCATAGCGCTCCATGAAGCGCTCGCCGTCCTTGTTGACCAGATAGCCACCCTCGCCGCGACAGCCTTCGGTGACCAGCACCCCGGCACCATAGATGCCGGTGGGGTGGAACTGCCACATCTCCATGTCCTGCATGGGGAAGCCGGCACGCAGCGCCATGCCGATGCCATCGCCGGTATTGATCAGGGCGTTGGTGGTGGAGGCGTAGATACGCCCGGCGCCGCCGGTGGCCAGCACGGTGGCCTTGGACTTGACGTGCACCACTTCCCCGGTCTCGATGCACATGGCGATACAGCCCACCACGTCGCCATCGGCATTCTTGACCAGATCGACCGCAAACCATTCATTGAGAAAGGTCGTGTTGTTCTTCAGATTATTCTGATACAAGGTGTGCAGCAGAGCATGACCGGTGCGGTCGGCCGCAGCGCAGGTACGCGCCGCCTGGCCACCCTCGCCGAAATTCTTGGACTGTCCGCCGAAGGGGCGCTGATAGATGCGTCCATTCTCGAAGCGCGAGAACGGCAGGCCCATGTGCTCAAGCTCGAATACCGCCTTGGGGCCTTCGGAGCACATGTATTCGGCGGCGTCCTGATCGGTGATGTAGTCACCGCCCTTGACCGTGTCGTACATGTGCCAGCGCCAATCATCATTGGGGTCGGCGGAGGCAATGGCACAGGTGATACCACCCTGGGCAGACACTGTGTGTGAACGCGTCGGGAAGACCTTGGATAGCACGGCGGTCTTCTTGCCGGACTTGGCCAGCTCGAGAGCGGCACGCATGCCGGCGCCGCCGCCGCCGATGATGATGGCGTCGAATGTCAGACTACGCATGGTTGACATGTATTCAGGCTCCCCACAAAACTAGAATGCCCCAGACCAGGAACACGAAGATGGCCAGGATGATGACGAGCTGGGTGCCGACACGAGCACCGGTCGACTTCATGTAATCCGTGGTCACTGTCCACAGACCCACCCAGGCGTGAGCGGCAAGAGAGATAAAGGCCAGCAGTGAAAAGATGCGCATCCAGGTCTGGGCGAACAGGCCGCTCCAGGTGTAGTAGTCGAGTCCCGGATTGAACAGCAGGTAGGCGACGATAAACAGCGTATAGAGTGCCAGGATGACCGCCGACACGCGCTGGATCAGCCAGTCGGACAGGCCACTCCGACCCAGATTGGTGATGTTGGTTACCATACCCAGACTCCCGCCAGAATGATCAGGACGGCACTGATGACCACGGTGGCCTGTGCCTTCTTGACGCCCCCCTCCAGGGTCACGCCGATATCGGCATCCATCAGCATATGCTTGATGCCGGCGACAAAATGGAAGGCCAAGGCCGACAGCAGACCCCAGGCCACCAATTTCGCCAGAATATTGTTGGCCAGGGCATCACTGACGGCAGCGAAGCCGGCCGGGGACGACAGAGACCTGTCGAGGGCCCAGAAGGCGAAGATCAGTCCGATGAAAAGAATGACGCCAGTGATACGGTGGGCGATCGACGTCAAGGCGGGAAGTGGAAACTCTATCGTGGTGAGGTCGAGGTTGACGGGTCGTTTGCTATTCACGGCTCTATACACACTCTCTTGGCTCGCTCCTGTGCCGAACGGACTTTGGCTGGAATGCGGGCGGTGGTTTGAGGTAGGGGGCTCGCCGCTGCCGGGACGGGCATGACAACGAGTACCTGCCAGTCGCGCGCAGTGGATTATAGGGATATGAACCCCTAGTGACAAATGAACACCCACCGAACTCGACCATGGTTCAAGCCCGTTGCTCATGACGGCCCAGCCAGCGACGCCCCAACTGACCGACGCATGCAGCATCCATGGTGCATAGCATCAATTATTGTACATTTTCTTATACAGATCAAGATATCTGTATAGCTAGGCAGTTGCTTAAGGTTAATTGACAATCCCGGGAACGCTTCTATAGTGGGCGAACCTTTTTCGCGGCCCAACATAAGAAAACACTGTTTGCGAAATAATGACTTAACGTTTCAATTCGACTTCGAGAGGAGGCCAGCATGGCTGACAGGAAAGCGACACTGACGGTAGACGGACTGGATAACCCGGTCGAACTGCCGATCTACTCGGGCACCTTGGGGCCTGATGTGGTTGATGTGCGCGGCCTCGGCGCGGAAGGCCTGTTTACCTACGACCCCGGCTTCATGGCAACCTCCTCGTGCCAGTCTGCCATTACCTATATCGATGGTGCCAAGGGGGTGCTGCTGCATCGGGGATACCCCATCGAGCAGTTGGCCAAGGAGTCCAACTTCGTCGAAATGTGCTACCTGCTGCTGTTCGGCGAACTGCCCAACGATGCGCAATATGCCGATATCGAAAAGCGCATCAGCAACCACACCATGGTCCACGACCAGATCAACAACTTCTTCAAGGGTTTCCGGCGTGACGCGCACCCGATGTCGATCCTGTGCGGCGTGGTCGGCGGCCTGGCGGCCTTCTACCATGATCACATGGATATCACCAAGGCCGAGGATCGCGAGATCAGCGCCATCCGCTTGATCGCAAAGATGCCGACCATCGCGGCGATGTCCTACAAGTACAACATCGGCCAGCCGTTCAACTATCCGCGCAATGACCTGAACTACGCAGAGAACTTCCTCTACATGATGTTCAGCAACCCCTGCGAGGAGTACAAGACCAACCCGGTTTTCGCCAAGGCAATGGATCGCATCTTCATGCTCCACGCCGACCATGAGCAGAACGCCTCAACCTCTACGGTGCGCCTGGCAGGCTCTACCGGCGCCAACCCTTTTGCCTGCATCAGCGCCGGCATTGCCGCGCTATGGGGGCCGGCTCACGGTGGCGCCAACGAAGCTGTCCTGAACATGCTCGATGAGATCGGCGACGACTCCGAAGAAAACATCCAGCGCTTTGTCGACAAGGCCAAGGACAAGGATGACCCCTTCCGCCTGATGGGCTTCGGCCACCGCGTCTATCGCAACTTCGACCCCCGCGCCAAGGTCATGAAGGAGACCTGCGACGAAGTGTTGCGCGAACTGGGCATGGCCGACGACCCCCAGTTGAAGATCGCCAAGCGCCTGGAGCAAATTGCACTGGAAGACGAGTACTTCATCGAGCGCAAGCTCTACCCCAACGTCGACTTCTATTCCGGCATCATCCTCAAGGCGATGGGCATCCCGACCAACATGTTCACGGTAATCTTCGCCGTGTCGCGCACGATTGGCTGGATCTCCCACTGGCACGAGATGATCACCGGAGACTACAAGATCGGTCGCCCGCGCCAGCTCTATATTGGCCATCCGCAGCGCGACTACCCCGCCAAGTAATCTATCCTGTCACTACCCGGCAGGATGCGGCCAAGGCCGCTCGGTACCGCAAGGCCGCCCATCGGGCGGCCTTTCGCGTACTGCCCCCAGAGACTTTACCTGAGCGGACGCATACCTCCGCCACCAACGAGAAGGAATCATCAATGCACCAGACGATCTCGACTGTCGCCTTTATCGGCCTGGGCGTCATGGGCTATCCCATGGCCGGCCACCTCGCCAGGCAGGGCCTGACGGTACGCGTCTACAACCGAACCACCGCCACAGCCGAGGCCTGGGTCACCGAACATGGAGGCAGCCACCACACAACCCCTCAGGAAGCGGCCCAGGGGGCCGATCTGGTACTGGTCTGCGTGGGTAACGATGATGACGTTCGCCAGGTTACAACCGGCTCACAGGGCGCCCTGCACGGCATGGCCGCCGGCAGCCTGCTGGTCGACCATACCACCGCTTCCTCCGATCTGGCCGAAGAGCTGTCCAACATCTGTCACGCGCAAGGCATCGGCTTCATCGATGCTCCGGTTTCCGGCGGCCAGCAGGGCGCGATCAATGGCGCTCTGACCATCATGTGCGGCGGCGAAGAGCGCGAATTTTCCCGGGTCGAGGCCACTCTCGCCCATTACGCCCGTGCCGTGGCTCTGATGGGCCCTGCCGGCAGCGGCCAATTGACCAAGATGGTCAATCAAATCTGCATCGCCGGCCTGGTGCAAGGCCTTGCCGAGGGCCTGCACTTCGCCGAGCAGGCCGGACTGGACCAGCAGCGGGTCATCGATGTGATCGCCAAGGGTGCCGCCGGCTCCTGGCAGATGGAAAATCGTCACAAGACCATGGTTGCAGACGAGTATGAGCACGGTTTCGCGGTGAACTGGATGCGCAAGGACCTAGGCATATGCCTCGAGCAGGCTCGCCGCCTCCAGGCCCGTCTGCCGGTGACCGCACTGGTGGACCAATTCTATGGCGACGTGCAAGCCATGGGTGGCGGCCGCTGGGATACTTCATCGCTGCTTCGCCGTCTTCGCAGCCATGGCCGCGATTAGAGGTTCAACTCGGGCGTCACTCCTGCAGTGACGCCCTCGCCCCTCTCTAACGGCCAAGCAGAAAAAAAACGACAATTCAGTGCTTGACTTGCCACTCCCATGAGGCACGAATCGCCGTCCATCAGCACGTCGGAACGTTTTCCACACATTCTGTGGATAACCCTGTTCACAACCGTCAGAAAACGCCATCGAATCGGCATGAACAGAGGCCTGCTGTTAGATTGGTTAATTTTTGATCGATTACAAGCTATTGAAATACATGGATTTTATCGAAAACATCAAGGATGCAGCGAGATGATCAAAACTGCACACAGGGGACTCCTGGGTGACTTGGACGAGTGGACAAGTCAAGCCCTAAATAGCGAAAAACCGGCGGTTCAATGCCTTTTACACGCAAGCGAAAGCCGTCGTCGTCCTGAGCGTGACGCGGCAATAAAAAAAGACGCACCAGGCGCCTTGGGGAGATAGATTGCAGAGCAGAATGGCGTCCCATAGGGGGTTCGAACCCCTGTTCCCGCCGTGAAAGGGCGGTGTCCTGGACCACTAGACGAATGGGACGCAATGTCTCGCACAAAATGATGTTTGGTGGAGCCTAGCGGGATCGAACCGCTGACCTCAACACTGCCAGTGTTGCGCTCTCCCAGCTGAGCTAAGGCCCCATGCATCTCGTGAAGACGAGGCGTATGGTACTGATTAGCCTCGCCTTCGTCAACAAGATAAAGACGATTTCCCGGGGTCCGTCTCAGGCAAGCTCTCGGTACTCCTTTTCGAAGCGCTTGGCCTGCTTCTTGGAGACCCCGCCGAGCACCTCGATGGCGTGGCGCAAGCGCGCCCGGGTCATGTCGGAGCCCAGTATGGCCATGGCATCCATGACCGAGGTGCTCGCCGCAGAACCGGTAATGGCGATGAATACCGGTGCCAGGAAGTCCTTCATCTTGAGATCGAAATGCGCGGCCAGCGACTTGACCTCGCCGAGCAATACCTCCTTGTGCCAGGCCGGGGCGATCTCGAAGCGCCAGACCAGGAATTGCAGCAGCTTGACCAACTCCTCCCGTCCAAGCTTCACGCTATCGAAATCGCCCTCCTCGATCTCGGGCAGGCCGGAGAAGAAATGGCCGGCCAGGGGTGCTACCTGAGAAAGGGTTTCCACCCGGGTGCGTACCTGAGGCAGGATCTGCCCCACGTACTCCTCGTTGAAGGCCCATTCCAGCAACGCCTTCAGGAAGGCCTTGTCGTCAAGGTCCTCACGAATATAAAGGCCGTTGAGCCAGGTCAGCTTCTCGAGATCAAACACCGGGCCGCCCAGCGAGACTCGCTGGATATCGAAGTGCGTCATCATCTCGTCAAGGCTGAATTTCTCACGCTCGTCGGGCATCGACCAGCCCATCCGGCCCAGGTAGTTGGTCACGGCCTGGGGCAGGAAGCCCATCCTTCGATAGTAATTGATCGAGGTCGGGTTCTTGCGCTTGGAAAGTTTCGACTTGTCAGGATTGCGCAGTAGCGGCATATGACACAGAACCGGCATCTGCCAGCCGAAATATTCGTAGAGTAACTGATGCTTCGGTGCGGAGTTGATCCACTCCTCACCGCGCAGTACATGGGTGATGCCCATCAGGTGGTCGTCGACCACGTTGGCCAAGTGATAGGTGGGCATGCCGTCGGACTTGAGCAGGATCTGCGCATCGACCTGTGCCCAATCCACCTCAATGGTATCCCGTAGCATGTCTTCTACCAGACAGGTACCCGTAGTGGGGACCTTCATGCGTACGACATGGGGCCACCCCTCTCGCTCGCGGCGCTCCTGCTCATCGCTGGGCAACGCCAGGTCGGCGGGCTTCAATGCCAGATGCATGCCGGCCGCCTTGCGAGCCTCACGCAGGTCATCCAGTTCCTCGCTGGTGCGGTAGCACTTGAAGGCGTGACCGGCGTCGATCAACTGACGTGCATATTCGGCATAGATGTCTCCCCGCTCGCTCTGCCGGTACGGGCCATGGGGGCCACCTACATCGGGACCCTCATCCCATTCAAGGCCCAGCCACCGAAGCGAATCCAGAATCATTTGCTCCGACTCTGCCGTGGAGCGGACACGGTCGGTATCCTCGATGCGCAGAATGAATTGCCCGCCGTGCTGACGCGCGAAGCAAAGGTTGAACAGGGCGATGTAGGCAGTTCCCACATGAGGATCACCAGTGGGCGACGGCGCAATACGAGTACGTACGGTCATGTCTTCCTTATCCATTGAGGGATGAGCATGACGTCATTATACGCACCTGCCTCGACACAGGCAGCCGTACCCGAGAATCCATTTCAGAAAACAGGGCCCAAGATCAAGACACTTCGTCGCAAGCATGATCTACCGCCCCCCGCCGCCCGACCCATCCCTCTCCCTTGTGTACAAGCGCAAAACAAGCTTGACAAGCAGCTCTTTAAAGCTGCTTGCAGAGGGATTCCTGAAGGTTTTTTTATCGTTGAACAGCCAAATTTGCACAGTTAATGCCGATCATTGACTATCCCTTTCTTTTCTACATCGTTGGCAGGAAACAAGAGATGCACGCATTGGGCCCACGCATCAAGCAGCTTCGGATAGAGGCGAGCCTCAACAAGGCGGCACTGGCAAGGAAAGTCGGCGTTTCTGATGTGACGATTTCCTATTGGGAGTCCGGCGCCATCAAGCAGATCGGCCACGAGCGCTTGGTTGCCCTGGCCGACGCCTTGGGCTGCCCCTTACGCCGCCTGCTGGAAGATGACAGTGCCGACCTGCTTCCCACTCCACTCTATCTGCGTAGCCAACCTCCAGCACCCTGGCATGACCCCAACGCCAATCGCATCACGCTACCCGAGGGCTTTCTCGCCAGTACCAACTGGCAAGGTTCGTGCTATCTGGTCACGCCTGCCCCAGGTGAACACTTCGACTATCTGGGCACGGGCGATCTTGCCGCATTTGGGCCAATCAAAGACTATGACCAACCTGGCCGCTACTTGATAGAGGGTGCAATGGGCCTGTTCATCGGCCAGCTGGAACGCAGCCGGAGCGGGGAGTTGCTTTATAGCGGAGAAAAAACGACAACGACCCAGGCCACGCCGCTACAGAAGAGTGACCAACCGGTTGGCAGGCTGTTGGCACACTGGTGTCAGAAGGGGTGCTAAGCCACCCCTGACAGTTCACTCGACTCCCAGTACTTCCACCTCGTCGCTTGTCCGACGAGGCTCGTTGCCGATCAGATAGCGTCGTGAATAAGTCGCCACCTGCCCCAGGCCGTGGCGCGAGCTCCGGACCAGCGGGCCCGCCAGATGCTCCCCCTGGCTACCGATCTCTTCACGAATTGCCGGCGGCTGCACACTGGCCTCCGGCAGATTCACAGTAATGGTATAGCCACCATCCGGCAACCCGCTTCCAGGACCGAATGGCCCCGCTTCAAAACGGCCATTCTGCACCTCTGTGCGAGATTGCCAACGCACACCACTCAGCTCACGTTCAACCACGATCAGCAGGCGCGCGCTTTCCGGTAGGTTGGTTTCCCCTTCGACCATCAATCTTCGATCGTTACGCAGCGTGGCCGCCACACTGACATCCACTTCCAGCGGCTCTCTTTCCTCCACCTCTTCGGCTGGCTCCATGCCCACCTCATCGGTCGCGACCGCCTCCGCCTGTTCATTCGCCGCGCCATCTTCCGGCCCGGCCTCTTCCGGCCCGGTTTCGTTACCACAGCCGGACAGCGCCAGCAGAGCCACCAACCCAATGCAGGATAGTCGACGCCGTACCTTCATGAATTCCTCCAACCGAACATTGATCTTCTAGACTACCACCAGCCTGAACAGTTCGTCCCAACGGCGACGCAATTGCAGCAATAACAGCACTGCACCTCCTCCTGAAGCGCCGAATGGCTCATCAAGATCGCAAGATGGGTAAGAAATTCGCTGCGTAACCAGCATTGACTATGGCTGCTGCCGAGCCTACCTACTTTTCCGTAGAGCAGATGATTATTCATTGAGCCCGGCACTCAATGGCATGGCACTCACAAGAAAGCCCGGCCGTAAGGCCGGGCTTCTATCTCCACTTCCCTTTCCTGTCCATCACGAACTTCCTGTTCGCGCATCCCTGGTTGCTGAGCCCTCCTGGCTCGATCTTCCCTGTTGAGCCTTCCATTGCTCAATGACTCCACCATGCCAGCTTGGCCAGGAAAAACGCTTAACGCAGGTTATCCAGGCTTGTAGGAAATCGCCTACACGCTCTGTAGGAAATCAGCCACAATCATCGGCCACGCCGCTATCGCTCCATCAAGGCAAGCCGGAAGCCGAGTGCCACGAAGGCAGCCGCAAAACCTCGGCGCATCCAGGCCAACACCCCTGGCCTGGAAAACAGATGGTTGCGCACGACCGCCGCAAAAGTGCCGTAGCCGCTGAAGACAACCAGTGTTACCACCATGAAGACAGCGCTCAGCTCCAGCATCCTCAGCAACGGGGTGCTTTCGCTGGCGTCGACGAACTGGGGCAGGAACGCAAGGAAGAAGATCGTCAGCTTCGGATTGAGAAGGTTAACGAATGCCGCAGAGGCCATGATGCGCCAGCCGGCCTGCGGGCTGGCACCCTGCTCAACGCTGAGCGCCCCCCTCTGCTTCAGCGTGCACCATGCAAGGTAGAGCAGGTAACCGACCCCCGCAAACTTGAAAAGCTGAAAGGCCACGGCACTGGTATGCAACAAGGGGGCGAGGCCAAGCGTGGCGGCCACCATGTGCGGCACGATGCCCAGGGTACAGCCTGCGGCCGCCAGGATCCCCGCCATCACGCCACGAGTGACTCCCGCTGCCAGAGTGAAGATCACCCCGGTTCCAGGCAAGGCGGCAACGACCAGGGACGTCAGTAGAAATTCGATACTCACGAGAGGACTCTCCCAATGACTGAGGTGGGTCGAGCATTGGCTCGCCACCACTGTGCTCGCCATCGGGTAGAGCGTCTTGAAGGAAATTGCAGGATCTCACGTCATCCCAGTGCCGCCCGGTAGCGCCCGGGTGAAATACCCAACTGCCGCGTGAAGGCCCGGGTCATATGGCTCTGGTCGGCGAAGCCGGACCCTGCCGCCGCCTGGCTCAGCGTCTGGCCTTCGATGATGTACTGTCTTGCCATACGCACACGCCGCTGAACGCGATAGGCATGAGGCGTCATGCCGGTCTCGCGGACAAAACCGCGCAGCAATTGATAACGGCTCACTCCGACAAGGGCAGCCAGATCTGCCAGTGAGGCCGTCTGCTCCGGCGCCTCGTCCAGCCACTGGCGCACCCTTGCCATACGGGGGAGACGATCGTCGCAGCGGGCCTGATAGGCGCCGTGCCGACGAAACGCCTCGGCCAAGAAGTGAAGCGTCGCCTCCTCGATGGCCATCGGCTCACTGCCAGCCCGCGTTGCCTCGGCGAACAGGGTTTGAAACAGCGCCGCACACCGGGGATCATCAATAGCCGGCCTGGCAAACTCGATCGGCCGGCTCCCCTCGCCATCCAGGGCTCCTTCCAAGCCGCACGCCACCAGGACCGGGTCGAAATAGAGCATCTGCCAGGCACGGGGAATGCCATTCATCGGGCTGCCATCGTGCAGCTCTCCGGGATTGACCGTGATCAGATCACCGGCTCGGGCGTCCACCATGCCGAGACCGCTCCAGGAGCGATGGCCCCCGGAGACGACCAGGCCAACCCCGAACTGGTCGTGGGAGTGCCGGGGAAACGTTCTGCCGGAGACCAGACTGAAGGCCTCCAGGCCGGCGATGGCCACCCTGTGGGCCACGGCACGATGAGCAGGCAGCTCTCTCTTATTCCCTCTATCGGTCCCTGGCTCGATCCGCATCACCTCCCCCTGCATTCACGCCATGCCCCACTCAGTGCCATGTCTCCGCAAGCACTTCCTATATCGACGGGCCGTGCAGCCAATAGCATAGCCTCACGCCGACTGTCCTTCACTCACCGCCCGAAGGCCACTTCCCGTACAATAGTCCGCCAACTCTGGCGAAGCCCTTTCAGGAGACGTGACCTTGGAACTCATCTGGTGGCTGACCTACGTTGCCCTGGGCGGCGTGGTCGGCATCATGGCCGGCCTGCTCGGTATCGGTGGTGGCGGTATCATGGTACCGGTTCTCACCTCGCTGTTCGTGCTCCAGGGGGTGCCTCATGAGCACCTCGCCCACCTGGCCCTGGGCACCGCCATGGCTGCCATCATTCCCGCCGCCACCGCCAGCCTGCTATCCCACCATCGCCACGGGGCCGTGGGCTGGCAAACCGTACGGGTCATTACGCCGGGCATACTGATCGGCACCTTCATGGCGACCTTCATCGCCGCCCTGATCCCGACCCGCGGCCTGGCCATCTTCTTCGCCTGCTTCATGGTGCTGATGTCGCTGCAGATGCTCGCCAACCTGAAGCCCAAGCCGAGCCGCAGCCTGCCAGGCCCGGTCGGCCTGAGCGGTGTCGGCCTCGGCATTGGCGGCATTTCGGCCCTGGTGGCCATTGGCGGCGGCTCGCTGACGGTGCCCTTCCTGACCTGGTGCAACGTGAAGCTGCCCCGCGCCATCGGCACCTCGGCGGCCGTGGGGCTGCCCATCGCCATGGCAGGTGCACTGGGCTACATCATCAATGGCTGGGCCACGCCGGGCCTGCCGAATGCCGCCCTGGGTTACGTCTACCTGCCCGCCCTGCTGCTGATGGCGCCCTTCAGTATCCTCACCGCTCCCATCGGGGCCAGGCTCGCCCACCGGCTGCCCGTCGCCCTGCTCAAGCGGGTCTTCGCCGTCATGCTGATGGGGCTGGCGCTGCAGATGGTGTATGCGGTGTTCACGGCATGAGCCATGTCCCCGCGATGATCAACGATTAACCAGAGCTGATAGAGCTTGCCCCTTCCTCCGCCCTCCCAGGAATGCTGATGATTTGACCGATCTCTCCATCTTTCTTCCTGCCTGCATGGCGAAATACCGTAGCCCGCATCAACCCGGATGCCTCACCTCAACCCGGGAATGCCACGGTGCCGTGTAGTCATCAGCCGCAAAGCGCAAGTTGTGGGCTACTCGGCGCATCCACCCCCGGCCGAACTCGTTGAAGGTACTTATGCGCGTGAAGAAATCGATACGCTCGGCATTGAATAGCATGAGCATATCGTCGATGCCACGATCACGGATCGCGCGGTGGGTTAACGGCCCCATCTGACCATCGTCGGCTACCTTCGCTGCCCGCTGGACCATGCGTATCGCGTTGCCCGGTCCGTGGTTGATCGCCGCATCAAAAAGTTGGTAGACCAAGGCGTTGTGCAATACGTCCCCGGCGACACGCAGCCAGAAATCGCGATAGTAGATATCCTTGGCCTGGTCCAGGGACAGGCTCTTGATATCCAGGGCGGGATAACTCATGGCCGAGACACCGAACTTGGTACCCTTATTTTGACCTTGGCCGATGATCCCCGTCGTCCAGTTACCACGATCATTGGGGTTATCTTGAAAATCACCCTCGTGCCCGATGACTCGAGCAAATGCAGTTTGGTAGTTCATCAGTAGTCTCTCGGCAATCGGTGTTGGAGATATATATTCAGAAATACATCGACTATTCGCGGCCCCATATAACCAAACAATGCCCCAAGGCCGCCGGCGACCTCGGGCTGAAGCTCGTAATGGGAGGCCACGGCTCTGGCCAGGGCCACCATCATCACTAGTGCGGGCAAGTCAAGCCATAGCTGGCTCGACCAAAATTTTCGGCGGTCACCCCGGCGCACGTCAGTGGCGATCTTGGTCGCGACCCCAGCCGCTACAGGGAAGGCTAGGATCGCCAGGCCAAGGACGAAATGAAGCCAGTCAGACAGCGTTTTCCAGTCCACGAGAATACCTCTGGGCGGAAGATTAATTCGCTTTGCGAATAATATGATTCAATCTATGACATCCTAGTGGCGAAGCTCATCATAGAGGTTGAATCGTGACTGCCCGTGGCGCTTGTCCAAGGCCTCTTTGATAGGTTCGAACAACTCCTGAGTGAGGTCGTTGCCGTAGCGGGTTACGGCCCAACTGGCCAGTGCCACGATCAAGTTGATGATAACCTTCTCGGTAAGTACTGTAACGGCGACGCCCTTAAGCACTGCCACAATAATAATGCCAATATTCATAGCGATGGTTCCTTACAGGAATTGTAGTTCGTGAGAAAGATGTCAGGCCTATCCGCTCGCCGATTGCGGCGTTGCGAATCCGCATATTCCTACTTCATGGTCTTCACGAGACTGTTGGTCGCAAAGCATGCCGATTTACCACGCGCTGGCGAATGTAACTTTTCACCCTTACGCCATTTCATGACAGGAAGGATAATGCTGGTTGTAGACCTGCCCATGCATCCCTTTACAAATAAGCCCCTGTTCTCTTCACTGATATTTCTAATGATCATGTTATCTCCTGGTGTTGATTATGAATAAGTGGGAAGAGGCATTAGGAATGCAGCGTCCCGGCTTCGCATAATGAACCTCTTGACACCTTAATATTCGCACAGCGATTATTTTTTTGCAAGTAAAAAACACCCCGGCCTTTAAGGGCCGGGGGCTAAAATCATACACTAGTGGAACTTCAGTATGCACTGTTCGTCGTACCCACCACCACGCGGGAGGCATCCAATCCTTCGAAACTACCCAGAAACGACACCATTATATGCGCATAACAAATTTACAGCATTCAAGCTCAATTCCACTAGAAAAATCTCGAAGCCCGGCAGTGCCGACCATTATACAAAGTCAGCGATTACTCATCGGTTGAGCCAATGCCATCGACTTCATCCCTAAGCTTCATTAAATTTTCTGATAGATTACCTCCCTGACTGGCATAGGTGCGCCAAGCACATAACAGTCGCAATGCGAATTATTTGTTAGTGAAAAATGCATTACACTTTTTGGTTCGATATTCGTTTCAAACCCCAATCTGCAAGCTGAACCTGTGGATCGGCATCGGTCGCAAAATGAATGCCCCGCTCCACGCCTATCATTGAATGGGCCACCTCCGCTTGCTCCCGCTTATACCCCGGCGCTAACACAGATGGATCACCGGGGAGATCTCCTGTGAGAGCAGCAATGAAGGCAGGGGTTACCTTCATATTGGCTACCGCATACCGGTATGCTCCGCTCCGCCAATGGGGCCCAGCAAAGGTTTTAATATCCTTCCCACCCCCTAGAAGGCACATCAAGTGATTTGCCTCCTCTATGTAACCTTCTGGGGCGGCGATCAGGAGTGTCTCAGTATATTCGCTCATAGCATAGTATGCTCTTGTATAGTGACGATCCAGTTGTTACCTGGGCCCATGATGCATTTCAGCGTAATAGGGTGAGTGAGATTGCTGAGAACAATCGGGTCAGCATTGCCGTTAATCGTAAAGCCAGTTGTCGCCCGCACGGTGAATGTTCCAGTATACTGTCCATTTCCTCCGGCACCATAGAGAGTAAAATCAGTAGGACGAACTCCTTTCAGCCTACGAATATCCGAGGCATCAGAGAGTATAAGCTCACTACTGCTGCGCAGAACCCTCGCATATTCCTGCTTGTGAGGCCCTGCATAGGCTGATCTAACA
This sequence comes from Halomonas sp. ANAO-440, assembly GCF_019915905.1. Taxonomy (NCBI): domain Bacteria; kingdom Pseudomonadati; phylum Pseudomonadota; class Gammaproteobacteria; order Oceanospirillales; family Halomonadaceae; genus Halomonas; species Halomonas sp. ANAO-440. The sequence continues at coordinate 39,702 of NZ_JAHXBV010000011.1, read as the reverse complement.
GGATATGCCGAGGAATCATGGTTTGTACTACTAACGATTTGCCTATCAGCATCCGGCCACCAAAATTCACCGCGCCTGATCATCATTATGGGGAAATAAACCCGGTTAGTCGCCAGAGCCCCACTGGGGCGACGTGGAGACAACGACTTCAATGCATTGATATCAACTGCCGTAATACCGCCAAGCCACGTTCCGAAGCCGGATGATTCCGTTTGCCCGCAATGGACAACCTCAGCCACTTCTTCCATTTCAAAGTAGGTACTTTGAAGGCTTGTTCCGCTGAACACATTATCTGGATTATTACCCAGCGCCAACCCGACTCCGCTGAATTGACTAGTCAGGCTCCTTCCTGTCGGGGAATCATATCCGGTAAGCCAAAGGCCAGTCCCGCAACGAGTAGGAACACAGTCAAGGAATGTACCCTTTGCTGTAAAACCACCCGCATCCAGACAAAGCAACCCGCCGATAATAAGCTCACACTGTCCAATGATCTGGTCAGCATCAGGAATTAGCGGATATACACGCAAGCTGTTATTATCTCTATTAATGCTGATAATTTTATACGGCTCTCGGTTTTTTGTAGTGAAAAAAGCCCTGAGCATCCTATGGGCCCTAGATGGAATAACTGAGCCGGGCGACAACTGAACGGTAGTATATTGTCGTATATTACTTACGTCATTATTTACATATCCTGTTACGTCAACATAATGATGACGACCACTCCTTCCGTTCGCCCCCCAGTTCAACCCTTCAACGTTGCCCAAGGCCATCATGTTCGAGTTTCCTGAACGATGATATATGCCCCATCCTGACCCCCCTCGACAATTAAAATCACAGAACTTTGCGTTACGATTATTCTCCAATGCAATCGCATTCACTGTGTCATTCATGCTGTACCCGCTCGTACCATAGCGGTGCCCCCAAGCAGAAAACTTACCAACCCACACTGCATTAGCACAATTTTTTATCAGTACAATATCATCCACTGCATGCATTGCGTCAATTCGGATATCATTATATATCGTCCTTGACCCACAGTTGATAATATTAACCGTTCTATCTGTTTTATAAAAACCTGCAGCCAGAAGCATGTAATTTCGCGCGACCCCACTAGGAGCGTCGTCATTCCCCCCGCAAAAATTATAGAATGCTTCCAATTCATCAGCAGAACTAACATTTTCTTGCGTTCTGGCGCCGAACACCATCGGGGTTACGCTTTGCCCTTCCCTGAACACCCATCCAGGTATATGCGTGCCATTATTATCTGCCAGGCTATCCGTGCGCCGAATGTAGTCGCCTCCGCCACTATCCTTGTCTGAATAGTGACCTCGAACAATAACCACTTGGTCATCCCGAACTTTTTCTGCGGGGTAATCCCTTAGCTCCTGTAGACTGTTTACGTGAAGCGGCCGGTTCATTTGCGCCGCAATTCTGGGTATCGGGAATGATGTGAAGCTTCCGGACATATTAGTAATCCTCACTCAGTGCATGAACTTCATCGTCAACTAGAACAGCCCCTTCCTCATTTAAATATACTGAATATTGGGACTCTTCCTCAAATTGATGCCGACTCAACAAGTTGGCGATGATGGATTCTCGCTCTTCCATGGTAACAGCACGATCTATAACAATCCTCGAGCCGATATCCCCGGTCCAATTGAAGCTGGGGCTGGCGCTTGTCCTTGCACCAAAAAGTATATCCGCTGACCTTTCGCTTTCCACCTTCCCAGCATTCAGGACTTGCGGCTCCAAGCTATCGTAACCTCCAGTTGCCTGAAAACCGTCCCACTGAACCCAGATAACATGCGGTTCGTTATCATTAACCGGCCAATCAAATCTTGTATCTTCCCGACGCAGCACGATACGCACTTGACCATCGCCCGAGACACGATCCAGACGGAAGGTTGTATCTTTAAACGCTAATGCTGTGGATTTATCAACAATAACACCAGAAACATCCGCAGCGCCTTGTATAACCACAGCCAGAAAGAAAGACTCATCTGGAGCAACGAACAGGCCTGTACTCCCAAAACGTTCGACGCCCGTTGTCATGAAGTCGTCAATACCATCATGGCTCAGCATACCGAAATCGGCAGAATAGGTGGGCCTGCTCTCCGAAGTCGTTTGTGTAGCCCCTACATCTCCTTCCAGGTCCCCCAGAACTCGACCCACTGGATCGTTACTACCCGCTTCAGTCTCGAGGGCAACGCTGCGATACCGTCTCCCATTTTCGCGGGTCAAAACCAGAGTGCCCTCATCGCCAGCGGTAAAATACGTTAGCAAGGGCTCAGCCTTTGGTAACTCACTGCCTTGCTCTCCCCACCACACTGCCACGAGGTCGGTGGCCGTGGTCCCAGTAGCCATGACCCGACGCACCCGAACGGGGACGAAGGCGCCGGCTTCCAGTGAGAAGGTAATCGGAACTTGGCCACCAAGAGGCTCAACCGTCACGTCGCCTGCCTGGCCGGCCCGGATCATGACACCGCCTTCATACTGCATGCTGTCGCTCGGTGTCAGGACCTGAGCGTTAGCCGGCGGGCTGGTGTGATGGGATAGTGAGGATGTTGCGTACATATAAGCTCTCCTTCAAGAGTTCATCGCCTTGCGTTTATTCGCATTGCGAATATGCCAGGCCACACTATCAGTCTCCCCGCCCTTTGCAAAGGCTTATTTTATTGTCGTCGATTTTTTTCCATCAGCCTCTGGCCAACCACCGGGAGCAGTGCCACGCACCGCGATGGGGGCCAAGCTACCTGGTGGATTCAGGTGACCGAGGCACTGGCAGCCGCATTTTCCACGAGCGCATTTTGCATTGGATGATGGGCAAGCCGTTTCGACCGCTTCGACTACCCTGCACTCGATCGTCAGCAGCGCGACCTGAATGGCCTCCTTCCAGAGGTGCATGAGACGTGGGCAGCCGGCACCATTCAAGAGGCACTGCTGACCAGCCGTGAGGAGCTCAAAGACCGAACATACCTCAGGTGTCTTTTTCTATCTTCATGCGCCGGAACCACGTAGTTCTCAAAAGCCCATGCCTCAACAGCCCCGTGCCAAGACACTGGACGTGACCTGGAACCTCGACGACCCTGAGGGTAAGGCGGGCACTGCAGCGATCGCTCAACAGACACAGGTCACAGCAGCATTGACAGGCAGCACCCGGTGGCGAATTATTCGCAGCGATATATTCGCACAGCTGATACAATAAAGATGTCCACCTTTGGAAATGGACCCAGCATGGAAATGGACGCAGCCATGGACCATGGCAGTCCAACTATGAACCGGCACGTGGCTCATGGCTACCGCCCACGCACCTGGGTCAATGCAGAATATGCTCAATAGCTGGAGTTCTGTTCACCGGCTCAAGGGCCTGCGCCTCGTCACCTCAGCTGGCCTTTCGATCCCCCGGCGAAAATCGCCAGTGCCTACTGCGCTGAGAGACAAGGCGATTCCGCTAGCAAGAAAGACGAGACCCATGTTGAGCCCAGCGGTTGCTACGATGGATTGATTCGCCAAGGCCAGTCGGCAAGATTCCGCTTAGAGAAGGCTATTAACCCGTTGCATTTTTTCCACTTTTTACTTTCATTTCGCCGTCAACTGCCTTGAAAACTGCCATTTATCGAAGGTATATTTTTTTAAAATACACAACATATGTTATAGAAAATTAGAGATCAGATACCATTCAATATTTTGAATATTGCCAGCAACATAATGATTTGGTTTGTTAATTTAAAATAACTTACAAAAAAATACCTTTATTACACACTGTAAAAGCCTAAAAATATTTAAAATATATGCTTATAATACAATGACATAAGTGGATAACATTAATGATAGTTCATCCATATTTCTTACCTTGACCTTACGGTAATTACTGTGGCTAAATACTTGTGAGATGGATGCGTTATCTAAGCGAAAGTGGCTATCAGTTCCGTGGAATACAGAACCCCCTCCATCCAGGAGGTGAAACTCGCGCACAACCATAAATACATTAATTCGCAATGCTATTGATACGAAGGCGGTAGAAGCTTATATTATAAGCCACACCACCACTCTAGGAACGGGACTAATTCATGCGCAGGATCACCTCGCAGGACAGAGAAAACGCCAAGCGGCTCAAGGGAATATGGAACCGCAAAAAGTCTGATCTCGGCCTGACCCAGGCCAAGGCCGCACAAGCGCTCGGCTACGCAGGGCAAGGCGCGGTAGGTCAGTACCTGAACTGCCACATTGCACTGAACTACGAAGCTGTCATCGCCTTTGCCAAGCTACTGCGAGTCGAGCCGTGGGAAATCGACCCAAGCCTCGGTTCACTACGCCAGTCGGAAGTCGAGGAGCGAGGTGGCGGCGAAATACCCATTGCTCGAACATTGACCAGGCATGGAACGCCCTCCAAAACCAGCATCACCACGAGGTACGACTATATGGTAGGGCAGTGCTACGGGGTAGAGATTGACAGCGACGAGTACAGGCCGTTCGCCAAGCGTGGGACGACCGTGATCGCCAGCCGAGCCGAGGAGCCCCTCCCAGGGGATGACGTGGTAATCGCCCAGCAGGATGGCACCCTGGTGCTAGGCGAGTTCCACGGAGGTGACAATGTCTCGGTGACTATTACACGCCACTCAACACTCGAAAAGGAGACCATGATGCTAAGCAATATCGAAAGCATCGACCCGATCGTGGAGGTTTGCATGCCCCGCCCGGCACGCCCGCGACGACTGCACGCCGTCAGATAGACGCGGGGCGCAAAGGCGCCTCCACTATCACCACAAAACATTCGCACAGCGGATAAAATGAGTCTTGAGTTCGCCCTGATGGCATGCTACGAAAGGGGGGCTAGTGCCCCCCAGAGCGCTTCACCAACCACCTGATGGGCATCTTGCTCTCCACCGTTTGTACTCATAGGCACAAATCATGAGGATAAATCTGCAATTTCAAGGGGCTGGCCCCGACTCGATGGTGAGCTCAGGTTTTTGACCCAACGTTGGCCCGCCCCTAGGTGTGAAACAACTTGCTCTGGGCCGGATGTCTCTTGCGTCGTAGAATAGTGCGCCACGTGGTGTGACGCTTCTGGAAGCTCGCTACGGTGTACTGGCCTGTTCGGAATATCGGGCATAACCAGGAACGTGGTTCACCGATGGGCATCGAAGCAATGATTCCGGGAATATGCGGATATGCTTCAAACGGATCGAGTTGAAAGGAAGGAGGCTAGACACCTGATATGTTAGGAAAAAGCCCAGCAGATGAGGCTCGCCGGTTCTCCGTCGCGCCCATGATGGACTGGACGACCAGGGACCAGAGAGCCTTCGTGCGCACGCTGACCCGGCGCGCCCTGCTGTATACCGAGATGGTGACCACCGGCGCCATCCTCCACGGCAGCCCGCGGGAGCGCTTCCTCGGCTACGATGGGGTGGAACATCCACTGGCGCTGCAGCTGGGCGGCAGCGATGCCGGCGAGCTGGCCGAGTGTGCGGCCATCGCCGAGGCGTGGGGCTACGATGAGGTGAACCTGAACGTGGGCTGCCCCAGCGACAGGGTGCAGAACAACCTGATCGGCGCCTGCCTGATGGCGCATCCGGAGAAGGTAGCGGCAGCGGTGCGCGCCATGCGCGAGGCGGTGTCGATTCCGGTGACGGTGAAGTGTCGCATCGGTATCGACGACCAGGACGAGGATGCCGATCTGGAGCGCTTCATCGCCCAGGTGGCGGACGCCGGCTGCGAGGTGTTCATCGTCCACGCGCGCAAGGCGTGGCTGCAGGGGCTCTCGCCCAAGCAGAACCGCGACGTGCCGCCGCTCAACTACCCGCGGGTACATCGCCTCAAAGCGAGTCGGCCGGAACTGCATATTGGCATCAACGGCGGTATCAAGACGCTGGAGGAGTGCCGCGAACAGCTCTCTCAGGTCGACAGTGTGATGCTGGGCCGCGAGGCCTATCAAAACCCCTGGCTACTGGCCGGCGTGGATAAAGCGCTCTACGGCGTGACGGGTCCGGCAACCAGCCGCCATGATGCCGCCCGTGCCTTTCGTCCCTATATTTCGCGCCGGCTCGAGGAGGGTGCCAAGCTCAACCACATTACCCGTCACCTGCTGGGCCTGTTCCAGGGTCGACCGGGCGGGCGGCGCTTCCGTCGCCACTTATCCGAGAACGGCCACCTGGACGGCGCCTGCCTGAGGGTATACGACGACGCGCTCAGCCTGGTGCCGGAGACGACTCCGGTGACCGAGACTGCCTGACCTCAATAGAGCGAGTCCGGCGGCGGCTCCAGGCTGGAATGGAAGCCCTCGACGGCGTTCTCCGCCTCTTCGATCTCATCGAAACGGGCAATGTGAAACAGCGCCTCGCCCTCGTTGGCCAGCGGCAGACGACTCATGCCGATGACAATGCCGTCGGCCATGGAGGTGACAGCCTCCTCGGCGTTACCGAAGGGGTCAGCCACCTTTCCCAGCATTTCGCCCTTCGCCACACGCGCTCCTAGACGCACCTTGGGCCGCAGGATGCCGTCGATGGGCGCTCGGGCCCAGCTCGAGCCGTTGGCCAGTTCCGCCGCGGGTGGAAGCCGGCGCCGATGCTCTCCTGTGAGCATGCCCAGCCGCCGCATGACCCGCAGCACACCGCGCACCCCGGGAGTGATCGCCCACTCGTCGAAACGCAGCGCCTCGCCGGCCTCATAGGTCAGTACGGGAATACCACGATTCTGGGCGTAGTGGCGCAGGCTGCCTTCACGTAGCTCGGCGTTGAGAATCACCGGAGCACCGAAGGCGTTGGCCATCCTCTCGGTCTCGCTGCCGGGGCTGAGCTGGGCGCGAATCTGCGGCAGGTTGGTGCGATGAATTGCCCCGGTGTGCAGGTCGATGATATGAGTGGCGTGGTCGACGATCTGCTCGCGGAACAGTGCCGCGACACGACCTCCCAGCGAGCCCGACTCACTGCCGGGAAAGCAGCGGTTGAGGTCACGGCGATCCGGCAGGTAGCGCGTGTGCTGCATGAAGCCGAATACATTGACGATCGGCACTGCCACCAGGGTACCGCGCAGCCCCTGTATCTGTTTCGAGCGCAGCAGGCGGCGAACAATCTCCACGCCGTTGATCTCGTCACCGTGAATACCGCCACATACCAGCAATATTGGCCCTTGCTGACGCCCGTGAACCACTTCCACGGGAATGTGCAACGGTGCGTGTGTATAGAGGCGTGCCACCGGCACATCGATCTGGATTCGGTTTCCCGGCATCACCTTGACGCCAGCAAGTTCGAAGGGAGCACGAGCCATGTTGCGGCTTCCTGTAACAGAACAGTGTTCACCCACTTATACCGCGATGTCAGCAAAATGACGAGGACGACCTCACGTCGCATCCATACAGAGTTGAATGTAAAACGCGGTCCACTCCGGTAGAATGAAAGGCATACCCGTTACGGAGAAACGCCCACTACCATGGCCCGACGCACCAAGGCGGAAGCCGCTGCCACCCGTGAAGCCCTGCTGGATGCTGCCGAGGAGATCTTCCTCGAACGTGGCGTTGCCCGTACCTCGCTGGAACAGATTGCTCGCCAGGCAGGCATGACCCGCGGCGCGGTCTATTGGCATTTTCGCAACAAGGCCGACCTGTTTTCCGCCATGCTCGAGCGGGTTCGCATGCCCTTCCAGGAGCTGGTCGACGAAGCCAACGACCCGGCACGCGCCGATGCACCGCTGGAAGCGATTCGCCTGGCCTGCCGCCAGGGTTTTACAAGACTCGAGCAGCCCCGCTATCGCCGGGTCCATGCCATTCTGATCCACCACTGCGAAGTGTTTGGCGAGATCGACCCCCTGGCCATGCAGAACGAGATCGCCGAGGAATCCTGCGGCGCGCTCATCGAATACTTCACGGTCGCCAGCGAGCATGGGCTGCTGCGCCCCGACATCACGCCGGAACTGGCAGCGCGGTTGCTGCAATCAAGCCTGGGCGGGCTTTTTCACGACTGGCTGCGCAACCACGAGCACTTCTCGATCCGCGAGCGCGGCACGGAGCTGGTCGATACGCTGCTGAAACTGCTCGCTCGCGAGCCCTGACGTTTGGCGGTACCCCAATGACAATGGGCCGGATCCCCTGAGGATCCGGCCCGTTTTCGTTCACGTCTTCGCCACCATCAGGCTTCGGCTTCCCAGCCGCCACCCAACGCCTTGAACAGCGTGGCGGTGGCGGTCAGGCGGTCGCGCATCGCCTCCGACAGCGCCAGCTCCGCCGAGAGCAGTGCCCGCTGGGCATCGAGCAGCTCGATAAAGCCAACGAAGCCTTCCCGATAGCGCACTTCCGCCAGCTCCAGGGTACGCGCCAGTGCCTCCACCTGGGCGCGTGTCGCCTCGATGCGCTCGCCACTGGTCTCGAAGATGACCAGGGCATTGCGAACCTCGTTGAACGCCTGGTTCACCGTAGCGCGGTACTGAACCTCGGCCTGGGCGGCCAGCGCTTCGGCGGTGTCGACCCGGGAGCGGGAGCGTCCGAAGTCGAACAGCGGCCCCATGACCGTGGCGGAGAGCCCCCAGGTCTGGGCGGCGGTAGTGAACAGGTCGCTGCTGTCCCCCGCCGCGGTGCCCAGGAAGCCGCCCAGGTTGAGGGTGGGCAGGCGGCTCGCCTCGGCCACGCCGATGGAGGCATTGGCCGCTATCAGCCCCGCCTCGGCGGAGCGGATATCCGGCCGACGCTGCAGCAGGCTGGAAGGCAGTACGGCAGGCACACTGTCGGGCAGCACGATGTCCGCCAGCTGGGTGTCTCCGAAATCGAGCTCGTCCATCAGCTCCGCCGGGCTCATTCCCACCAGGATGGCCAGCGCACCCTCCAGCATCCTGACCCGCTGCTTCTGGCCGGGCAGTTGGGCACGGGTGGTTTCCAGCTCCGACTGGGCCTGACGCAGGGCCAGCTCACCGGTCTCGCCGGAGTCGAAGCGAATCTGCTCGATCCGGTAGGTCTCCTCACGGGACGCCACCGTCTCCTCGGTGATTCGCAGCTGACGCTCGGCGTTGCGCAGGTCGAAGTAGGTGGCCACCACATCGGCGATCACGTTCAGCCGCACCGCATCACGGGCGAACTCGCTCTGCTCGAGCAGAGCCTCGGAGGCCTCGCGCTCGCGATCCAGCCGGCCCCAGAGATCGAGCTCATAGTTGAGCACACCGGCCAGCGAAAACAGGTTGCCGGTAGAGCTCTGCCCCAGCGGGGAGGCCGTGCCGGGTGTGCGCTCCCGCGAAGCCTCGGCCTGGGCGCCCACCGAGGGCAACTGCTCGGCCCGGGCCAGCCCCAGGCGCGCCCGCGCCTCTTCGATGCGCGCCAGCTGCAGGCGAATATCCAGATTGTCGTCGACCGCCCGCTCGACCAGCCTGTCCAATGACGGGTCCTCGAAGCGGGTCCACCAGCTCTGCCACTCCTGGCGGGCCTCGGCGGAGAGCATCACATGCTCGGGCCACTCGTCGGGCAGCGCCAGCTCGGGGGCCCGGTAGTCGGGCCCCATGGCACAGCCGGCCAGCAGTGCCGTGGCCAATGCCAGCGCGGGCAGGCGACCGGTGCGAAGCAGTGAGCGATTACGCATGGGTCGGCTCCTCTCCCTGACGGCTTGCCTTGCGATCGCGGCGCCAGGACCCCAGATCCTCCAGCAGCTTGTAGGCCAGTGGCACGAAGATCAGGGCCAGGGAGCTTGCCAACAGCATCCCGCCGACTACCACGGTGCCGATTTCCTGTCGGCTGGCAGCCCCCGCACCGGTGGCGAATACCAGCGGCAGCGAGCCGATGATGAAGGTCAACGCCGTCATCAGGATCGCCCGGAAGCGCTGCTGTGCCGCGGCCAGTGCCGCATCGGTCGAGCTCATCCCGGCGCGCCGGTTCTGAGCGGCAAACTCGACGATCAGGATGGCGTTCTTGGCGGCCAGGCCGATCAGCACCAGCAGCCCCACCTGGAAGTAGACATCATTGGGGAAGCCGCGCAGCATCGCCGCCAGCGCCGCTCCCAGCACGCCGAACGGCACCGCCGTCACCACCGCCAACGGCAGTGTCAGCCGCTCGTACTGGGCCGCCAGGATCAGCAGCACCATGATCATGCCCAGGCCGAAGGCCAGCCCGCCGGCACCGGCGGCGGCGTCAAGCTGAAACGCCTCGCCGATCCAGCCGAGCTGGGTGTTGCCCTGGGCCAGTACCTGCGCCGCCACCTCGTCCATGGCCGCCTTGGCCTGGCCGGTGGTGTAGCCCGGCGCCGCGTCGGCCATGAACTTGGCCGCCGGATAGACATTGAAGCGGTTGATGATGTCCGGCCCCGGCTCGCGCTTGAGGGTCACCAGCGAACTCAGCGGCAACATTTCACCATACTCCGAGCGCACGAAGACCTTGTTGAGGTCCTCCGGCTGGCTGCGGAACTCGCCCTCCGACTGCAGGTTGACCTGCCAGTTGCGGCCGGCCAGGGTGAAGTCGTTGACGTAGAGCGCGCCGAAGGTGCTCTGCATGGTCTCGAAGATCTGGTTGATCGGCACACCCATGGCCCGCGCCTTCTCACGGTCCACCTCGGCGGTGAAGCGGGGAATGCTGGTATCAAGGGTGGTGCGGGCGTTGGACAGTTCGGGCCGCTCGTTGGCGGCTGCCGCCAGCTCGCCGGCGATCGCCTGGATCTCCTGGGGCGTGGAATCACCGCGAACCTGCAGGTAGCCCTCGACGCCCCCGGTCAGCGACAGCCCCATGATCGGCGGCGGGGTGAAGGCGAACACGTTGGCTTCCGCGATGCCCGCGCCCATGCCCATGATGCGGCCGGTGAGCGACTGCGCGTCCTGTCCCGGCCCGCGGCGGTCGTTCCAGTCCGCCAGGTTGGCGAAGCCCACCCCGGTATTGCTGCGCAGCGAGCCGGCGATGATGTCGAAACCGGCGAAGCTGGTGAATTCATCGACCTCGTCCATCTCGGTGAGCATGGCCGAGACCCGGTCGCGCACGGCCTCCGTGCGACCCAGCGCCGAGACGGCCGGCAACTGATAGACCACCAGCGCCACGCCCTGATCCTCCTGAGGCACCAGGCCCGGGGGCAGACGGCTCAGCGAGAACAGCGTCAGGGCGAGAACGCCGATGAACAGCAGCACGCCGATCACCGCGTGGCGCAGCAGCTTGCTCACCAGCCAGCTGAAACCGCGGGTCAAGCGGTCGAAGCCGGCATTGAACCACTGGAATGGCTTGGCCACGGTGTGAGACTGCTTGTCGAGCAGCATGGCGCACATGGCCGGCGTCAGTGTCAGCGCCACGACGCCGGATACCACCACCGAGATGGCGATGGTCACCGCGAACTGGCGATAGAGCTCACCGGTGAGGCCACCGAGGAAAGTGACCGGGGCAAATACCGCCACCAGCACCAGCGTCGATGACACCACCGCACCGGCCACCTGTTTCATGGTCTCGATGGAGGCCTCACGGGCGCGCATGCCCTGCTCGTTGATCAGGCGGTCGACGTTTTCCAGCACAATGATGGCGTTGTCCACCACGATGCCGATGGCCAGGACCAGGCCGAACAGGGTCAAGAGATTGACCGAGAAGCCCAGCGCCAGCATGCCGGCGAAGGTACCGATCAGCGATACCGGAATGGCGATCACGGGGATCAAGGTGGCCCGCAAGTGCTGCAGGAACATGAAGGTGACCAGTACCACCAGCCCCACCGCCATCAGCAGTGTGATGAACACCTCGCGTATGGAGATCTCGACGAACTCGGTGGTGTCGTAGGGCACGGTATATTCGACACCCTCGGGGAAGCGATCGGCCACGGCGTCCAGCGCCTCGCGCACCGCAGTGGCGGTCTCCAGGGCATTGGCCCCCGGCTGCAGGTAGACGCCCATGGGCACCGCCGCCTGCCCGTTGTAGGTGGCAGTAAAGGCGTAGTTCTGGGCACCCAGCTCGGCGCGGGCCACGTCGCCAAGGCGCAGGGTACCGCCCTCTTCATCGGCGCGCAGGATGATGCGTTCGAACTCCTCGGGATCGGAGAGCTGGCCGCGTGTCGTCACCGTGAAGGTGAAGGCCTGGTCCTCGGGCGATGGCTCTGCCCCCAGCCGGCCGGCGGCGAACTGGGCGTTCTGCTCGCGAATGGCACCGGCCACCTCGGAAGGCGTCAGGTCGTACTGGGCGAGCTTGTCCGGAGAGAGCCAGATGCGCATCGAATAGTCCTGCGCGCCGAACAGCGAGGCGTCCCCCACGCCCGGGATCCGTACCAGCTCGTCGAGTACGTTGAGCAGTGCGTAGTTGGAGATGAAAAGCGGATCCTGGCTGCCATCCGGCGAATACATCACCGGTACCATCAGCAGGTTGGTGGAGCGTGCCTCGACACGAACCCCTTGGTTACGCACCTGCTGGGGTAGCCGGGCCGTCGCGGCCTGCACCCGGTTGTTGACGTTGATCGCCGCCTGGTCTGGATCGGTACCCATCTCGAAGGACACGGTGATCTGCAGACTGCCGGCGTCGGTGGCACTCGACTCCATGTAGAGCATGTTGTCGACGCCGTTGATCTCCTGCTCCAGCGGTGCGGCCACCGCCTCGGCAATCACCTCGGCGCTGGCACCGGGATACTGGGCCTGGACCACCACCTGAGGCGGCACCACGTCGGGGTACTGCTCCACCGGTAGCGCCCGCAGGGCGGCAAGACCGGCCAGCACGATGATCAGGGAGATGACCGAGGCAAAGATCGGCCGATCGATGAATAGCCTTAACATCATGCCTCCTCGTCGGCCTGGACATCGGCCTCGGCGTCGTCGGGCCCAAGTTCGGCGCCAGACGTCTCGCCGGCAGAAGCCTCGGCATTTGCCGCTTCCTCCAGAGCCTCTTCATGGCTCTCGACCTCATTGGCCTGTACCGGCATGCCGTCCTGCAGGGCGACCTGACCGTTGACCACAAGACGATCGCCCGGCTCGAGCCCCGCCAGCACCACCTGGCGGCTATCGACAACGGGGCCCAGCTCGACGGTGCGCGATTGGGCGGTATCATCGACCACCACGAAGACGCGCGCCCCCTCGGGACCCTGGCCCACCGCCTCCTGAGGAATCAGGAAGACATCGTCGAGGGTCTGCACTTTCAGCTTGATACGCACGAACTGTCCAGGCACGACATCGCCGTCGGCGTTGGGAAAGACGGCCCGGGCCGAGACGCTGCCGGTGCGAGGGTCGATGGTGCTGGCGGTGAAGTCGACGATGCCGGACTCGGTGTACTCGCTGCCATCGGGCAGGATCAGCAGCGCCTCCCGCTGATGCTCTCCACCACTGGCGGCCATGGCCCGGCGAGCGGTGCGCTGCAGGGTGGCGTCGCCCTCGGGCAGCGAGAAGCGCACGTGGACGGGGTCCTGCTGGGTCACGGTGGTCAAGAGCGTGCCCCGCTCGATCAGGCTGCCTTCCGGGAAGCTCTCGAGCCCGGTCATCCCGGCCAGGGGGGCCCGTACCTCGGTATAGTCGAGATTCAGCTCGGCATTTGCCACCCCGGTCTCGGTGAGCGCGAAGCGTGCCTCGGCCAGTTCGCGAGCCGACAGCGCCGTGTCACGCTCCCGCTCGCTGACCGCATTCTGGTTGTAGAGCGTCGAGATACGCTGCCACTCGCGCCGGGCCTGGTTCAGCTCCGCCTGGGCATTGGCGCGCTCTGCCTGCGCCCGCTGAAGCTCGATCTCATAGGGCTCGCGGTCGATGTGAAACAGCGGCTCGCCCTCCTCGACCACCTGGCCCTCCGTATAGAGGCGCTCCTCGAGGATGCCCTGCACCCGCGCACGCACTTCCACCTCCCGGGAGCCACGCACACGGGCGGCATACTCCTCGACCACATCGACCGAGCGCGGCTCGACCCCGAGTACGCTGACCTGGGGCGGGGGACGCTCGCCGCCTCCCATGGCGCCACCACCGGCGTTGTCGCCCTGCTCGCAGCCCGCGAGCAGTGTGGCCAGCAGCCCAAGCGCCAGAATCCATTTCACGGGGGCACGCCCTCCCGGGGGTGACTGATGCATAAAAGATCTCCGCTGCATATCGTGGTTCGTCAGGGGCAACACGCCCAACAGCAGGGGGTCGCATGGCGGGTTATTAGCGTGCGACGGATTATAGCTACAACCTTGTATGTATACTAGCCTTGCACAAGGTCTCCGCGCCTTGGCCAAATTCGCCTTGCCTCCCCTCAAGTGAGGTGAGGCAAGCGAAGGGGAAACAGTCTATGCTGCACAGCAGCATAGCTGATTTCACGGAGAGACCCATGGATGCACTGGAACTGGTTCCACTGCGAGGGCTGGAAGTAGCGGTACGCATCTGGCACCCCGACGCACCGAGAACCGTGATTGCCTGGCATGGCCTGGCACGCCACGGCGGCGATTTCGAAGGCTTCGCCCGGACGCTTGGTCCCGAATGGCGAGTCCTGGCGCCGGACACCCCGGGGCGCGGACTCTCGAGCTGGTCGCCCATTCCGGCCCAGGACTACCTCTATCACCGCTACAAGAAAGTGGCGCTGGCTGTGCTGGATCACTTCTCGCTGGAACAGGTTCCCTGGGTGGGTACGTCCATGGGTGGGCTGCTGGGAATGCTGCTGGCGGCCGAGGCCGACAGCGCCCATCGCATCGAACGCCTGGTGCTCAACGACGTGGGGCCCGAACTGAATGCCGACGGCCTGACGCAGCTGGCCCTCTATTTCGGCAGGCCGCACCGTTTCGCCACCTTCGGCCAGTTGGAGACGGAGCTGCGCAGCCACTATGGCGGCTTCGGCATCGAGGGCGATGACGCCTGGCGCCAGCTGGCACTGGGCAGCGCCCGACGCCTGCCCGACGGCAGCTGGACCTACCACTACGATCCACGGATCGGCGAACAATTCATCTATGACACGCCTCGCAACAGCTGGGCCGACTGGCGGGCGATCCGCTGCCCGCTGATGGTGGTCCGTGGTGCGGAATCTCCCCTGCTGGATGCCGACAGCGTCCTGAGCATGGCTGAGGCGCAGCCCGGCCTGGTCTCCCTGGAGGTGCCCGGCTGCGGCCATGCCCCCATGCTCGACCGTGACAGCCAGGTCGCCCCCATCGCCGAGTTTCTCGCCCACCCCCACCGGCAACGACTGCCGCTCCGGCCACAGCGCCTCGAGAATTCCTGGTGGCAACGCATGCTTAGTTGGGCGAGGAGGCGGGAAAACCGCTTGAAGGCCCGCTAGCCCGAGGCCATGACGGCACTACTCTCCCCGGGGGCGGCTGCGGATTACCGAGCCCCCCGGGTGGGTCTCGATGCGGCTGCCGCTTTTCACGCGGCTACGCGTGACCGTGCCACCGGCATGAGACTCGATGCGCGTGCCTTCCCGGCGCGCCTCGCCGTCGGGGCGCTGCCTGGCCACATCGTCGCGCCACATCCCATGCCGCTGGAACACGCCCGGCGGGCTCGGCGGGTGGGGCGGCGACGGTGCCCGATGCCAGTAGCCCTGCTGCCAGGGCAGCCGTGGGCCGGGCAGCACCACCGAGACCGGCGGCTGATGGGGCACATCGATCACCAGGTAGGGGGGGTGCCAGTAGACGTCCTGGTCACCCGATGCCGTCGACGCCTCGTCGGCGAGGACGCACATCGGCAGCACCAGGAGCAGTAGCAGCGGCAACCGCCTGACGAGCGTGTACATGACGCTCTCCTTCACATTCCTGCAGGCGGTGCGTCCGCCCGATATCAATATCAGTATAGGCAAGGAACGGGGGTCGCCTGCCCCATCAGCCGCCCGACTCGACCCTGGCCGTGGCTCGGGCAACCGCATCGCGATATCCCCCACCGAACAGCAACAGATGGTTGAGTAGCGGGTAGAGCTGAAACAATGCCTCGCGCCGCGACCAGTCATCGGGCCGGTTTCCCTCCCAGTAGGCCTCGAAGAAGGCGTCAGGGGGCGAGCCGAACAGCGTCAGCATGGCCAGATCCACTTCGGGATAGTGGCAATAGACCGCCGGGTCGATGATCGCCGGCCCACGCGGGGTGTACAGCACATTGCCCGACCAGAGGTCGCCATGCACCAGGCTCGCCGGCACATCGGGCAGCCACGCTTCCAGCCCATGGGCAATACGCTCGATCCGTTCACGCAGGCAGGCATCCAACAGCCCGCGCTCATGGCAGGCCCTTGCCAGAGGCAGCAGGCGCCGCTCGCGCTGAAAATTCCGGCCATCGGCGAGAGAGGCATTGGGCTGGGGCGTGCGCCCACAGGCGTTGTCCCGTGGCCAGCCGTGCTCGGCTGCAGTGTGGCCGTGGAGATGGCGCAGCCCCTCTCCCAGGGCCGCTGCACTGGCCGTAGAGGGCGACATACGCTCGAGGGCTTCCATTACCAACCAGCCGTCGCCCAGTGCCAGCACCTCGGGTACCAGCAGCGACGTTCCCGTCTCGCGCAGGGCACGCAACCCATCGGCCTCCCCATCCAGCCGGGTGGAGTCGTCACGCTTGATCACCACAGGTTTCTGACGGGTCTCCAGCCAGTAGACGGCGGCGATATCGCCACCGCTCAACGGACGTGGCTCGCCCTGCGGATCGAGTCCGGCGCCTTTCAGCAGCGAGGTCAATGTACTTTCCATGGCCCCTCTCTTCTTCGGACGATGTGTGGGTGTGTTGATGGTCTTCGGCAGTAGAACGCCTGTCAAAGGCGTGCATCGGGTGACGCGAACAACGCAGGCGTTATACAACCTGGCACCCGAACGCCTACAGTGAAGCACAGGATACGCAGGGAGGATGACGAGAGGTGCCGAATGATGGAACGTTCCAACCGCGAGCGGCCGACAGACATGACGCCACAGCAGCGGCTGCTCGCCATCGTTGAAGAGATGGCCCGCGAATTGCAGCCGGACCGGACTGCGCCACGCTCCCCGTCATTGCAATCGCGGCTGGACCGGGATCTCGGCCTGGACAGCCTGGCCCGCTCCGAGCTGCTCCTGCGAATCGAACACGCCTTCGACGTCAAGCTACCCGAAGAGGCCCTGATGGCGGAGACACCCGCCGCGCTGCTGGATGCGCTGCAAAGCGCCCGGGGCAAGGCCGCCAAGGCAGATGCCGCCGCCGACCCGGTAGTGGAGACGGCGCATGAACCGGCTGCTACTCCCACCACCCCATTGGAGCCGGTGGAGGGCGAGCCGGAAAGCGCCGAGACGCTCAATGCGGCCATGGACTGGCACCTGGAGCGCCACCCCGACCGGCCCCACCTGTTCATCTACGGCGATGATGACCAGCCCCGGACGCTGAGCTACGGTGAACTCGACCGGGGCGGCCGAGACATCGCCGCGGCGCTGCTGGCCCGAGGCGTCGAGGCCGGCGACCGGGTCGCCCTGATGCTGCCGACCTCACCGGACTACTTCATCGCCTTCCTGGGCATTCTTCGCGCCGGTGCGGTTCCGGTACCCATCTACCCGCCGGCACGGCCGGCACAGCTCGAGGAGCACCTGCGGCGCCATGGCCGCATTCTGACCAACGCCGGAGCGGAAGTCCTGATCACCGTTCCCGAAGCGCGACGTGTCGCCCACCTGCTGCGCGCAGACGCGCCGCACCTCGGGTCCATCGTGACGGTGGCAGAGCTCTGCGACGGACGTCACACCGCGGCGGCCATGACACCTGAGGGCTCGAGCCTGGCGCTGCTGCAGTACACCTCAGGCAGTACCGGGGACCCCAAGGGGGTCATGCTGACCCATGCGCAGCTGCTGGCCAACATCCGTGCCATGGGCAAGCGGCTGGAAGCCACGCCCGAGGACGTGTTCGTCAGCTGGCTGCCGCTCTACCATGACATGGGGCTGATCGCGGCCTGGCTCGCCAGCCTCTATTACGCCATCCCGCTGGTGGTGATGTCGCCGCTCTCGTTCCTGTCGCACCCGCTGCGCTGGCTGGAGCTGATCCAGCGCCACCGGGGCACGATCGCCGGGTCGCCCAATTTCGGCTACGAACTCTGCCTTCGTGCAGCACGCCCGGAGCAGCTGGAGGCGCTGGACCTGAGCAGTTGGCGCATCGCCTTCAACGGCGCCGAGCCGGTCAGCGCTCGCACCTTCGAGCGCTTTGCCGAGACGCTGGCGCCCTGCGGGCTGCACCAGGAGGCCCTGATGCCGGTATACGGGCTGGCCGAGGCCGCCGTCGGGCTCTGTGTGGCCACGCCCGGCCGCGGCGTGATCCTCGACGCCGTCAACCGCGAGCTCTTCGCCACCTCCGGTGAGGCCCGGCCGGAGCCGGATCCCGAAGCCGCCCAGACCTTCGTCAACTGCGGCCCGCCCCTACCCGGCTACTCGGTTCGTATCGTCGACCCACAGGGGGAGGAGCTGCCGGAACGTCATGAAGGTGACATCGAATTTCGCGGCCCCTCCGCCACCCAGGGTTACTTCAACAACCCCGAGGAGAGCCGCAGGCTGTACCACGGCGAGTGGCTGCGCACCGGGGACAGGGGCTATCTCGCCAATGGTGACATCCACCTCAGTGGCCGGCGTAAGGATGTCCTGGTTCGCGGTGGGCGCAACATCTATCCCTACGATCTCGAGGAGGCCATCGGCGGTCTCGAGGGAGTCAGAAAGGGCTGTGTGGCGGTATTCGGCAATCCCAATGCCGAAAGCGGTATCGAGGAACTGGTTGTGGTGGCCGAGACCCATGTCGACGATGTGGTGCAGCGCGAGGCCATCACCCACGAAATCGACAGCTTAACGGTGGATATCGTCAACCTCCCGCCCGACGACATACGCCTGGTACCACCTCACAGCGTACTGAAGACCTCGAGCGGCAAGATCCGCCGCGGTGCCACGGCAGAGCGCTACCGCAGCGGGCAGTTGGAAAAGGGCCAGGCGCCCGTCTGGCGACAGGTCACCGGGCTGGCGCTACGCTCGGCCTTGCAGCGCTGGCGCCATGGCGCCAGCCGAGCCGGAGAATGGCTCTATGCCGGCTATGCCTGGGCCATCTTCGGCATTGCCATGGCGCTGGTCGCCCTCCTCGCCCTGCCCTTGCCCCGGCTCGCCTGGCGCTGGCGAGTCGCCCACTATATTGCCCGCAGCGCCTCGCTGTTGACGGGCATTCGTACCCGGGCACATGGCCTGGCCCGCTTTCCCCACCGCGAGCCCTGCGTGCTGGTGGCCAATCACGCCAGCTACCTGGACGCGCTGATTCTGACGGCCGTGTTCCCGTACGGCTTTCACTATCTAGCCAAGGCCGAACTCAGCCAGCCGTTTCTCACCCGGTTCGTACTCCAGCGCATGGGCGTGCTGTTCGTCGAGCGCGACAATACCCGGGAGGCCAACCACACCACCGAAAAGGTTCTCCAGACCGTCCGGAAAGGCGGTTCCCCGGCATTCTTTCCCGAAGGAACCTTTCGGCCGGAGCCCGGGGTACAGGACTTTCATATGGGCGCCTTCGTCTCGGCCGTCAAGGCCCAGGTAGCGGTAGTACCGGTGGCCATTCGAGGGAGTCGTGTGTTGCTGCGCGGCAGGGAGTGGCTGCCCCATCCCGGCACGGTGGATGTCGTGGTGGGCGCCCCGCTCCAGCCCCGAAGTTCGGACTGGTCCGAAGCGGTCAGGCTGCGCAACGAGGCCCGAGCGTTCATCGTGGCGGAATCCGGTGAGCCAGACCTGGGAGCCAGTCGGGCTTGACCCTCATCGACTGCGAATCCCGAGAGGCTTATGGACAGCTGAGCACAAAAAAGCCACTCCGAAGAGTGGCAAGCGGTAAAGGGAGACGAGATGCGGGGCTCGTCTCACTCCGGCATCAAAACGCCATCGATTACATGGATCACGCCGTTGCTGGCCTCGATATCGGCCTGGACGACGGTGGCATCGTTGATCATCACGCTGCCATCCATGGTAGTGATGGTGATGTCCTGGCCCTGCACGGTGGTGGCACTTTCCAGCTCCATGGCATCAGCGGCCATCACGTTTCCAGGTACCACGTGATAGGTGAGTATCGCCTGCAGCTGGGCCTGGTTCTCGGGCAGCAGCAGCGTGTCTACGGTACCTTCGGGCAGTGCCGCGAAGGCCTCATCGGTCGGTGCGAAAACCGTGAAGGGTCCCTCACCCTTGAGTACCTCGACAAGCTCGGCCGCCTGAACCGCTGCGACCAGGGTTTCGAACTGCCCGGCGCCGATGGCAGTATCGACGATGTCGTCATGGGCATGATCATGGCTACCGGCATGGGCTGAGGTCGCGAGTGCAAGGCCGAGAAAGCTGGCGCCGATCCACTTGGGTGCTGTGACGGTAAAGGCATTCATTAGTGATGCTCCTTGGTGTCTTGCTGCCCCGAAGGGCGGTGAAATTGACCGGCAGGAGTGAGGGCGACGCCCGAATCCTTGTACACGGTAGTATGTTTGTACACTATCTGGACAACTAGTTCAGCACTTGTACAACATTTTTTTCGCTCGCCCCACCGACGTCACGGTCCTGTCAGTGCCGTCGCTGCCATCACAGCGAGCCAACGAGAGAAGAACAGGAATAGAGCAGAGAAGAGAAGGAAAAGAGAGGAGATCAAGATATGTACAAGTTAGCGTTCTACGTCCCCGTCGAGGACGCCGAAGCCGTCAAGGAAGCCGTGTTCGTGACCGGCGCTGGGAGAATAGGCAACTACGAGGCCTGCTGCTTCCAGACACCGGGCACGGGGCAGTTCCGCCCATTGGACGGAGCCAGCCCGCATATCGGCCAGGTCGGCGACCTGGAACGGGTGGAGGAGCTCAAGGTGGAGCTGGTCTGCGAGGATGATCTCATAGAGGAAGCGGTGGCGGCCCTGAGAGCCGCTCACCCCTATGAGGAACCCGCCTTCGATGTGTGGAAACTGGAGACTTTCTGATTGTCGCCAACCCAGACATCAGGCCGAGCCAAAGTAGCGCTCGCGATCCTCGGCGGTAATATCGCTGATATGCAGCGGAAAATCGTTACCGCCACGGTCGGCATAGAAATGGCGAAGCGTACGCTCGATGGTGGGGAAGGCCAGCTCGTCCCAGGGGATCTCGTGCTCCTCGAAAAGCGCCACTTCCAGGCTCTCGGACCCGGCGGCAAAGCCGCCCGTCAGATCGGCACGAAAGATCATGTAGACCTGATTGATATGGGGTAGGTTGATCAGGGTATACAGGCCGTGAATGCTGACGTCGGCGCAGGCCTCCTCGAGGGTCTCCCGGACGGCGGCCTCGACGGTGGTCTCGGCGTTCTCCATGTAGCCGGCGGGCAGGGTCCAGAAGCCCTTGCGCGGGGAGATGGCACGCCGGCACAGCAGAACCTGCGAACCGCTCACCGGCAGTGTACCGGCAACGATACGCGGATTCTGGTAATGGATGGCCCCGCAGGCATCGCACAGGTATCTTGGCCGGTCATCCCCTTCCGGAATCGCGAAACGCACGGTATGGCCACAATGGCTGCAGAAGTTCATGGGGCTCCCTGGCAGGCTGACGAGCGGTGCGATACCGCCCGGCTTCGGGCTTGACGGTGGCAATGGCGGCCGGTAGAACGAATCAAACCCGATGGAAACCCCATGTTAGAGAAACTTCGCAAACGCCTGCAAGCACATACCCCGTGTCGCATGCGACTCGACATGCCGCAGGCCGCGGTGCTGCTGCCTATCGTCGACCGCCCCGAGCCGACGCTGCTCTTCACCCGCCGCGCCAGCCACCTCAGCACCCACAGCGGCCAGGTCGCCTTCCCCGGCGGCAAGCGCGAGGAGGCCGACCCCGACCTGCTGTTCACCGCGCTGCGGGAATCCCGGGAGGAGATCGCCCTGCCGCCGGAGCGGGTCGAACTGCTGGGACGGCTCTCGGACGTGATATCGCTGCACGGCATCCTGGTCACGCCCTATGTCGGCCTGATTCCTCCCGACCTGCCGCTGGTGCCAGACCCCAGCGAGCTCGATGCCATCTTCGAGGTGGAACTGTCGCTGTTCCTCGAGGACAGGCGACACCATACCGATGTCATTCCGGTGGATGGGCGCCTCCACTATGTACCCAGCTATCATGCCGCCGGCCAGGTGATCTGGGGGCTCTCCTCGATGATGCTGGTCGAACTGCTGGCCGAGGGGTTCGGGCGCCCGGTGAGCCTG
The DNA here is from genome assembly GCF_019915905.1 of Halomonas sp. ANAO-440. Classification (NCBI taxonomy): domain Bacteria; kingdom Pseudomonadati; phylum Pseudomonadota; class Gammaproteobacteria; order Oceanospirillales; family Halomonadaceae; genus Halomonas; species Halomonas sp. ANAO-440. The sequence goes on along the minus strand of NZ_JAHXBV010000011.1, from coordinate 17,724 downwards.
TTGGAGGAGCCACCGACCGGCCGCCTGTGCTATTTTCCCGAACGCCTGCTGCGCACGCTGCACAGCGAGACGCACACGCCCTGACCACCGCTGTCGCCACGGAGAAGAGACGTCCCGATGCCCCCAGCCACCCGCCCGGCCCTCGATGTCAGCGCCCTTCCCCGGCTGGTCGACGCCCTGGTCGACCAGGGCTGGTATATCGGTGAGGCCATGCTCGACGCCGAACTGTGTCACGACCTGTACCGGGAACTGATGACCCTGGCCGAGAGCGAAGCGCTCGAGTCGGCCGGCATCGGCCGGGGCCCGCAGCACACCCTGCGCCGCGATATCCGCGGCGATGCCATCCACTGGCTCGATCGCGGCAGCCTGGCCCAGCGGCGCTACCTCGAGGCCATGGCCGACCTGCAGCGTGAGCTCAATCAGGCACTGTTCCTGGGGCTCTTCGAGTACGAGGCCCACTTCGCCCACTACCCGCCCGGGGCCTTCTACAAGAGGCACCTGGACAGCTTTCAAGGGCGCGCCAATCGGGTGGTCTCCACGGTGGGCTACCTCAACCCCGACTGGCCCGTCGATGGCGGCGGCGAGATGGTGATCTTCGCCGACGACGACCCGCAGCGTGAAGTGGCCCGCGTAGCGCCTGCCGCCGGCAACTTCGCCTGCTTTCTCTCCGAGCGCGTTCCCCACGAGGTGCTGCCGACCCGCCTGCCCCGCGCCAGCATTGCCGGCTGGTTCCGACGCAACGCCTCGCTGGGCGGCCTGGTGGACCCGGCACGCTGATGGCTGGCAACGACACTGCCCGCCTGCGCCAACGGCTTGCCGCCCTGGAGGCCCGCTGCGCCGAGCTGGAGTCGCGCAACGCCGCACTCGAGGAGGAAAAACGCCACTACCAGTGGCTGGCGGAGAGCACCACCGACCTGATCTCCCGCCACGCCCGCGACGGCACCTTTCTCTACGCTTCCCAGGCGTCGCGGGAGCTGCTCGGCTTCGAGCCCGAGGAGCTGATCGGCGCCTCCGCCTACGATCACTTCCACCCGGCCGACCTGGCCGACCTGCTCAACAAGTCGCCCCGGGTCTACTACCACGATGGCTTCTACCAGCAGACCTACCGCTTCCGGGCCAAGGATGGCCGCTACGTCTGGTTCGAGACCACCAGTCGCACTCGCCGCGACCCGGCGACCGGCGAACTGCTCGATATCCTCTGCGTCTCCCGGGACGTGGGCCGGCGTATCCGCGCCGAGGCCAACCGGGAGCGCCTGGCCCGGGTGGTGGAGTCGACCACCGACTATGTGCTCTTCGCCGATGGCAACGAGCGACTCATCTATTCCAACGAGGCCGCACGTCGGTTGCTGAGCCTTCCCAGGGAGGGCCTCGACGCCCGCCTCGAACAGGCCTATATGCCGGCCTCGCTCGTCATTCTGCGCGATATCGTGCTGCCGGCCGTGGCACGCTACGGTTCCTGGAGCGGTGAGCTGGAAATGCCGGGTCCCAAGGGGCCCGTGCCGGTACTCAGCGTGGTACTGGCCCACCACGGACCCGGCGCCGAGCCCGACCATCTCTCGCTGCTCAATCGCGATATCGGCCTGCGCAAGGCCGCCGAGGATCAGGCGAGGCGCCATCAGGAGCAGATCGCCCATGCCAACCGGCTGGCCACCACCGGCGAGCTGGCCTCTAATATCGCCCATGAGCTCAACCAGCCGCTGGCGGCCATCGCCAACTACTCCAGCGGCGCGCTGATGCAGCTGCAGGCCGACCCGGGCCGACCAGCCAGCGACCTGGCGCATCCCCTCTCGCGTATCAACGAGCAGGTCCAGCGCCTGGACGAGCGGCTGCGTCATATCCGCACCTTCGTGCGCAAGGGCCAGACACGGCCTCGGCCGCTGGTGCTGGCGGGTATCGTCGACGCCGCCTGTCGCCTCTGCGACTGGCAGTATCAGCAGGCCGGCGTGGCCATCGAGCCTGACCTGGCCGACGCCCTGCCTCGGGTGATGGCCGATCCGGTGGCACTGGAACAGGTGCTCGTCAACCTGCTGCTCAACGCGCTGGAGGCGAGCCGCGACCGGCATGGCGCCGACCGGGTCACAATCCACGCCTGGCGCAGCGGCCCCCGGGAAGTCACCTTCACCGTCAGCGACAGGGGGCCCGGCATCAGTGAAGCCCAGGCGACACATCTCTTCGAGCCCTTTCACTCCACCCGCCCCGACGGCCTGGGAATGGGTCTGGCCATCAGTCATTCGCTGATGGAAGCCATGGGCGGCAGCCTGGCACTGACCAGCGGTTCCGACGGCGCCACCTTTGCGGGTACACTGCAGGCCGAACCCGGCTCGCTGACGACCCGGCCAGCCTCCGCCTGAACGCTCGCCCAGGAGAGACGCGTGACCACCCCTTCGGCCCATTCAGATCACGCTGTGCCCCGCATCGCCGTGGTCGACGATGACGAGGCCCTGCGCGACTCGCTGGCCTGGCTGCTGGACTCCGTGGGCCTCGCCACCCACGCCTTTGCCGACGGCGATGCCTTCCTGGCCGCAGAACCCGACAGCTTCGCTGCCGTACTGCTCGATGTGCGCATGCCCGGCCTCAGCGGCCTGCAGGTCCAGCAGCGCCTGAACGAGCGCGGCGACATCGCGCCGATCATCTTCATGACCGGACACGGTGACGTGCCCATGGCGGTGACGGCCCTCAAGGCGGGGGCCTTCGACTTCATCGAGAAGCCCTTCAATCATCAGCAGCTGATCGATGCCGTGCAGCAGGCCATGGCCGAACACCAGCGCCTGCGCCAGACCAGGGCCAGGCTCGAAACCGTCCAGACCCGCTACGCCGCCCTCCGTCCCAAGGAGCGGCAGATACTGGTACATGTCGCCGAAGGCATGACCAGCCGCGAGATCGCCGAACACCTCGACATCAGTGCCAAGACCGTTGAGGTCTACCGGCTGCGGGCCATGAAGGCGCTGGGGGCGCACAACCTGGCCGAGCTGGTGCGGCTCTGCGTGGCACTGGGGCTGGTGGAGGCGCTGCCGACGGAGCCACCGCAGCAGTAGGCAGGTCGCCTCAGGCGCACGCCGTGACGCCAGCAACACAGGCGGGGCCACGCCGACGATCTTCCCGATATACGTGCGGTTCCGTACAGACAGGGGGCGTGACGGCCACCAACCTACCGTCATGGACCCCAAAACGACTATCGACACCGCCGAGCCACGGGCATTGAAGCGCGCCCTGGGTGAGTACCGCACGCCGCGCCTGATGCGCAGCGTGGTGGAACTGATGGCCACGGCAATCCCCTTCGCCGCCCTCTGGATACTGATGTGGGGCACCCTGAGCGCTGGCTACTGGCTCGGCCTGTTGTTCGCCGTGCCTGCCGCGTTCTTTCTCGTGCGCCTGTTCATGATCCAGCACGACTGCAGCCACGGGTCATTTTTTCCGTCTCGCGCTGCCAATGACTGGGTCGGCCGCGCCATCGGGGTCTTGACCCTGACGCCCTACGATCTGTGGCGGCACAGCCATGCCCTCCATCATGCCAGCTCCGGCAATCTCGATCGCCCGCGTATCGGTGGCATCGATACCCTGACCGTACGCGAATTTCGGGGCTTGCCGCTAAGGCAGCGGCTCCGCTATCGCCTGTACCGGCACCCGCTGGTGCTGTTCGGTCTCGGCCCGACGTACCTGTTCATCCTGGACCATCGCCTGCCGGTGGGATTCATGCGTGCAGGCTGGATGCCCTGGCTGAGCACCATGAGCACCAACGCGGCGATCGCGCTGCTCGTCACCGCCATGATCTGGCTGGTCGGCGTGATCCCCTTTCTTCTCGTGCAACTCCCCATCACGCTTCTCGCCTCCTCGATCGGCGTCTGGCTGTTCTATGTCCAGCACCAGTTCGAGGAGACCCTGTGGAAACACGAAGACGACTGGACGTTCCACGAGACGGCGCTGCACGGCAGCTCCCACTATGACCTGCCGGGTCCCCTGCGCTGGCTCACCGCCAATATCGGGATCCACCATGTCCATCATCTCTGCAGCCGCATCCCCTCCTACCGGCTGCCCGAAGTGCTGCGCGACCATCCTCAACTCCGCCATATCGGCCGCCTCACCCTGTCGCAAAGCCTCGCATCGGTGCCACTCGTGCTGTGGGACGAGAAGAAGCGTCGACTGGTCTCCTTTGCCGAGGTGCGCACGGCGATCACCAGCCGGGACAGGTTTCAATGATAAGTGTCGCATCACAAGATTGACCTCAGGTAGGCATACCAGATCTCGATGGTTTGAAATACGGCATGCCCTGGCACGAACAGCTTTACTGAGATTGAGTCGCTTGGATGGAAATAATTTCGTAGTCAGTTTCGCCTGTTTGGCGCAGCACGAAACCAACGTAGTCATCGGTTTTTACGAGTTCAGCCAACGCCGGATCGGCCAGAGCCATTTCCATTGTCATTGCTGGCCAGCGCAGCTCAGCGATCGGCTCGTGAGCCAACACCACACTGCTGCCATCCTCTGCTATCGACTGCACGGTACCGACGCCTTCCGCGGTGCGCATCTCTTGATGCGTGTCCGTGGCACCATGATTCGCATGCTTGCCATGTCCATGATCACTACTCGCCACGGCCGGCCCTGTGATGAGGAAGCTCGCCACTACGGCCATCTGAAATACGATATGTTTCATTTTACTGATTTCCTTCGAGGTTGGTGTTACTCACTACAGCCTCAGATGAGACCGTTTCGGGAAGTTGTCGACGCTGCCAGAGCCAGTACAGCACCGGAATGAGCAGCAACGAGACCAGCGGTGCAGTGATCATGCCGCCGACCATTGGGGTGGCGATGCGCTGCATCGCTTCCGATCCTGGACCTGAATCCATCAGCAGCGGGCTCAGCCCCAGCACCACCGTGAGCGAGGTCATGGCCTTGGGACGCACGCGCATCACGGCACCTTCGATGATTGCTTCACGCAGCTCGCCCTGGGTCCGGGGCTGGCGCTGCTCCACTGCGCCTTTGACGTACATCAGCATGACCACGGCGAACTCGGCCGCCAGGCCAATCAGCAGGATGAACCCCGCTGCCACTGCTACCGAGACGTCATAGGCCAGCCAGTAAAGCAGCCAGACACCACCGACCGCGGCGAACGGCAGTGAGCCCATCAACATCAGCGTCTCCGGGCCGTTGCGGAAGCACAGGTAGAGCAGCAGGAAGATAAGTACGATAGTCACCGGCACGACCCACTGCAGCCGCTCCTTGGCCCGCTCCATGTATTCGTACTGACCCGACCAGGTGACGGAATAGCCGGCGGGCAATGCAACCTCCTCCATGACTCGCTCACGCGCTTCGGCCACGTAGGAACCGATATCCCGGCCGCGGATATCGACCACCACCCAGCCGTTGAGGCGCGCATTCTCCGTGCGAATCATGGCTGGACCATCGGCAATATTCACCTGCGCCAGTGCCTGCAAGGGGAGATAGGCGCCGGCAGTAGTGATCACCGGCAGATCGCGCAGCCGCTCAAGAGAGTCGCGCCAGTCCTGGGGGTAACGCAGGTTGATCGGGTAGCGCTCGAGGCCTTCTACCGTCTCGCTGACATTCATCCCCCCCACAGCCGTCTGAATCACGGCCTGCAAATCGCTGACGTTGACGCCATGCCGTGCCGCGGCACGCCGGTCGATATCCACTTCAACATAGCGACCGGCGGCTGTGCGGTCGGCATACGCTGACGCCGTGCCCGGCACATCCTGAAGGACTCGCTCTATCTCGCGCCCGATGCGCTCGATTTCCCCCAGGTCGGAGCCTGCCACCTTGATGCCAACAGGCGAACGAATACCCGTCGAGAGCATGTCGATACGCGTCTTGATCGGTGGCACCCAGACGTTGGCCACGCCAGGAAAGCTGACCGCCTCATCGAGCTCGCGGATGATATCGGTCTTGGTCATGCCCTCGCGCCACTGATCGCGGGGCTTGAAGCGAATGACGGTCTCCAGCATGCCGATGGGCGCCGGGTCGGTGGCAGTATCGGCGCGTCCCGCCTTGCCAAAGACACGTTCCACTTCCGGCACGGACATGATCAGACGATTGGTCTGTTGCATGAATTCACGCACCTTGCCAATTGAGACACCCGGCTCCAGCGACGGCATGTACATGAGGTCGCCTTCGTCCAGCTGGGGCATGAATTCACTGCCCAGCTTGCTCGCCGGATAGGCCACACTGGCGGCCAGCAGCACGGCAGCTGCAATGGTGATCCAGGGATAGCGCAGCAAGGCGCTCAGTCCCGGCCGGTAGATGGCAATCAGCATGCGGCTGAGCGGGTGAGCAGATTCCGGACGTATCCGGCCACGCACCAGATAGCCCATCAGTACCGGTACCAGGGTGATGCCGAGACCTGCTGCTGCCGCCATGGCGTAGGTGCCGGTAAAGGCGAGCGGTGAAAACATGCGCCCTTCCTGGCCCTGCAGGGTAAACAGGGGCAGGAAGCTGGCCACGATGATGAGCAGGGCGAAGAAAATCGGACGCCCGGTTTCCTTGGCGGCCTCGGCTACGGTATGCCAGCGATCTTCCCCCGGCGGCGCCTTTTCCAGCCGCTTGTGCAGGTTCTCCACCATGACGATGGCGGCATCGACCATGGCACCTATCGTCACGGCGATGCCGCCCAGCGACATGATATTGGCGTTGATGCCTTTGGCCTGCATGATCATCAATGCCGCCAAAATGCCGATTGGTAGCGCAATGATGGCCACCAGCGCCGAGCGGAAGTGAAGCAGGAAGACGACGCAAACCAGCGCGATGATAAGGAATTCCTGCAGCAGCTTGACGGTCAGGTTATCTACCGACTCCTGAATCAGAACCGAACGATCGTAGGTTTCCACGATTTCGACGCCATCCGGCAGGCTCGGACGCAGCTCATCGAGGCGTGCCTTGACGCGGTCGATGGTGGCAAGGGCGTTTTCGCCATGACGCATAACCACCAGGGCACCCACGGCCTCACCCTCACCATCCAGCTCTGCGATCCCACGCCGAGCCGCAGGCCCGATGCGAATTTCGGCCACGTCCTCGAGCAGTACAGGTGTGCCATCATCACCCAGACCAACAGGAACCAGGCGCAGGTCTTCGATGCCGGTGAGATAGCCTCGCGAACGGACCATGTACTCCGCTTCGCTCATCTCGATCACGGAACCGCCTGCCTCACGGTTGGCATTGGAAATGGCCGTGCGAATGCCCGACAGGGTCAAGCCGTAGGCACGCGCACGGTTCGGGTCAAGCACTACCTGGTACTGCTTGACCATGCCGCCCACGGTGGCGACCTCTGAAACGCCTGTCACCGACTGCAGTTCATACTTGAGGAACCAGTCCTGTAGCGAGCGCAGGTCCGCCAGGTCTAGCTCACCGCTGCGGTCTACCAGCGCATACTGGTAGACCCAGCCCACACCCGTGGCATCGGGTCCCAGGGCAGGTTGGGCGCCTTCCGGCATGCGCGGCGCCACCTGGCTCAGGTATTCCAATACCCGGGAGCGGGCCCAGTAAGGATCAGTGCCATCCTCGAATAGCACGTAGACATAGGAATCCCCGAACATGGAGAAACCCCGCACATCCCTCGCCCGGGGCACCGCCAGCATGGCCGTCGACAAGGGGTAGGTGACCTGGTCTTCGACGACCTGAGGCGCCTGGCCGGGAAAACTGGTATGGACGATCACCTGAACGTCCGAGAGGTCGGGTATGGCGTCCAGAGGCATCTGTCGGCCTGTGAACAGCCCCCAGACGACGAAGATGGCGGTCACCAAGAGCACCAGCAGGCGATTGTGCAACGACCACGAAATGATCCTTTCGATCATGCAACCTCTCCTCAGTGGTCGTGAGCCGCCGGCTCGATAGCGGTGACTTCGTACACGAACTCTTCACGCTCGTGCATGCGGAAGCGCATCGCCATGTCTTCGTGCAGGCCATCAAGCTCAAGGTCGTCAGCCACGGCGAAGTCCATGACCATGGCAGGCCACCCCAACACGGGTATTGGCTCATGATCGACATTCACCATCCGTGCCTCCAGATCGACAGAGAGAAGGCGACCATCCGCCCAGACCTCATCGCCCACTTCCTCTTCCACGGCCTCGAGCATGCGGCCAAGCTCGGCACTGGCTGACGCTTCGGAATCGAGCAGGAAGTGACCGGAGAGGACGACTCGCTCCCCCTCCTGGAGACCATCGATGATTTCCAGGTCACCATTGGCACGGCTACCCACCTGCACTTCGCGAGCCTGGAAACGCCCCTCTCCCAGCGCCAGGATCACGCGATCCTGCCTACCGGTGCGGATCACCGCCTCGGCAGGGAGATGCAGCACACTTAGCAAAGGACGGGGCGCCAGATGAACGTCCGCGTACATGCCTGGCTTCAACCGTTCCCCGGGATTGTCGAAGGCCAATCGCACTCGCACGGTACGGGTCGGGCTGTTCAAGCTCGGGTAGATGTAATCGACCTTGCCCTCCAGACGTTCGCCGGGCCGGAAAGGCAATTTCACGTGAGCGGCATCGTCTCGTGTCACGGCATCGACCTGATGCTCGAACAGATCGGCCATCACCCATACCCGCGACAGATCGGCAATGGTCATGACCTCGGTGCCCGGCGTGACATACATGCCTTCACGGACATTCAGCGACTCCACGACACCGCCCTGCCGTGCCCGTACCGACACCAGCCGGCGCGGCTCGCCGGCTCTCTCGACCTCGGCGATCTCGGCCGCACTGACACCCAGCGCCCTCAGACGCTCACGTGCCGGCGCAGCACTGCCGCCACGGCGTACGATATGCAGCAGCTCTTCCTGCGCATTGACGAGTTCGGGTGAGTAGAGGCGAAACAGCAGCTGCCCCTCCTCGACCCGCTCACCGGTGGTTCGAACCGTGAGGTCTTCGATCCATCCTTCGGTGCGTAGATGGACATGTGACAGACTCGACTCGTCGTAATCGACGAAACCCACCGTTTCGACCAGGCGAGCCAGATCGCCGCGAACAACCGAGCCGATGCGCACGTTCATGTTCTGCTGCACCACCGGGCTGATGCTCACCGTGCCGGGTGCCGCAGCATCACCACCGCCCGCATAGATCGGGATGAAATCCATGCTCATCTCATCTTTGCGTGGCTCGGGAGACGTGACGGAGGGGTTGTGAGGATGCCGGTAGTAAAGAATGTCACGCTCGCCACTCGCCGGTTCATCTGCCGCAGCAACGTGAGCATGTGAATCCGGCCAGTAATTCATGGCAGCGCCACCCAATGCGGCCCCCACCCCCAGAATGGCAATTACTCCCAGAACTCTCATGCGTCCTCTCCCAACAGATAGAGCAGATCCACCTGCTCAAGACGTCGTGCCGTGGCGATGCCTATCGCATCGATCTGCGTGTCCAACTCAATGAGTCGAGCGCGTACGTAGGCAGTAAAATCGACCGTCCGGTTTCTGTAGCCATGCTCGGCCGCCTCAGCATTCGCCTTGGCTTGGGGGATGAGTCGCTCCACGAAACCGCGTTCACGCTCGCTCAGCTGTCGCCACCTGGCCTGCGATTCTTCGAGTTGGCGCTGCATCTCCCGTACCTGCTCATGCCACGCGTATTGAGCCGCCTCGCGCTGGTGTACGCTGGCAGACAGGTCACGGTCCTGACGCTGGCGAGTGAAAAGAGGTAAATCGACCATGACCATGGCCGACATGCGGTCAGGCATGCCCATGCCTCTTTCAGTCGGGGTGCCGTAGGTGAGCTCGACTGACCATTGCGGCTTATAGCCCTGCCGCGACAGCTCGATACCATGGGCTCCGGCATCGACAATTGCCTGCTCCGCCGCCAACAAGGGGTGGGCTAGTAACGTGCCCGTCGGTTCGGAAAGCTCCGGAAAGTCCGACGGTAGGGGTCTTGCCACGGCTTCCAGGCCGACCCACCGAGAAAGCTGGGCCAACGCCGCTGATTCCTGAGCCTGCGTGTTCAGCAAGCGATCATGCAGTCGGTCAAGTTCAAGCTCGGCACGCAAGAGATCCTGCTGATCGGCGAAACCGGAAGCGAATTCACGCTCGGTAATTTCACGCAGATCCTCGAACAATGGCTGGCTTTGCTTAAGCACCTCAAGTACGGCGCGCTGGTTATAAAGAGATAAATAAGCGCGGCGAACGGCGCGGATGGCAGCGCGCTCAGCATTGCTGCTACGCGCTTCCTCCGCCTGTGCCATGGCCAATTCCCGCTCGCTTGCAAAGCGGCGGCTATCGCCTCTGGGGAAGGTCTGACGAATGCCAAGCCGTAACTGAGTCATGCTGTCGTCTTCGACTGTAAAGCCATCGCGGGCAACATCCATGACTTCGACAATCAGCATGGGGTCGGGGAGCTGACTTGCCGAAATGGCAGCCTCCCGGCGTGCCTCAGCCAGCTCCTGAAAGCGCAGTGTGGCAGGATCGTCGATACGGGCAAGGCGCTCGGCCTCGCTGAGCGAGAGCGATGGCATTGCCAGCACCAGGGAGGGAACGAACAATGCGGCGCTCAACATCAGGGCAGCCCGCATACACACTGTTTTATAGCCCATAAAACTATCCCCCCGCCTCTAGAAGATTGTTTACTTTAATCATCATTATTTGCCATGAAATGTGGCGCACACTTCAAACAGGCCCGAATAAAATTGGCCGACTTGCGCCGGCCAATTCTCCTAGAGAACAATGACTTGATAATCTGATTACTGAAAATTAACGTGCAAGCTGTAGCGATGCGGTTCCCAGCCATCTCCACCGGGAGCGGAGTCACCTGATACCATCAGTCGGTATTGGCCAGGCTGAAGAGTTTCTTGAATTTCGAAATTTCCAGCAGATGATTGCGCTTCAGTGACAATGTTACCTTGCGCATCCACGAGCTGAGCACTCATACGGAGCAAGGGGTGAGTGGCACCAGGGAAATGGTCACTGCCGATTTTCACTGCCGTGGCTTGCTCCACATCCAGATAGTAAGTATGCGCCTGACCACTGTTAATAATCTTGCTAGTGGTACTGCCTTCCTGGAGGAAATTTCCGTTCTCTGCTGCGCTGCCAAAACTGGCAAAAGCCGGTACAGAGAACATGCTAACAACAGCAGTGGCGAGAGCGATTTTCTTAAGCATGTTACACCTCATCTAATTTAAAGTTTACTAGGACTGCGGTTCACTTCGTCAGACTTCTATGGTTCTGATGTGGAAAAGTGGTAGAATGTCTCTTGTCTACTCCTCTCCCGCTTCGTCTTTATGTGCTCATAGTAACTAATAGAAACGGACAGGAAAGTGACCCCAAAATGACATGTTTGTCATTTTCTATTGAGGCCAGAAAACGGAGGCGTCGTGAAAATTCTGATTGTTGAAGACGAGCCGAAAACGGGTGACTACCTTGCCCAGGGCCTTAGGGAGGCCGGTTTTGTCGTCGACTTGGCGCGCGATGGGCTGGATGGCCTCCACTTGGCACAGAATGAGGAGTATGACCTTCTGATTCTCGATGTGATGCTGCCGGGGATGGATGGCTGGACCATTCTCCAGATGGTGCGACGCGCAGGGCAGGATGTCCCCGTCCTGTTTCTGACGGCCCGGGACGAAGTTGACGACCGAGTCAGGGGGCTTGAGCTCGGAGCTGACGACTACCTGGTAAAACCGTTTGCCTTTTCCGAGCTGCTGGCTCGTATCCGATCCTTACTCAGGCGCGGCAAGACCCGCGAGCCCGAAATATTCCGGGCCGCTGACCTGGAGCTTGACCTGCTGAAGCGCCGAGTCACAAGAGCTGGTGAGCGTATCGACCTTACCGCCAAGGAATTCGCCCTGCTCGAGCTGCTGATTCGTCGGAAGGGTGAGGTACTCCCCCGCTCGCTGATCGCCTCTCAGGTCTGGGACATGAATTTCGACAGCGACACCAACGTGATTGATGTTGCCGTCAGGCGGCTGCGAGCCAAGGTCGATGGCCCGTTCCACCTCAAGCTGATACGTACCGTTCGCGGCATGGGTTATGTGCTGGAGGCCTCTGACATCACATGAGACGGCAGCCACTCTCCCTAACCGCGCGTCTAGCACTATTGTTCGCCATGCTGACCGCTAGCCTGCTGCTGGTACTTGGCCTATTGATGGAGCGTCTGATCGACACTCACTTCGACCAAATCGATAGCCAGGAACTGAGTGCCAAGATGACCATGATCGATAATCTGCTGGGGCAAGCGCACTCATCCGTGGCATTCGACGCTTTGCTACTTCAACTCGACACCATACTGGCCAGTCATGACACCCTGGCCCTCTCGATCCGAGACGAAGAGGACGAGGTGCTTTATGCCTTTCGGCCCGAGCAACTAACACCAGCAAAGCAGGGAAATGAGGTCGCCGCCCAGACCCGCTGGCAGCATGAGGGGCGCAGCTTCATCGGCCGAGAGGCCGAGAAGACGCTTCCACTGCCCGAGCCAATTCCCTTGGACGTGCTGATTGGGCTTGATATCAGCCACCATGCACACTTCCTCAGCGACATCCGCCGCCATCTGTGGACCGGAATAACGATGGCGACGCTGATTGCGGCGCATCTCGGCTGGCTAGCCGCACGCAACGGCCTAGCACCACTTCGCCGGGTCACCCGCACCGCCAGCAAGCTCTCCGCCGACCGTCTCGGCGAGCGCCTATCCGAGCGAGATGCTCCGGCTGAGATGCTGGCCTTGGTCAGCGCCTTCAACGGTATGCTCGACCGCTTGGAAGCCGACTTTCAGCGTCTCAGCGATTTCTCCGCAGATATCGCACATGAGCTTCGCACCCCCGTCTCTAACCTGCTGACCGAAACCCAGGTCGCGCTGTCGCGGCCGCGCTCCGCCGAGGCTTACCGTGAGGTGCTGCACTCCAACCTGGAAGAGTTCGAGCGACTGGCAAGGATGATCGCCGACATGCTGTTCCTGGCGAAGACCGACCACGGTCTGCTACCGAACCCGTTCGAGACCGTGGTGCTTGAACAGGAAGCAGAGGCGCTGCTGGAATTCTACGAGGCTCTCGCTGAAGAAAAAGGCATTAAGCTACAGCTATCCGGAAACGCCACGGTAACCGGCGACCGGTTGATGCTGCGTCGCGCTCTCTCCAACCTGATCTCGAACGCCGTGCGCCACACGCCCGCCGGCGGCACCATCGAGATTTCTATCACCCCGTCCCAGGATTGGGCACAGCTGAGCGTCAGCAATCCCGGCGAAACCATACCTGCCGATCAACTTCCACGATTATTCGAGCGCTTCCACCGCGCCGACAACATCCGCAGCCACCACGGAGAAGGGGCCGGGCTCGGGCTCGCCATCACCCGATCCGTCATCAAAGCGCATGGGGGTGACGTCACGGTCTCCTCACAGGATGGCATCACTACCTTCTGCCTCTCCCTGCCGCTCACTGACAGGCCCTGAATACCAATGGAGGAATGACTCGATGCTTCCCAAGTCCAACAAACCCGATCGCTCTGGCCCAGGGCATCCCCTTCTTTTTGATACTGGCCGTACTGATGACCATGCCTTTCATGGCCGGGGATGAGACGACTCTCCAGGTCTACGACCTTGTGTCCATCAAGCCCGGAGCAGAACACGGTGGAGTGCGCGGTGGGGTGCGCCAATTTATTGTAGACACGCCTCCCCGAGCATCTGGCGTCGTGCCAACCACAGGATCAGCGGCGGCAGTAGGAGCCACTGAAGCAGCGGCGCCAGCCCAGTCCCCAGCAGCGGCAGGGTAGGCATCCGCTCAGCGTACTGCCAGCGCTGCTGGATCTCCGTTGCATGCCATTCCAGCCCGACCGTGATCACGATGCCAATGGCTAAGAAGCCGAGGATCGAGCGCGTATCGGGGCGAAGCAGCCAGTAGCGATGTCGGCGCAGACCCGCCACGACCCAGAAAGCGATCAGGGCGATGAGCACATCGCCCAGGGTCGCCCGGGTGCAGAAGAGAACGGCGTCCCAGTGCGCCATCTCCGGCATCGCGACGAAGAGCGGCACCTGCAGGAACTCCCAGGGGAAATTCAGTAGAAAGGCAAAGAGTGCCACGTTGAATTCCGGGCTAGCCAACAGCCGCTTCAGTGGGCCGTAACCGGCTTGCGTTCCTGTCATGAAACCTCTCCCAAACAGCACAGCCGCCAGTCTTCCACGCCGTACGCACCTAGGCAAACCGTGACCTGTCTTCAGGTTGGGTGATGTATATCACTTGATGTCGATCAAGCGACATTAGATGCCAGTGAGCTATGGTGAATAGGATCACTCAGCGTCAGGCAGCGATGCGCCATGCACCCTCACAGCTTATTCAACCGCCAAGTGCCGTATGCTCCCATGAAGTGGGCAAGGCTATTGCTGGTCGGGCTATTTGCGCTGCTGCTGAGTGGACTCGCGCTGGCCCATGCCGAGGCCCCGGATCCCGAGGCCGGTGATCCCGGGCACCACGCGGTAATGGTGCTTGAGGGCGCTTCCACCACGGTGGCTGCTAAAGCGCGGCATGAAGAAGGGCCACTTTGCCGGCACGGTCATGGCGAGTTCACCCTGCCTAAGGGAGTCCTACGTGTCGATCAGCAGGAAATCGAGTTCGAGGATGCCCTGACGGTCACGACCAAACCGACGCCTGCCCCCATCCCTAGATCCGTCTCCAGCACACCTCGACAACAGCCGTCCAAGTCCGGCGCTCCCATCTATCTGCTCACCCAGCGCCTGCGCCTGTAAGCCGTACATCCGTTCTACTCGGTGCCGCGGCACGGGCATACCCATGAACGTTGTCGGTTTGGTGCTACGGTCACCGGTGTCCTAACTGAGATCTCGATACTTGGTCTCATGTCTTGATACACACCAGTAAAGTGAGTGATTGCCATGAACGTTGAAACCTTTCGTGATGTAGTCGAGTGGACTCGGGCCCTGCATGAGCATCTGGCCAGGTGCCTGAAGCACTGTTCAACGCGGCAGGAGGAGGAGCGCGCCAAGTGGCTGTTGGAATATCTAGCGGATCATGAGGCGGCACTGGAGAAAACCGTCACTAGCTTCAAGAAGCAGGCTGCCACCAAGGCGTTGAATACCTGGCTCTACGACTACATTGCCTACGCGCCCATCAAGCCCCACCTGTCATGCAGCGCGCCCTATGCCCAGATGAGCTTCGACGAGATCTGCCAGGAGATCTTCGACCTCCATGAGCAGGTCATCGGCTTCTATCGCTATCTCGAAGGGCGCACCGAGATTCCCGAGACGCGCAAGCTGATCGGTGAGCTCCTGAAGCTCGAAGAGCATGAAGCGATGCGCCTGGTCCACCAGACCAACCGCTCCAAGGACCTCTAAATGGCTCAGCAACCTTCCACTACGACGACGGCTCGGCTGTTGTCGGGTACGGTGGACAATCAAATGATGCCCAACTTGTTGAGCTACCAGACCGATCTCTGGCAGCGCAGCGTGCTCCATCTGGACACCCTGCGTGAGCGCGCAAACAACATGCTCGAGCACGAGCGGGCCGGCAAGCCGACGCTGCTCGACTTCGACTACGAGACAGTCCTCGACGGTCGTCGGCTGGAACGCCCCGCCAACTATGCGCTGTTGCGGATAACCCGGGTGGGGGATGACTGCCTGGAGGACTGCCTCGACGCCAGCAAACCGCCGGTAGTCATCTTTGATCCGCGCGCCGGCCATGGCCCAGGCATCGGCGGCTTCAAGCGCGACTCCGAAGTCGGAATGGCGCTCCACGAAGGCCACCCGGTCTACTTCGTCGCCTTCTTTCCGGAGCCCGTGGCCGGTCAAACGCTGGGTGATGTACTGCATGTCCTGCGGCGGTTCGTCGAGACGGTGGCCAAGCGCCATCCTGGCAAGCCGCCGGTGCTCTACGGCAACTGTCAGGCGGGCTGGGCCATCGCCCTGCTCGCCGCCGACTGCGAGGGCCTCGTGGGACCCGCGGTCCTCAATGGCTCTCCGCTCTCCTACTGGTCGGGCGAGTCCGGCGTCAACCCCATGCGGCTTGCCGGCGGGCTCATGGGCGGCGCCTGGCTGGCACACCTGTTGGCCGACCTGGGCGATGGGCGTTTCGACGGCGCCCACCTGGCCGCCAACTTCGAATCGCTCAAGCCAGCAAACACCCTCTGGCAGAAGGAGTACCAGCTCTTTTCCCATATCGACACCGAGCGCGAGCGGTTCCTCGACTTCGAGCGCTGGTGGACGGGTTTCTTCGCACTGAGCAAGGAAGAGATCACCTCCATTGTCGGGAACCTCTTCGTCGGCAACAAGCTCGAACGCGGCGAACTCAGGGTATGTCCGGGCTGCACCGTCGATCTACGGCGCATCCGCAATCCGCTGGTGATCTTCGCCTCCAGCGGCGACAACATTACCCCGCCCCATCAAGCGCTGAACTGGATCCCGGCGGTCTACCCGGACACCGCGGCGCTCAAGGCCTCGGGCCAGCGCATCGTCTATCTGATCAACCCCCATGTAGGCCATCTGGGCATCTTCGTCTCGGCCAAGGTTGCCCGACTCGAGCATCGGGCGATCCTCGAGAGTGTCGGTGAGCTGAAAGACCTGGCGCACGGCCTCTACGAGATGCACATCGATAACCCCACCGGCGACCCCGACTGTCACAAGCCGCAATTCCGGGTGCACTTCGAGGAACGTCGCGTGGAGGACTTGGATTATCCCGACCAGGTTCCGGCGTTCGAGCGGGTGCGTGCACTGTCCGAGCACAATGTGGCTCTGTACGAGACGTTTCTTGGCCCCTGGGTACGGCTAATGTCCAATCCATGGACGGCAGAGGCGCTACGCCAACTACACCCCGCCAGAACCAGCCGTTTGCTGTATGCCGAGCGTTTTAACCCCTGGATGGCCTCTGTGAAGCAGCTGGCAGCCTCCGTGGCAACCGCACGCGAGCCACTCAACACCGACAACCCGTTTCCCCAATGGGAGGCGCTGAACAGCGCGATGATCGGCTCCTGGCTCGAACTCGCGGGAACGCTACGCGACGGTGCCAGCGAGATCGCGTTTCGCGGGCTCTACGGCTGGCCATTGGCCATGAAGAAGAGAATAGACTCGGGAGAAACGTGAAACATCATGTACGACCACCATGGGTCACCGATACTGAATCCACTCTGGGTGATCGCGATCATCCTTATCGTCGCAGCCCTCTACTGGCTACGGGTTCTCGCCGCGCCCATGGCATTCTCGCTGTTTCTGATGGCGCTGGTGTGGCCTGTTTACCAGCACAGAGCATTCAAGAGAAGACGAGCACTGCGCGGATTGGCGCTCATCATTTCGGTTCTGCTCGTGTTGGTTGCCACGGCAGCCGTTCTCCTGCTGATCGGTTACGGCGTCCGCACCGTTGCGGACGGCCTGTCCCTGTACGGCGATCGCGCACAGGAGACCTATCGCGCCATCGGTCTCTGGCTCGAAGGAAGGGGGATTGGCCTTTGGCCCACCGCAGGTGATCCGTTCAGCCTCAACGGACTCTTTCACCTGGTTCATGAGGCCGTACTGCGCATCAATGCGATCATGGGCTTCGTGGCATTGACCTTGATTTTTCTGATCCTGGGCCTGCTGGAAGCCAGTGCCTTCCAGCATCGCCTTCCTCATGCACTTGGCGCGGATGCAGCCGACCGGCTGCTGAGGGCATTTCATATCCTCGGGTGGAAATTTCGCCGCTACATGCTCGTCAGAACCGCTGTCAGTGTACTGACCGGTTTATTGACTTGGATATTTGCGCTACTGGCAGGGCTCGACTTTGCCATAGCCTGGGGCCGATGCCTGTCAAGCTTGTTGGAACCTGGAATCAGGCGGCTTCTAATCG